>NZ_JBIAQG010000016.1:0-190424 GCF_042888805.1 Streptomyces sp. NPDC002730
GGGCGCCCCCCCCGGCCGGCGCGGGGGGGGGGCCCCCCCCCCCGGCGGGGGGGGGGGGGCGCCGCGGCGGCGCCCCCCCCCCCCCCCCCGGGGGGGGGGCGCCCCCCCCCCCCCGGCCCCGCCCCTCACTCATTTGGGTGAGAACGTGGGGCGTTGTCCCTTCCGGGCCCGGTCGATCGACAGAATCGTCCCGGCCGTGGGGGCCTGCCTGCGTGCCGGACAGGGCCTATGAGGGGACCATCCGCATGATCCGTATCAGGTCCGGTGGAGGCCCCTTGCCTGCCTCGTGGTGGGCGAGGTCCGCGCGCGCCGACAATTCGCGGGTACGGCGACTGTTTCCTCTGATGCTTCCCGCCGTATGGGGCGCCGCTGCGCTCACCTGGAAGATCGCCTGCCCGTCCACCCAGCCGGAGAGCCTCGGACAGCGGATCGTCACCGGCGTCGTCTTCTTCGCGGTCGGCACCGGTCTTGTCCTCGGTGTCCGACACGGGCTGAACCGCGAGCTCAAACGGGTCCGCGAAATCGCCTACGCCGCCCAGCGGGTGCTGCTGCGGCCGCTGCCACCCCGCCTCGCCGGACTCACCCTCGCCGCGGGCCAGCTCTCCGTCAGCCGCGGCGCCGCGGTCGGCGGTGATCTGTACGAGGCCGTGGCCACCCCGTACGGCGTGCGTATCGTCATTGGCGACGCCCGCGGGCACGGGCTGCCCGCGATCGGGGCGGTGGCCGCGGTTCTCGGCAGCTTCCGGGAGGCCGCCTACGACGAGCCCGAACTGGGCGGTGTACTACGACGGTTGGACCGGGCGATCCATCGGCATTTGCGGGAGCGGGCACGGGGCGAGCATCCGGCGGTCGGCGGGGGAGAGCCGGACTGCCCGGCGGCGGAGGATTTCGTCACCGTACTGCTGTTGGAGATCGGGCAGGACGGTGGCGTACTGGCCCTGAACTGCGGTCATCCATGGCCCTACCGGCTCTGCCGCCGGGCCGAACCGCTCGCCTGTGCGGACCCGCTGCCACCGCTCGGTCTGTTCCCGCTGCCGGCCGAGCTGCCGGTCCGCCGGTGTGCCCGGCTGCGGTCCGGCGAGGCGCTGTTCCTGCACACGGACGGGGCGGCGGACGCCCGTGACGCGGCGGGGAGGTTCTTCGGTCTGGAGGCCGTGCTCACCGATGCCGCGCTCGCCTCGCCGGTGTCGCCCGCCGCCGTGATCGCCACCGTTCACTCGGAGTTGCTGCGTCACACCGGCGGTCGTCTCGCCGACGATGTGGCACTCCTGGTGCTGCGTAACGACCGCGCGCGGGTACCGGCGCAGTCCGGAGATGCCGCCCTGCGCCGTACCCGGCCGGAACCCTCCAATCGCTAGTCATCTGCAGCCATGTGCAGCGATCGGCAACCAAGGGATTGCCATGCGGCCGGCGCCGCCCGCCCTGCCGCGGAGTGTCGGGCAGATCAGCAGGGCAGACGACGCAATCTGGGGCCGTCGCACTGTACGAGGGGGAGCCGACGGCCCGGCCGCCTCTATGAGAGGCACCCCAGTCAACCGGTGCGGGCGACGTGGCGGCAGAGCGCGCGGGGCACAGATGCGGGCACTTGGTTCACACCCCGTGCGAATCGCCCTCTACTAGGCTGAGCCCAACGAGCCACCGGAGGGGCACATGCAGCCCAATACCCTGCTCGACGCCCTGCTCGACGAGGCGGGCATCTCCAACGCGGGCCTTGCCGCCCGGGTCAACCAGGCCGGCCGGGCAAGAGGTCTGGCACTGCGGTACGAACACACGGCCGTAGCACGCTGGTTGAAGGGCCAGCGTCCGCGCGGCCAGGTGCCCGACCTGATCTGCGAGGTGCTCGCCGGCCGGCTGCACCGGGCGATCGTCCTCGGCGACATCGGCCTCGGAGTGCCGGGCGAGTCCGTCACGCAACCGGGCTCGCCGCTCTCCGGCTTTGTGGAGCGGGCCACCGCGATGTGGCGCTCCGACGAACAGCAGCGGCGGCACATCATCGAGGCGCCCGCGGTCACCGGCACCCCCGCCGTCATGCCCGTATGGGAGTGGGAGAACCCGCCGGAGGACTCGGACGTCTCACGCTCGGGGCAGACACGCGTCAGCATGGCCGACATAAAGATGCTGCGCGCCGCCCGTGCGCACTACGAGCTGATGTACCGGAAGGCGGGCGGCATAGCCACCCGCGCCCGCATTGTCGGCTTCCTCAACGCCGAGACCGCGCCGCTGCTCCGTGGTGGCTACAGTGACGCTCTCGGCCGCCAACTGCACCGCGCGACAGGCGGTCTGGTGTCCGTGGCCGGCATCTGCGCCTACGACTCCAACGCGCACGGCCTTGCCCAGCGCTACTTCCACCAGGCGCTGCGGCTGGCAAAGGCCAGCGGGGACCGGGGACTTGGCGCGTATGTGATCGCGCTGCTGGTCAACCAGTCGCTGTTCATGGCGGAGCACCGGCAGGCGGTGGCCTTCGCGGAGGCGGCGCTGCGAGCCGCAGGACAGCAGCTCACTCCGGCGCTGGCCGCCGATCTGTACGCGATGCAGGCGAAGGCGTACGCCCATCTAGGCGACGGCAGCAGCGCCTTGCGGTGCATCCGGCGAGCGGAGCTGGAGGCGGAGCGGATCCGTCCGGGGTACGAGCCGGACGAGACCGGCTATGTCCAGCCGGGCCTGGTGAATGTCCAGGTGGCGGAGGCCCTGCTCAGCCTCGGTGATCTGACGGCGGCACGGCAGCATGCCGCGGCGGCCGTCGACACCCCGGCGCACGACCGCGGCCGGGTGCACCGGCTCGCCATGCTCAGCCAGATCGAGCTGCGCCAGGGCGAGGTGGACCGGGCGGCGCAGACGGCGGCGGAGATGGTGGAGCGGGCCAAGGGGATGGAGTCGCAGCGGATCCGGGACCGGCTGCGGGCGGTACGCGAGCATCTCGTGGCGAGCGGTTGCACCAACGCCGACGAGGCTGCCGAACTCATCGACGGGGCACTGCGCGTTCCCCTCTGACCGAGCTCCTGCTGCGATATTGCCATCTACTTGTCGGAAGGTGGCAGAAACGTGCAGTGGACGAAATTAAGCGAACAAACTGTGTATGAAAACCGCTGGTTCAGGGTCAACCTGGCCGACGTCGAGCTCCCCGACGGCCGGCACCTGGACCACTTCCTCATCCGGCTCCGCCCGGTCGCCGTCGCGACCGCGGTCAATCGGGCCAACGAAGTGCTGATGCTCTGGCGGCACCGCTTCATCACCAACAGCTGGGGCTGGGAGCTAGCCGCCGGCGTCGTCGAGGACGGCGAGGACATCGCGGCCGCGGCCGCCAGAGAGATGGAGGAGGAGACCGGCTGGCGTCCGGGCCCCCTCCAGCACCTCCTGACCGTCGAGCCGTCCAACGGCCTCACCGACGCCCGGCACCACCTCTACTGGTCCGAGGACGCGACGTACATCGGGCATCCGGAGGACGACTTCGAGTCCTCGCGCCGCGAATGGATACCGCTGAAGCTGGTACCCGACATGATCGCCCGCGGTGAGGTCCCGGCCGCCAATATGGCGGCCGGGCTGCTGATGCTTCACCATCTGCGGCTGGGCTGACGCCCGGCGGCTATCGGCCGATCGCCTGCCACACCGTTACCGCCAGCGCTCCGAGCGCGGTCAGCGCGGCAACGGCGGGCAACGGCCACCTGGACTGCTCAAGTGCCCCGACGCGCGCGGCCAGATCGGTCAGCTCCCGGTCGATCTGGCCGTTGCGCTGCGCGAGCAGCGCCAGATGCCCGTCTATCCGGGCGAGGCCGACGTCGAGGCTGCGGCGTAACTCAGCGAACTCTTCGACGACCACTAAATGATCAGGGTCGTTGGTCACGGACTGGCTCCTCCTTCGGGAAAGTTGTGCAGCGGACCCTTGACTGAGCGGAACCGAGTCAACTCTCCCTGGTCGGAGGGCGGGAGCGTGTGCGCACGGCATATGCGGGCACGCCCCGCACACTCCGTGTGAATCAGGAGTACGACCCCATCACGGGTGTGGCGAGTCCGGTCCCGTCATGAGTACGGGTAGAAACCCGAACCCGTCTTGCGGCCGAGCCGCCCCGCGTCCACCATCCGCTGCAGCAGCGGGGGAGCGGCGTACAGCGGCTCCTTGAACTCGGCGTACATCGAGTCCGCGACCGAGGCGACGGTGTCCAGGCCGATCAGATCGGAGAGCTTCAGCGGGCCCATCGGGTGGGCACAGCCGAGCTCCATGCCGTTGTCGATGTCCTCGCGGCTCGCGATGCCCGACTCGAACATCCGGATCGCGGAGAGCAGATACGGGATGAGGAGGGCGTTCACCACGAAGCCCGAACGGTCCTGGGCGCGGATCGGGTGCTTGTCCAGCACGTTCTGGACCACGGCCTCGGAGCGCTTGATCGTCTCCTCGGAGGTGGTCAGCGCCGGGATCAGCTCGACGAGCTTCTGCACCGGGGCCGGGTTGAAGAAGTGGATGCCGATGACCTGGTCCGGCCGGGAGGTCGCGACGGCGAGCTTCACCAGCGGGATGGACGAGGTGTTGGAGGCGAGGATCGCGTCCTGGCGGGTCACCACCTGGTCGAGCACCTGGAAGATCTCGGTCTTGACCTGCTCGTTCTCCACGACGGCCTCGATGACGAGATCGCGGTCGGCGAACTCCCCGAGGTCGGTGGTGAAGCTCAGCCGCTCCAGCGTCGCGTCGCGCTCCTCCTCGGTGATCTTGCCGCGTTCGGCGGCCTTCGAGAGGGAGTTGTAGAGCCGGGTGCGACCGATCTCCAGAGCCTCGCCCGTGGTCTCGGCGACCTTCACCTCGAGGCCGCTGCGGGCGCACACCTCCGCGATGCCTGCGCCCATCTGGCCGCAGCCCACCACTCCGACGCGTGCAATGTCGGCCATTGAGTCCGTCACCTCGTGCCTTTCGCTGATCCTGTGTCCGGGGTCTCCCCGGCCGGAGGCCGGGGGACGGGCCCCCCGTGTGATTCCCGGCGCCCGCCTCGACCCCACGACGTTACTCCGGATGCATGTGTGCACGACCGTCAGGGGCGGGCATGCTGTGCGGATACGGCGGCCGGCACCGAAAACGCAGGGGGCGACAAATGAGGCAGATCGGAAGAAGAGGGTTTGTCGTGACAGCGGCCGGAGTGCTGGCCGCGCTGACGACGGCCGGGGACGCGGCAGCCGCGCCGGCGGCCGGCCGGGCAGGTCGCCGCCGGCACGGGCCGAGCCGGGAATTCCGCGGCATGTGGTTAGCGAGCGTAGCCAACCGCGACTGGCCCTCCCGGCCGGGCCTCACCGCCGCCGAGCAGTGCGCGGAACTCCTCGCCCACCTCGACGCGGCCGTAGCCCGCCGGCTGAACGTCGTGGTCTTCCAGGTCAGACCGACTGCTGACGCCCTGTGGCCCTCACCGTACGAGCCCTGGTCCCAGTACCTCACCGGCGTCCAGGGACAGCACCCCGGATGGGACCCGCTCGGCACCGCCGTGCGTGAGGCCCACCGGCGCGGTCTGGAGCTGCACGCCTGGTTCAACCCGTACCGCGTCGCGAACCACACCGACCCGTCCCGGCTGGTCGCGAACCACCCGGCCCGGGTCCACCCCGACTGGGTCCTTCCGTACGGCGGGAAGCTCTACTACAACCCCGGCATCCCGGAGGTCCGCAGCTTCGTCCAGCGCGCGATGATGGACGCCGTCCACCGCTACGACATCGACGCCGTCCACTTCGACGACTACTTCTATCCGTATCCGGTCGCCGGCCAGGTCTTCGACGACGACGCCAGCTACGCCCGCTACGGCGCGGGCTTCCCGGACAAGGCCGCCTGGCGGCGCGACAACATCGACCGGCTGGTGCGCGAAATGGCCGAAAGAATCAAGAAGGCCAAGAAGAACGTCCGCTTCGGCATCAGCCCCTTCGGCGTATGGCGCAACGCCGCGACCGACCCGCTCGGCTCCGACACCCAGGCCGGCGTGCAGACCTACGACCATCTGCACGCCGATACCCGCAAGTGGGTGAAGCAGGGCTGGATCGACTACATCGCCCCCCAGATCTACTGGAACATCGGCTTCGCCGCCGCCGACTACGCCAAGCTGCTGCCCTGGTGGAACAGCGTCGTACGGGGCACGGGCGTCCATCTCTACGCCGGTGAGGCCCTCTACAAGGCGGGCGACCCCGCCCAGCCCGCACCCTGGCGGGACCCCGCTGAACTGTCCCGCCACCTCACGCTGGCGCGCGGATACACCGATGTCCGCGGCCACTGCTTCTTCTCGGCCAAAGAGGTCATGACTGATCCGGTCGGCGCGATGGCCAAAGTGGTGGCCGATCACTATCCGACCAGGGTGCGTCCCCCGGGCTGAGTCAAGGCTGTTCGTGGTGGCGCACGACGCAGTCGGGGCCCGGAGACATCAGCGCCTCGTGCCCGTCGTCGAAGCGAACGCGGTACGGAGGAGTGCCTTTGGCCCCCAGTACCTCGACGACTTCGGCCTGCTTGTCGTGCTGCCCCACGGTCCTGCCGTGCATCAGCAGTGTGTCGCCCACATTCGCTTGCATCAGGAGTGACCTCCTCGAAGGCGGTGGTCCGGTGGTGTTTCGAGTCTACGGCCGGGTGCGAGAGTTGCACCTTCAGCTGCGGGCGCGCTGGGTGACCGCGATGCACACCAGGACGGCGACCGCGGCCACCGGGGCGGCGGGCGAGAGCGGCTCGTCCAGCAGGGACACCGACCAGACCAGAGTGAGAAGCGGCTGCGCGAGCTGGAGCTGGCTGGCCTTGGCGATGCCGATCGAGGCCATGCCCCGGTACCAGACGTACAGGCCGAAGAAGGTCGAGCCGGCGGCGACCCAGATCAGCCCGATCACGCCGTGGGCCGTCAGCCGCACCGGTTCGAAGGCCAGGGCAACGGCCGATCCGGTGAGCGTCAGCGGCAGGCAGAGCATCAGCGCCCACCCGATCACCTGCCAGCCCGGCATCTCCCGGGCCAGGCGGCCGCCCTCGGTGTAACCGGCCGCGCAGACCAGCAGGGCTCCGAAGAGGTACAGATCGCCGGTCTGGAGCGCACCACCGCTCTGCTGCACGGTGAACGCGATCACCACGGCGGCCCCGGCGAGCGCCGCAAGCCAGAAGGTGCGGGACGGGCGGCGGCCGGTGCGCACGGCCGCGAAGGCGGCGGTGGTCAGCGGCAGCAGTCCCACCACCACGGCGGCGTGCGAGGTGGTGGAGGTCTGCAGGGCGAGTGTGGTCAGCAGCGGAAAGCCCACGACCACACCGCCGGCCACCACCATGAGCCCCGCCCAGTGGCGGCGGTCGGGGAGCGGCACGCGCATCGCCCGCAGAAAACCCCCCGCGACCACGGCGGCGAGCACGCTCCGTACGGCGACGAGGGACCAGGGGCCGAAGCTCTCCAGGCCCCAGACGGTGGACGGAAAGGTGAGCGAGAAGGCGAGGACGCCCAGCGCGGCCTGGAGGGTGCCGCTGCTGACCGCTATCGAGGCGGTGGGAGTAGCGCTATCCTGTGCTGTCATGCATGAGCGTAGCAGTGTGACGGAATTGGCGAATGCGCTGAAGCGTGAGCTCGACCGCTACTCGCCTGGTGGAAAGCTGCCGTCGAGTCGGGCGCTCGTGGAGCGCTTCCGGGTCTCTCCGGTGACCGTCTCGCGCGCGCTCGCCCAGCTTGCCGCCGAGGGACTGGTCGTCACCCGGCCCGGCGCCGGAGCCTTCCGGGCGCAGCCCCGTACCGACACCCCGCCGCCCCAAGACACCTCCTGGCAGGAGGTCACCCTCAGCGCCGACGCGGCCACCGAGCTGGTGCCGCGCGCCGTTGATGCCTCCGGGGTCCTGGCCACCCTCGCCGCGCCGGCGACCGGTGTCGTGGAGTTCAACGGCGGCTATCTGCATTCCAGCCTCCAACCGGAGCAGGCGATGGCCGCGGCCCTGGCGCGGGCCGGGCGGCGGCCCGGGGCCTGGGGCCGGCCGCCCACCGACGGGCTGCCCGAACTGCGTGAGTGGTTCGCCCGCGGTCTCGGCGACACCAGGGGAGCCGCCGATGTACTGATCACGGCAGGCGGCCAGTCCGCACTGACCACAGCCCTGCGCGCGCTCGCCCCGCCCGGAGCCCCCGTGCTCGTCGAATCCCCCACCTATCCGGGCATGCTGGCGATCGCACGCGCCGCCGGACTGCGGCCTGTGCCGGTCCCGATCGACGCCCGCGGCGTACGTACGGAACTGCTCGCCGCAGCCTTCCAAGCCACCGGTGCCCGGGTCTTCGTCTGCCAGCCGCTCTTCCAGAACCCGACCGGAGCGGTGCTCGCAGCCGAGCGCCGTCCTGAAGTGCTCCGCATCGCGCGCGCGGCAGGCGCCTTCGTCGTCGAGGACGACTTCGCGCGCCGCCTGGTCCACGAGGACGCGGGCCCGCTGCCCAGGCCGCTCGCCGCGGACGACCACGACGGCGTCGTCGTCCATGTCAGTTCGCTCACCAAGGCGACGTCGCCGAGCCTGCGGGTGGGGATGCTGGCCGCCCGCGGCCCCGTCCTGGAACGGCTGCGCGCCATCCAAGTCGTCGACAACTTCTTCGTACCGCGCCCGCTCCAGGAAGCAGCCCTGGAACTTGTCGGCGCACCCGCCTGGAACCGTCATCTCCGCACGGTGGCCGCGGAGTTGAAGGTGCGCAGGGACACCATGACCGCCGCCCTGCTGCGGCATCTGCCCGAACTGACCCTGCCCCACGTCCCGTCCGGCGGCTACCACCTCTGGCTGCGGCTTCCCGACGGCGCGGACGAGGCCGCACTGCTCTCCGCGGCCCTGCGCGCGGGCGTCGCCGTCGCACCCGGCCGCCCCTATTTCTGCGCCGAACCCCCTGCGGGATATGTGCGGTTGAGTTTCGCGGGCGTGGCGGGACCGGCCGAGATCGCCGAGGGCGTACGGCGGCTGCGGACCGCGTGCGACGAGGTGCTGGTGCCGGGCCGCGAGACTGTCGGCGGGCCGGTAGCGGCGCCGTCCCGCACACGAACTCCGCCGTCCTGAGGAGTTCCGGCGTCAGTAGCACCCCCGTGATCCGCTCGGCCGGCGCGAACGCGGCTTCCGTGTGCAACTCGTCGTCGCGGCCGTCTTGTCCGCAGAGGTCGAAGCCCACCTTCCGCATGGTGCCGATGAGGCTGTCGGGATCGCTGCCGTCGCGCCCGTAGGGGAACAGCGGGTCGCAGTGGAGGCGCAGTTCGCCGTCCTCGAACCAGCACGAGCATCGCAGCCGCCACCGACAACGGTCCTGCCGCGCCCGCGAAAACAGCTCGACCGAACCGCCCCGGGCCTGCGAGCCTCCCGCCATGAACGAGACGACCTTCGGCACGTACACGATCTCCACCGACCCCGCCCGCCTGGACGCCGCCCGCATCCACCATTGGCTTTCCACCGATGCCTACTGGGCGCTGGGCCGCAGCCGTGAGAAGCAGGACCTGGCCATCGCCGGTTCGCTCAACTTCGCGGCGTACGAGACGACTTCGGGTGAGCTCGTCGCGTACGCCCGTGTCGTCACCGACCACGCCACCTTCGCCTGGCTCTGCGATGTGTACGTCGACCGGGCCGCCCGCGGCAAGGGGCTCGGCACCGCGCTGGTCGCCGCCGCCCGCGATCACCTCGCCCCGTGCGGGCTGCGCCGTATCCTCCTCGCCACCGAGGATGCCCACGGCGTCTACGAGAAGATCGGCTTCCAGGCCCTCCAGCACCCCGGGAACTGGATGTCGCTCGGCCATCAGTGACCTCTTGACCTGCGCGGCTTTCGCAACCACCATCACGCCATGAGTGTCCGGATCACGCTGGTCGCTGCCGCCCGCAGCTCCGCCCTGCTCGCCGAGCGCTTCGACGACGACCGGCCGCTCGATCAGGCCGGATGGCACGAGATGCAGCTCGCCGCGCACGCCCTCGTGCCGCTGAACGTCGCCGAGCTGCGCTACTGCTCGCCGACCGCCCGCAGCCGGGCGACCGGCGACGCGCTCGGCTTCGCGCCGATCGCCCAGCCGGCACTGCGCGACTGCGACATGGGCCGCTGGCGCGGCTTCACCTTCGCGGAGGTGACCTCCAGGGAGCCGGACGCCGTCGACGCCTGGCTCGCCGACCCGCGCTCCGCGCCGCACGGCGGCGAGCCGCTGCTCGCGTTCATTTCGCGCATAGGGAGCTGGCTGGACACCAGGCCCGCCGAGGACGTCGGTGCCATCGTCGCTGTCGCCGAGCCGGCCGTCGTACGGGCGGCGCTGGTGTACGCGCTGAGGATGCCGCCCTCTGCGTACTGGAATGTGGACGTCCGCCCGCTGTCGACTGTCACCCTGACCGGCCAGGCGGGCCGTTGGAGCCTGCGCCTGGAGGCGGCCGCCTGACCGTGCCCGCACCTCCGCCCGATGCTTTTGCCCGATTTAGGATCTCCGCCATGCCGCAGACCCAGCTGCTCGCGGAAGCCGCCCGTCAGCTGGGCCAGGACCGTACAGCGACCTGGTGCCGGTGGCGGCAGAGCGAGCTGCGCCACGGGTTCCTCCGCGCCGAGCTGGCCCCGGGCGGCTGCGCGCGTCCGGCTGCTGCCGCTCGATCCCGCAGCGGCGCCACCCTCGTACCCGGCGACATCATCGCCCTGCAGGAACGGCGACCGGCCGCCGGCACCGCGGTGGTGACCGCGGGCATGCACCAAGCGGGTAGCTGACGGGGCAGTCGTCGCGCGCGGTCGAGCGGTCAGGCGCGGTTCAGCGACTCGAGACCGCGCCGCAGGAAGTCACGCTCGGCCGAATTCTCGGTGCGGGCGATCGCTGCCTCGTACGCGAGTGCCGCCTCGCTGTCGCGGCCCAGGCGCCGCAGCAGATCGGCCCGGATGGCGTGGAAGAGATGGAAGCCGCCGAGGTCGAGACTGTCGACGAGGGCCAGTCCCGCCCCCGGGCCTTCGACCTCCGCCACCGCGACGGCGCGGTTGAGGGCTACGACGGGGCTCGGGGCGAGCGCGAGCAGCTGGTCGTACAGCCGCAGGATCTGCGACCAGTCCGTGGCGGCCGCGACCGACGCGTCGCTGTGGACGGCGTTGATCGCCGCCTGGATCTGGTACGGGCCGGGCTGACCGCGCCTCAGACACTGCCGGACGAGGACCTGGCCCTCGGCGACGAGATCGTGGTCCCACAGACCGCGGTCCTGGTCGGTCAGCAGCACCAGGCCGCCGTCCCGCGTGGTGCGGGCGGCCCGGCGCGACTCGGTGAGCAGCATGAGTGCGAGCAGCCCCTTGACCTCGGGCTCGTCGGGCATGAGCTCGGCAAGGAGGCGTCCGAGCCGGATGGCCTCCGCACAGAGGTCTTCCCGCACCAGCCGCTCGCCCGAGCCGGCCGTGTAGCCCTCGTTGAAGATGAGGTAGACGACGGCCAGCACCGGCCGGAGTCGGTCCGGGAGATCGGCGTCCTTCGGGACCCGGTAGGGGATCCGAGCGTCGCGGATCTTGGCCTTGGCCCGGACGAGCCGCTGGGCCATGGTCGGCTCAGCCACCAGGAACGCACCCGCGATCTCCGCGGTGGTCAGCCCGCCCAACAGCCGAAGCGTCAGAGCGACCTGGGAGGCGGGGGCGAGCGCGGGGTGGCAGCAGGTGAAGATCAGGCGCAGCCGGTCGTCGTGCACAGGATGCTCCTCGGCCGGTTCGTCGACGTTGTGCAGCAGTGCGGCCTGGGCGTACCGGTCCTCGCGGGACGCTTCCCGGCGGATGCGGTCGATGAGCCGGTTGCGGGCCGTGGTGATGATCCAGCCGGCCGGGCTCGGCGGCAGTCCGGTGGCCGGCCACCGCTCCACCGCCGCGGCGAATGCGTCCTGGACCGCCTCCTCGGCGATCTCGATGTCGCCGAAGCGGCGGACCAGGACGGCTACCGCGCGCCCGTACTCCGTACGGAACACGCGCTCGATCTCCGCGACGGTCCCGGCAGGCATATCGGGTGTCACTCCGCGGCTTCGCCCAGGAACGGCCGTACCTCGATCGGGAGCGTGGTGGCGCGGGCGGCCTTACGGCCCCATTCGAGTGCGGAGTCCAGATCGGGCGCCTTGACGATGCACAGCCCGCCGATGTGCTCCTTGCCTTCGGCGTACGGGCCGTCGGTCATCAGGGCGTCGCCGCCCTTGACCTGGACCACGGTGGCCGTGCTCGGGTCGTGCAGCCCTCCGGCGAAGACCCATGCGTCGGCGGCCTTCAGTTCCTGATGGAAGACGTCGAGCTCCCGCCTGATCTCTTCCAGCACCTCGGGCGCGGGCTTCTCTGCGGACGACGGCTGGATCACGCTGAGAAGGTAGTGCTTCATGGCGTCTCTCCTTGGAGTTCGAGGCCGGCCCCGTGCCGGTCTCCCACCCTCTATACGAACGGCTTCCGGCCGGATCGACACGTGCGGGGCCAAAAGTGGTCAGCTGGTGGAGGCGGGGAGGCGTACGACGAGGTGCGCGCCGGGGGCGTTGTCCTCGACGTGGGTGCTGCCGTGGTGGGCGGTGACGATGTCATGGACGATGGCGAGGCCGAGTCCGCTGCCGCCGGTGTCTGTGGCGCGTGCAGTCCGGTGAGAGCGCCGTCTCCGACCGTCCCGGCACCTACGGTGCCGCCCAGGTCAAGTCGCCGCAGGCCCGGTGCACTTGCGGGACAGAACCGCAACTGGTCCCCTGGCGATCTTCGGGTCGGCGGGCCGGCGCAAAGCCCACGAATGTGCGATGCGGGGGCTACGACCGGCGGCGAGGTTTGCCGCGCTTGCCGCCCTTGGGGCCGCCGGAACCGCTCCGTGGGCTCTTGCCGGTCGAACCGGTCGACTTGCCGGCTGCGGGCTTCCGCCGTGCGCCGCCTGTAGTGGGACGCTTGGGCTTCGGTTGGGCCGGTGCCGGGGCCGGGGAGCGACCGCGTGAGCTGTTGACGGTCCGCCCGCGGACGATCCCGATGAAGTCCTCCACCAGTTCGGTGGTCTCGTCCTGTGGCCAGGAGAGCGCGATGCGCGACTCGGGGGCATCCGAGACCGGCCGATACGTGAGGTCCTTGCGGTGGTGCAGGCGGGCGAGTGACTGCGGGACGACGAGCAGCCCCACTCCTGCCGCCACCAGCTCGATGGCGTCCGCCGTCGTGGCGGGCCGTTCGTTCGCGGGCTGTCCCGGCAGACGCTCCCAGTCGAGGGAGTCGTCGAGGGGATGCAGCACGATGTCGTCGGCCAGATCCCCGACGGACACTTCGTCGACCGCGGCCACGAGGTGGTCCTTCGGGACCACGACCACCGTGGTCTCGGTGTAGAGGGGGATCGCGCTGAGGTCCGTCCGGTCGACCGGCAACCGCACGAAACCCGCGTCGGCGCCGCCGCCCCGCAACACGTCGGGTGCGTCGGCGGCGGACACCGCGACGAGGGTCAGTGGGATTTCGGGCAGTCGCTCGTTCCAGATCCGCACCCACTTGGTCGGCGTCACGCCCGGGACATAAGCGAGCCGGAATGAAGGGGGTACTTCCGAGCCTGTCACTCCGCCAGGTTACCGGTCGTGGTCGGAGGTAGCTCACACGCTCGATACTCTTGACACCATGACGTCGCACCAGACCACCCAGACAATGAAGCCCGCGACCGCGGCGAAGAAGCTGGGTGTGTACCTCCAGGCCACCCCCACCGAGTTCCAGGAGGGTGTCGTCTCGCGCAACGAGTTGAATGCGCTGCAGACCGATCCGCCCGAGTGGCTGCTGGAACTGCGACGCAACGGCCCGCATCCCCGGCCGGTGGTCGCGGCGAAGCTGGGCATCTCCATCGCGGGGCTCGCCCGTGGCGGAGTCACCGAGGCCCTCACCACCGAGCAGATCGACGCGTTGAAGAAGGACAGCCCCGAGTGGCTGCAGCGGGAACGCGCTACCCAGGCAGAGGTCCGGAAGGAAGCGGCGCGCATCAAGGAGAAGAACGCGGCGCAAGCCGATCAACCCGGCCGACCGCGTTCCTGACCGAGTACCGGTGATCGGGGTCGGGGAGATTTGAAGTCGCTCAGGGGTGCATTCGCGCGCCCTTGAGGACCTTGTCCACCGCGTTGCGGGGTCCGTAAACGGCCATCCCTACCAGATCGAGCTGGTCCTTGCGCACGGCCCGTACAGCCGCCCGGTTGTCCCGGTCGTTGCCCGTGCTGAACAGATCCGACGTGAACACGGCACTCGGTAGCGAGCGCGACAGCGCACGACCGTGCGCGGCGGTCAGCGTCTCCTTCGTCCCCTCGAAGACCAGCACGGGCTGGCGGAACATCGGCAGGTACGAGGTGTCGTCGGCGTCCGTGTACGGCTCGCCGATCACCTCGGGTGACGCTGTGCCGAGCCCGCTGACCAGGAAGGCGGTCACATTCAGCCGCTGCCAGGACTCAAGGTCGTCGCGCAGCAGGACGGCGATCTTGGTTTCGAAGCGCACAGGCACGTTCGCATCCCCGGCCGCAGTCCCGGCCCCGGCCCCAGTACCAGTCCCGGCCCCGGCCTCGGCCTCGGCCTCGGTCTCATCCTCGGTTCTCATGCTTCGAGACTCCAGGGTGCACGCCTTCTCCGTCTTGTACGTTCTTTGCGTGACGACCCGGCAGGAGATCTCCGCTTGGCGCCCGCCGGTCGCGGGTGTCGTTGAGGTCTTCCACGCCCACTTCACCGAGCACGCGTACCCCATGCACGTCCACGACGCCTGGACTTTGCTGATCGTCGACGACGGTGCGGTCCGCTACGACCTGGACCGCTACGAGCGCGGCACCCCGAGCGACACCGTGAGCCTGCTCCCACCGCAGGTCCCGCACAACGGCTCACCTGCCACCCCTCAGGGCTTTCGCAAGCGCGTGCTCTACCTCGACATGACACAGCTGGACGAGAGCTTCATCGGGCCGGCGGTGGACGGCCCGGACCTCACAGAGCCCGTCCTGCGCAGACGCGTCGGACAGTTGCACACAGCCCTCGCGAACAGGGGCGACGAGTTCGAGGCGGAGAGCCGTCTGGCCCTCATCAGCGAGCGACTGCGCCGGCATCTGCGCCCCAGGCTGGCCCTCGGCAGCGCGGGGCCCGACGGCGGCCTCGCCCAGAGCCTGCGTGACCTCCTCGACGAACGACTGCTTGAAGGCATCGCCCTGAAAGAGGCCGCGCGCCTGGTCCACGCCCACCCCACCCATCTCGTACGTGCCTTCAGCGGCGCCTTCGGCATCGCCCCGCACCAGTACATGACGTCCCGCCGCGTCGATCTGGCCCGCCGTCTGCTACTCGACGGACAGCCGCCGGGCGAGGTGGCGACCGCCGCCGGCTTCTACGACCAGTCCCACCTCACCCGGCACTTCAAGCGGGTCGTGGGCATCACCCCGGGCCGGTACGCCCGTACCGGAGCCGTCAGCTGAGCATGGGCCGCGCTTGCTGCCACCCCTGACTCCCCAGCAGTAGAAGCACACCAACGGCCCTGGCCGCAGTCCCTACGAAGATTCCCGTTGACCGGTGTCTGCCGGGGAGTCGGGCGTCGCGCTCAGGGGCAGGAGCTGGGGGCGTTTTGCGGTGCGGCCGTCGCCGGAGGACCGACCGCGCAGACGGCGTCCGAGCCAGGGGCCGAGGAATGCGGCCGCCCAGCGCAGTTCGGCTCCTGCGGCTTGCCGGCCCGCGGGGACCGTATGTGGCGGTAGGGGGAGCGTCCAAGCGTCGTCGCTTGCGGGCAGGTGGAGGGCTTGGGCAACGGCTGCGGCGATCCGCGCGTGGCCCAGGGGGCTGGCATGGAGTCGGTCCGCGGTCCACAGCCGTGGGTCGGTGGAAACGGCCTGCCGGCCGGTTTCGGCTACGGCGACCCCGTGCCGGGCGGCCGCAGCGCGGATGCGGGTGTTGAGGTCGAACACGCGGGACCTGATCGGCCGGGCAAGCGGCGCGATCTTCCCCACGTCGGGGAAGGTCACGGTCGCCACCTGAGCTCCGGCGGCCGTGAGCGCGGCGAACATCTCTTCCAGGTGCCCGGCCACCTCTGCGGCGTTGAACCGGGGCCGGAGCAGGTCGTTGACCCCGGCGACGACGGTGGCCAGGTCGGGGCGCAGGGCCAGTGCGGGCCCCAGCTGTTCAGCGCGGACCTGGCCGGCGACACGTCCTCGTACGGCCAGATTGGCGTACCGCAGCCCGGGGTTGACCGCCGCGAGGTGCTCGGCGAGCCGGTCGGCCCAGCCGCGAAGGCCGATGGTGTCGTCCCCGTCGCCCAGCCCTTCGGTCTGGCTGTCGCCCAGGGCGACGTAGCGCTGGTATTCACCGTTCAGCATGAGTCGTCCGCCTTTCCCTCAGGACCGCCGCAATCCGCAGGCACCAGTCCCGGTGGCCCTGCTCGAAGGCCAGGCCGCGCAGGCACGTCAGGTAAGGCCCGATCCGCTCGCCGCGGCGCAGGAACTCCTCCTCGTCCGCAGCGCCGCGCATCTTCCGCAGCAGCTTGCCCAGAAGCTCGATCTTGGCCTCGGCCGCGGACGCTCGCTCTTCGAGCTGCTCGATCACCGACGCGGTGCCGATGCGGTCGGCGGCCTGGACCTTGACGAGCAGATCGTCGCGGATGAACGAGGGCTTCGATGCGCCTGCGGCAAACTTCTCCAGCTCGGCGCGACCGGCGTCGGTGACCGTGAACAGGCGCTTGTTGGGCCGGGTCTCCTGGATCACCTGTCGACCCGCGACCAGCCCTTCCTTCTCCAGCTTGGTCAGCTCGGCGTACAGCTGCTGGGGCAGGGCGTGCCAGAAGTTCGCGACGCCGACATCGAACGCTTTCGCCAGCTGGTATCCGCTGTACTCACCGTCCAGCAGCGCCGCCAGCACAGCATGTCGCAAGGCCATCGGAGCAGCCCTTCCCTTCCTCGTCCGCCACCACATCATACTCAAGAAGTTGACTAGTCACATCCTTGTGTATGAGGAGGATCGTGGAGAGTGCGGAACACGTTTCCAGAGTTAGTTCAGTCAGTAGAGACTCTGGGCAGCGTTGGCTCCATGCCATGCCCGGTGGCGTTGGTGCGGCCCGGCAGAACCGGCGGACCTTTTGCTCAGGAGTCCGCCGGGGGTATGAGGTGGTCGAGTCCCTCGGCGCAGCCCTTGGCGGCCTCGGCCGAGCGCGGCAGCATGACGCTCTCGTAGGCACGGACGGCGTCGTCGACGCCGGCTTCGGTGGCAAGGGCGTGGGCGAGGTCGGCGCCGTCGAGCATGGCGAGGTTGGCACCCAGCCCGAGAGGGGGCATCAGATGTGCGGCGTCGCCCAGCAGGGTGACGCCGGGTACGTGCTCCCAGGTGTGCGGGACGGGCAGTGCGAACAGAGGCCGGTTGACGAACTCGCCGTCGTTGTACCGCAGGAGATCGAGCAGGCTCTCGTCCCAGCCCTCGTACACCGTCAGTAGGTGCTTGCGCACGGCCGCCGTGTCACCAAGGTCCAGGCCGGCGGTCATGTGCCAGTTCTCCGGGGCGCGGAACGCGATGTAGGCGCGGATGTGGCCATTGCTGTTGCGCTGGGCGAACAGGCCCTTGCTGTCGGCCTTCGCCATCATGGTGCCGTCGCCGACCAGCCGCGAGAGAGCGGCATGGCGGGTGTCGCAGTCGTCGAAGCCGATGTCGACGAAGGTGACACCGGTGTAGCCGGGCGTGGCGTCGGACAGGGCAGGGCGGACACGTGACCAGGCGCCGTCGGCGCCGACGATCAGGTCGAAGTCCTCAGTGGTGCCGTCGCTGAAGAGCAGGCGGCGCTTGCCGTCCCCGAGCAGGCCGACCCCGCTGACGGTGCGGCCCCACCGGACGGTGCCCGCCGTGAGGGATTCCAGGAGAAGACCGCGCAACTGGCCCCGGTCGATCTCCGGCCTGTCGACGTCGGCGTCGCCGGGCTCCTCATGAGACAGGACCGTGGCAGTGGCGGGGTCGAGCAGGCGCCACTCCTGGCCTTCAGGACGAGCCAGGGCGCGGAACCGGTCGAGCAGGCCCGCCGCGCGCAGCGCGACCTGTCCGGTGCCGGCATGCATGTCGAGAGTGCCGCCCTGAAGGCGGGCGTCGGCGGACGCCTCGTGTTCGAAGACGGTGACGGAGCGGCCGTGGAGCTGCAGAACACGGGCGCAGGCAAGGCCGCCGAGGCCGGCGCCGACGATCGCGACGCGGGGGTCACTGGCGGAGTTCATGGGGCTCTCCCTCGGGAGGTGGGCGAGTTGCCGGGAGGTCCGGCACGCTGCGACCAAGAAAGCACACTCACTAAATAAGTGCAATCACTACACTTTCATAGTGGGTGCACTTCGGGGTACGGTGTGCAGGTGACCGAACCGACCGGGCGCCGCGAGCGCAAGAAGGCCCTGACCCGTAGGTCCCTGGCCGACGCCGCGCTCCAGCTCTTCCTCGACCGCGGCTACGACCAGGTCGGCGTCAAGGACGTCGCCGACGCCGCCGACGTGTCGGTGACCACGTTGTTCAAGCACTTCCCCAGCAAGGAGGCGCTGGTCTTCGACCAGGACGACGACCTCGAAGCGGCACTCGTCGCCGCGGTGCGCGAACGTGCCCCCGGCCAGTCGATCCCGCAAGCCCTGCGCGAGCACGTCCTGCTGATGCAGGCCTCCGTCGCGGACCCACGATCCGCCGCGTTCATGCGCATGGTGGAGGACACCCCGGCGCTGCGCGACTACGCCCACCGCATGTGGATGCGTCACGAAGTGGCCGTGGCACGAGCCATCGCCGAGGAGGTCGGCGCCCCCGAAGCCGACGTCACCAGCGCCGCCCTTGCCCGTTTCGCGCTGGAAGCCCGGGGTCTCATTCGGCGGCACCCCGACCCGCGGCGTGCCGCCGACGAGGTCTTCGCCCTTCTCGAACACGGCTGGGCAACCGCCCACCCCGGCAACTGACCCGCTCCCCCCGGGAAGCCGACGAGGATCTCCGCGCGGCCGCCGGCGGCGCCTCAGTCGCAACCCACCAGGTCGACTGCAAACTCGCCAACCGAAACGCAACGTCTCACAACCTTGGGCGGGCGTCGGCAAGGTACCGATGGCAGGTGGGAACGTTGCCGGAAGGGCCAACTACAGGCACAGTCACGGTCGGTTAGGGTGGCGGTGAGGGTCGTGAGCTGGGCGTTGGGGACGAATCGACGCTCACGGTGCCTTATGGAACCGGGGGGATGCCGTGCAGCCGACAGCACGTTCCGTACGCGCTATGAACCGGCTCACCGAGCAGTGGGCAACTATTGGGATGGGGCACGGCGGGACCGTCCTCTCCGCCACGAGCCTGTGGCCGCTCCTCGCCTCCCTCGCACACGCTGCTGACGGACCGGCGCGCGCCGAACTGGAGGACGCAATAGGGCTGCCGGCCGCCGAGGCCGCCTTCGACCGCCCTTTCGGTTTCCCGACCGTCCACCGCACTTCGCGCCTGGTTATGGCGGCCGGGTGGGTGGCCGAGCCCGTCCCATTTTCCGAGTGCGGCGGGAACCACGATGGCGACGGCCCGGACGAAGCGCAGGACGCGGCCGGGAAGGGGGCCGTGGCATGACCGCACTGCTCGATGGCCTTGCCGTCAACCCTGCCACCCCGGCCGACCTGCTGCTGCGGCTGCTGGAACCGGAGTACGAGAGCGCCTGGTACGCGCTGGCCTCACGGCGCGCCTCCTTCCCCAAGGAGGTGACCGCCGCGATCGTCACGCACCCGCACCCCCGTGTCAGAGGGGCCCTGGCCCGCAACCCCTTCGTGGACCCCGAGGTGCGCGGGCTGCTCGTGGACGATCCTGACTGGCTCGTCCAGGCCCGCCTCGCCGGCCGCCCGGACAAGACGCGGCCCGTCCGTCCGCTCCCCGACTGGGTGATCGACCGGATGCTGACGACATACGGCAACGACTGCCTGCAGGAGTTGATGTTCTCCCGGCAGATCCCCTTCCGAGTCCAGCTCTCGTACTGCCGCCATCCCCTGGCCTCGATACGGCAGATGGCCACCAACGTCTGGACGTTCCTGTCCGTGGCCGAACGGGCGGCGCTGCTGAAGGACCCGCACCCGCAGGTACGGGCGAGTGCACAGAACAGGCTGGAGACCGACGACGCGGAGGCGATGGAGCGCAGGCTGGGTCCGCTGCCGGTGCCGCGCAATCACGGGACCGGGCTGATCCTGGTGAACTACCGCCTCTCGCGGACCGTCGTCGACTGGCTGCTGAGCGACCCCCACCCCGACAACTCGTGGGTACTCGCCCACAACTACAGCACTCCGCCGGACGTCGTCGCCGGGCTCGTCGCGCACCCCGATCCGAAGGTCAGACTGGAACTCGCCCGCCGCGGCGACCTCGCCCCCGCGCTCGTGGAGGTTCTTGCGCGTGACACTGAGCCGCGGGTGCGCACCGCGATCTCGCTGCGGCCCGAGTTGAGCGAGGACGAGCGGGCGGCGATCGACTACACGGTGGACACCGACGAGGACTTCGGACCGTGTGAACACCATGCCCAGGCGGCCCCCGACCCGGCCGCATCCGCCGTGTACGCCCGATCACGCCACCCACTGCTGCGCCGACGGGCCGCCCGTGACCCCGCGCTGCCCGCCGGGCTCGTCGCACTGCTCGCGCGGGACGACGACCTGGGCGTACGGATGCTGCTCGCCCACAACCACCCGGCGCCACCGCCGGAACTGTTGCTGCGCAGCTACCTGGAGCACCAGGGCGGGGCCCGCGACCTGCTGATCGAGCACCCGCGCTTCCCCGTCGCAGGACTGGGCGCACGCTTCGCGGATGCCGACGCACCCCGCGAGCGGCGCCTGGCCGTCCTCGACCCCGGACTCGCGCCTGAAACCGGCGACCGGCTCACCCGCGACCCGAACGCGGCGGTCCGCGCGGGGGCGGCCCGCCATCCCCGGCTGCCGGGCCGGCGGCTGCTCGCCCTCCTCGCCGACGGGGAACTGGGCGAGCACGCCGCCGCCAACCCGGCGCTGCCCGTGACCGTGATGCGCGGACTACTCACATAGCGGGCCGCTCGCAAAGCCCCGGCTCCACCGCGCGGGGGCCTCTGCAACGCTCAGTCGGGCCAACTGAACCGCATGCCAGAGGCCTTGGCGCGGCGCCGGCTCGCGGAGGCAGAGCGACTTGAACGGAGACGCCCAGGAGTGAAGCGGGACCGTCGTCGACGAATTCTCCGAGGCGCGATGTCAGTGCGATGGGATACAACACCTTTAGCCACGGGAGCCGCACCAGCGACAGGCTGGCTCTGCCGACCGGGCACTCAGTCATGCGTCTCTGGGGGGACACCAATGATCAGATCACGCGCAGTCTGGGCCGTCGCCGGAGCGGCCGCGCTCCTGCTGACCGGTACCAGCGCCGCACACGCCGCACCCGGGCAGGCCCCGAACGTGCAATGGGCGAGCAGCGTCTCGGAAGACCTCGGCACCCTTGCCGTCGGCATTAGCTCCGACAGCCCCATCACCGAGATCAAGGCCCACATCGTCTCCGCCGCCACGCAGCAGGAAGTCGCAGTCGTGAGCGGCAACAGCTTCGCGCTCTTCTCCGGTACGCCCGAGGACGGCGTCTGGCGCACGAAGGAGCCGCTGAAGCTCGGCGCCCTCGGCAGCTACACGGTCCATATCGAGGCCACGGACGCGGACGGCGACCAAACCATCCGGAACTCGGCGGGCTCCCTCGCCTACTACGTGGTCGCTCAGTTCGAAGACTTTCGTACGGATCGCACGAAGATCGACATCGATCATCGCGACGTCGCCGTCGAAGGCGTGCTGAAGGGGCGCTGGCCGGGAACCCGCGAGCTGAAGCCCCTGGCGGACCACCCGGTGGACATCGACGTGGACTACTGGACCAGCGCCACCCCCCGGACCGACGCACAGGGACGCTTCTCGGCCTCGGTGCGTTTGAGTAACGCCGCGCCGGTACAGGCCGTCTATCGCCACTCCAACGAGTACCCGGACGTCATCTACGGCGAGTCCCCGACCACGCAGATCGCCATCCAGCAGGTGGCCACCCGCTGGAGCCTCGTACGAACCACCGCCCGCAGCATCGACTACGGCGGGCAGGTGACCGTCACGGCGAAGCTGGAGCGCAGCACCGCGAAGGGCTGGGTGTCTTTCGCCGGCCAGGAGGGTGGCGTCCTGTTCGTCCCGCCGCCGGGCGGCCAATCCGAGACGGTCGGCCACTTCACCACCGCGGATGACGGCACGGTCAGCCTCACCCACACGCCCTATCAGGGCGGCCACTTCCTGCTCACCTCGCGCAGCGAGGACCCGTTCATCGCCGGGGCCTCCGCGCAGAGCGCCGAGATCAACGTCCTGCGGGCCTCACAGTTCACCGCGTTCGAGGCCACCCGCACCGGGGCCAAGCAGGTGAACGTGCAGGGGTCCATCGACTTCCCCGACGGTTGGACGCCTGCGCCCATCAACGTGCACATCCAATTCTCCCGTGACGGCAAGCACTGGACCGACGTGGCCACCACGGAGGCCAGCTGGTCCGGCAGCGGGAACGCCTTCTCGGCAGATATCACCAACAGCCGGACGGGCTACTTCCGCGCCCACTTCCGTGCCACCGACGCGTTCCAGTCGGCCACGTCGGCACCCATCCAGGTAGCCCGATAGCCAGGCGTTCACCTGCGCGTTGCCGCCCGGTCGTCACCACTGGGCGGTATCTGTGCTGGTCGGGATAGTTGAACCAGGTCGCAGGGCCGTAGTGTCTGCCCGTCGCAGGCGAAGCAGATCAGGGGGGCAGCGGTGGTGTGGACGAGGTGCGGAAAAGCGGCAGGGGCGGCGGTGGCTGCTGGGCTGTTCGTCGTCACCGGGTGTTCGGCGCAGGATTCGGTCGACGACCCGGAGGCGACGGATCCGGCACCGGCGTCCGTATCACCATCACCATCGACGTCTGGACCCCGGCCGCTGACGGCCGGGCAGTTGAAGTCCCTCTTGCTGCGGGAGGGGGATGTGCCGCAGGTTGACAGCGCGCCTGTACAGGGTCCCGTTCCCAAGTACGATCCGCGGGTTCTGGTAGCGGGCCCGGATTGCCAGGAGGTGTTCGACGCGCTCGTCGCGCACGACGCGTCCACGTCCGTGATCCAGGACTTCTGGTGGAAGAACAAGCGCTGGGGCGGCAGGACTTGGCTGGCCTCGTATGACGGCGCCGAGGCATCAGAGCAGTTCCAAAGGCTCACGGAAGGACTCAAGACCTGCAAGACGTTGGCGGGGCAGACCCCGGAGGGGAAGCTCAATTCCCGGATCACCGTGGCGAAGGCTCCCGCTTTCGGTGACGAAGCCGTCGCCTTCGACCTGAGCATGGACAGCCCGGATCACACCGTGCTGATCGACCGCCACATCTTGGTGCGTATGGGCGCCCTCACTGTGGACTTCAGCGACCGCGGCGCGCAGCGCACTCCCGGGTTCCCTCTCGACGTGGTGGTCGACAAGCAGCTCGACCGGCTCACGCAAGGACCGCGCACCTGAATCAACCACCGCTGAGGCACGGGAGAGCGACCAGCAGCGCGGCGCCGAACTCCCCGGCACGTGGCCTGACATCATCCCCGGCGGGAACGCCGGATGCCGGGGCGCTGCCAGAGGCCGTCACCCGTCGGCAGCCCACCGCGGGACCGTCGGCAGCACCTTCTCGGCGACGCGGAGCAGCGCCGCGTCGTCCGGCACCCCGCCGTCCGCGCGCCACAGGGTCACCTCGAAGGAGCCGCCGCTGTCCTTCGCGTCCTGGGCCACGGTGAGGGCGCGGGCCGGGACGCCGGGACCGCTGGCGGTGTCGCTCCCGTCGAGGCGGAAGCTGATGCTGATGGTGCGGTCCGAGTAGAGGACCGCCGGGCGGCCCAGAACCGTCCGCTGCCGCGCGCCGACCCCCAGAAGGGCGGCGGACCCGGCCACCGGAAGACGGTCGTAGGTGGCCGACAGCGTCACGGTGTAGGTCCCGAACTCGACCTGGGCCGAGGGAGTGGCGATCTCCTTGCCGCCGGCAAGCTCGACGGAGCCACCGCTGCCGCCGGCGGTCTTCGCGATCTCCCCCGGCGTGCCCAGCAATGATCATCAGGCGGACAAGGAGGTTGGCCGTCACCGCATACCAACCTCGGTCGGCGCGCCGGCCCGCCCGCTACCCTGCGTGCCACCTCAAGCGCTCACCCGGGCCAACCAAAACGCTCATGGGCCAACTGAAGCGCCCGGTCTCACCAGGTCGCCGCCCTCACCCTCCAGTCGATTGCATAAATCTGCAGCAGTGCGTATAGTCATGCCATCAATGAGGAGGACTCGATGGCGGTACGAGCAGCAGTGGCAGGAGCGAGCGGTTACGCGGGCGGAGAGCTCCTCCGGCTGCTCCTCGCCCACCCTGAGATCGAGATCGGCGCCCTCACCGGCAACTCCAACGCGGGCCAGAAGCTCGGTGGCCTGCAGCCGCATCTGCTCCCGCTCGCCGGGCGGGTGCTCGAGCCGACCACCGCCGAGGTACTCACCGGGCACCAGGTCGTCTTTCTCGCGCTCCCGCACGGTCAGTCCGCCGCCGTCGCCGAGCAGCTCGGCGACGAGGTCCTCGTCGTCGACATGGGCGCCGACTTCCGGCTGGAGGACGCGGCCGACTGGGAGACGTTCTACGGCTCGCCGCACGCCGGGACCTGGCCCTACGGCCTCCCCGAACTGCCGGGCGCCCGTGCCGCGCTGCGAGGGACCAAGCGCATCGCCGTACCCGGTTGCTATCCCACCGCCGTCACGCTCGCCCTTTTCCCGGCGTACGCGGCCTCGCTCGCCGAGCCCGAAGCGGTGATCACCGCCGCCTCCGGCACCTCCGGCGCGGGCAAGGCGCCCAAGCCGCATCTGCTCGGCTCCGAGGTGATGGGCTCGATGAGCCCCTACGGCGTCGGCGGCAGCCACCGCCACACCCCCGAGATGATCCAGAACCTGAGCGCGGCGGCCGGCGAGCGGGTCACCGTCTCCTTCACGCCCACGCTCGCGCCCATGGCCCGCGGCATTCTCGCCACGTGCAGCGCGAAGGCGAAGCCGGGCACGACGGCTCAGGACGTACGGACCGCGTACGAGAAGGCGCTCCAGGACGAGCCGTTCGTCCACCTGCTCCCCGAGGGCCAGTGGCCCGCCACCGCTTCCGTCCACGGGTCGAACGCCGTCCAGATCCAGGTCGCGTACGACGAGGCCGCCGGCCGCATCATCGCGATCAGCGCCATCGACAACCTCACCAAGGGCACCGCGGGCGGCGCGGTGCAGAGCATGAACCTCGCCCTCGGGCTCCCCGAGGACACCGGACTTTCCACGGTCGGAGTCGCTCCGTGAGCGACACACACGCAGCCGCCGGGCTGCTGACAACGACGAAAGCCGCACCGCCGTGCTGCGCGGGCGGAGAAACGAACAAGGAGATGCAGTGAGCGTCACGGCAGCCAAGGGATTCACGGCGGCGGGCATCGCCGCCGGGATCAAGGAGAACGGCAATCCGGACCTGGCCCTCGTGGTCAACAACGGTCCCCGCCGCGCCGCCGCGGGCGTCTTCACCTCCAACCGCGTCAAGGCCGCGCCCGTCCTCTGGTCCGAGCAGGTCCTCCGCGGCGGCGAGGTCACCGCCGTCGTCCTCAACTCCGGTGGCGCCAACGCCTGTACCGGCCCGCAGGGGTTCCAGGACACCCACGCGACCGCAGAGAAGGCCGCCGAGGTGCTCGGCCAGAGTGCCGGCGAGGTCGCCGTCGCCTCCACCGGGCTGATCGGTCTGCTGCTGCCGATGGACAAGATCGTCGCCGGCATCGAGAAGGCCGCCACCGAGCTCTCCGCGCACGGCGGTGAGAAGGCCGCCATCGCCATCAAGACCACCGACACCGTCCACAAGACGGCTGTGGTCACCAAGGACGGCTGGACCGTCGGCGGTATGGCCAAGGGCGCCGGCATGCTCGCCCCCGGCCTCGCCACCATGCTCGTCGTCCTCACCACCGACGCCGACCTCGAGGCCGCGACGCTCGACAAGGCGCTGCGCGACGCCACCCGGCAGACCTTCGACCGGGTCGACTCCGACGGCTGTATGTCCACCAACGACACCGTGCTGCTGCTCGCCTCCGGAGCCAGTGAGCTCACACCCCGGTACGAGGAGTTCGCCGAGGCCGTTCGGACCGTCTGCGACGATCTCGCCCGCCAGCTGATCGGTGACGCCGAGGGCGCCAGCAAGGACATCCGTATCGAGGTCATCAACGCCGCGACCGAGGACGACGCCGTCGAGGTGGGCCGCTCCATCGCCCGTAACAACCTCCTCAAGTGCGCCATCCACGGGGAGGACCCCAACTGGGGCCGGGTGCTCTCCGCCATCGGCACCACGCAGGCCGCCTTCGAGCCCGACCGGCTGAACGTCGCCATCAACGACGTCTGGGTCTGCAGGAACGGCAGTGTCGGCGAGGACCGGGACCTGGTCGACATGCGCTACCGCGAGGTGAAGATCACCGCCGACCTCTCCGCCGGGTCCGATTCCGCCGTGATCTGGGCCAACGACCTCACCGCCGACTACGTCCACGAGAACAGCGCGTACTCCTCATGAGCGCCCGTAAGCACACCGCGCTGCCGAAGGCCCAGATCCTCATCGAGGCACTGCCCTGGCTGACCCGGCACAACGGGAAGATCGTCGTCATCAAGTTCGGCGGCAACGCCATGATCGACGAGGACCTCAAGGCGGCCTTCGCGCAGGATGTCGTCTTCCTGCGCCACGCCGGCCTCAAGCCGGTCGTGGTCCACGGCGGCGGTCCGCAGATCAGCGCCCAGCTCGACAAGCACGGCCTGGTCAGCGAGTTCAAGGCGGGCCTGAGGGTCACTACCCCCGAGGCCATGGACGTCGTACGGATGGTGCTGGCCGGTCAGGTCCAGCGTGAGCTCGTCGGGCTGCTCAACCAGCACGGCCCACTCGCCGTCGGGATGACCGGTGAGGATGCCCACACCATCACCGCCACCAAGCACCAGCCGCAGATCGACGGCGAGTTGGTCGACATCGGCCGCGTCGGTGAGATCACCAAGATCGACACGGGCGCCATCGAGGCGCTCCTGCAGGACGGCCGTATCCCGGTCATCTCCTCCATCGCGCGCTCCGCCGACGACAACCATGTCTACAACGTCAACGCCGACACCGCCGCGGCCGCGCTCGCCGCCGCGCTGGGCGCCGAGACACTGATGGTCCTCACCGATGTCGAGGGCCTCTACGAGGACTGGCCGAACAGCGACGAAGTGATCAGCAGGCTCACCGCCACCCAGCTGGAGAAGCTGCTGCCCGACCTCTCCAGCGGCATGGTCCCCAAGATGGAGGGCTGTCTGCACGCCGTACGCAACGGGGTCAACACCGCGCGCGTGATCGACGGCCGGGTCCAGCACTCGATCCTGCTGGAGATCTTCACCGACGAGGGCATCGGCACGATGGTCGTGCCCGACGGACAGCTACCGCTAGAGGGGGAGTCATGAGCAACGAGGAGCTCACACAGCGCTGGCAGGGCGTGATGACGGACAACTACGGCACGCCGAAGCTGTCCCTCGTACGCGGCGAGGGAGCCAAGGTCTGGGACGCGGACGGCACCGAGTACACCGACTTCGTCGGTGGCATCGCCGTGAACGCGCTCGGCCACGCCCACCCCGCCGTCGTCGACGCCGTCTCCCGGCAGATCGCCTCCCTCGGCCATGTCTCCAACCTCTACGTCGCCGAGCCCCCCGTCGCACTCGCCGAGCGGCTGATCCAGCTCTTCGGCCGCCCCGGCCGCGTCTTCTTCTGCAACTCCGGCGCGGAGGCCAACGAAGCCGCCTTCAAGATCGGCCGGTTGACGGGCCGCACGCACATGGTCGCCACCGACGGCGGCTTCCACGGCCGCACGATGGGCTCCCTCGCCCTCACCGGCCAGCCGGGCAAGCGGGAGCCGTTCCTGCCGCTGCCGGGAGATGTCACACACGTCCCGTACGGCGATGCCGAGGCGCTGCGGGCCGTGGTCACCGAAGAGACCGCGCTGGTCGTCATCGAGCCGATCCAGGGCGAGAACGGCGTGGTCGTCCCGCCCAAGGGCTATCTGGAGGCAGCCCGGGAAATCACCCGGGCCACCGGCACGCTGCTCGTCCTCGACGAGGTCCAGACGGGTATCGGGCGGACCGGCCACTGGTTCGAGTACCAGGCACACCAGGGCGTGGAGCCCGATGTCGTCACGCTCGCCAAGGGTCTCGGCGGCGGGCTCCCGATCGGCGCGACCGTCGTCTTCGGCCAGGCCGCGGACCTGCTCCGGCCCGGCCAGCACGGCACGACGTTCGGCGGCAATCCGGTCGCCTGCGCGGCCGGACTCGCCGTGCTCGACACCCTCGCGGCCGACGGAGTTCTCGACGAGGTGAAGCGCCTCGGCGAGAAGCTGCGCGACGGAATCGAGGGCGCCGACGGCAAGCACAGCCACCCGCTGGTCTCCCACGTCCGTGGCGAGGGCCTGCTGCTGGGTATCGTGCTCACCGAGCCCCTCGCACCGCAGGTGCAGCAGGCAGCTCAGGATGCCGGTTTCCTGGTGAACGCTCCCGCTCCCGATGTCGTGCGGCTCATGCCGCCACTGATCATCGGTGACGCGGAAGTCGACGCGTTCCTCCAGGCGCTTCCGGGCATCCTCGACGGTGCGTACGGGGAAGGACGATCCGGGGAATGAGACGACGACGATGACCGAGGCGCAGGACACCGAGCACGGCGGGCCCGCCGTACCGCAGACCCGCACGGCCCGCCACCGCCGGATCGTGGACATCCTCAACCGGCAGCCGGTGCGGTCGCAGAGCCAGCTGGCGAAGCTCCTGGCGGACAACGGACTGAGCGTCACCCAGGCGACGCTCTCCCGCGACCTCGACGAGCTCGGCGCGGTGAAGCTCCGCAACACCGGCGGTGAGCTGATCTACGCGGTGCCCAGCGAGGGTGGCTTCCGCACCCCGCAGGCCCCGCTCGGCGAGTCGGCCAAGGAGGAGCGCATGCGGCGCCTCTCGGCCGAACTGCTCATCTCCGCCGAGGCCTCCGCCAACCTCGTGGTGCTGCGTACGCCTCCGGGCGCGGCCCAGTTCCTCGCCTCGGCCATCGACCAGGCCGAACTGCACGACATTCTCGGCACGATCGCGGGCGACGACACACTGATGCTGATCAGCCGTGACCCGAACGGCGGCCAGGCGCTCGCGGACCATCTGCTGCGCCTGGCCCAGAACGACCGCTGAGGCCGCCGGCGGTCCGGTCGTCAGGCCGGCGGTCCGGTCGTCAGGCCGTCAACTTCGCCGTGTGGCGAGCGAATCCGCTGGTCCGCCAGGTGCTGCCGTCGGCATTGACCGCAAAGCCCTCGGTATTGGGCAGCTCCTCCAGCCAGTCGCGGGCCCGCCCGCCCATGGCGTACGCGGCAGTCGCCCGGGCGTCCGCGTGGGTCAGCCCCGGGCAGACGACGGTCATCGACGCCATCGCCTTGGCGGGTGGCCGGCGGGTGTGCGGGTCGAGAATGTGGCAGCCGCGCTCGGCCGGGCCCGATGTGGCGACGGCGAGACCCTCGTCGGCCTCGATCACCGTGACGAGCTCGCCCGGGTGCAGCGGGTCACTGACGCCCACCCGCCAGGGGCCGCCGTACAGCTGGATGTCGCCGCCTCCGTTGAGGCAGACCGAATCCGCACCGGACGAGGCGAGCATGCGGACCGCGCACTCCACCGCCCAGCCCTTGACCAGACCGGTCGGATCGAGCTCGCCGGCGTAGCGGGCGGTGAACCAGCCGTCGCTCTCCCGCTCCGCGTCCGCGCACAGCTCGAGCACTTCGGCGACCTCGGTGACACAGTCCCCGAGAGAGAGTTCGCCGCGGGCGAGTCGGCTGAGCTGGCTGCCCCGACGGTACGTCGAGAAGATCTCGTCCACGCGGTGCAGACCGGCCACGGCGGCGGCGAGTCCGGCGCGCACCCTGGGAGAGTCGCTGCCGGTGGCGATACGGATGTCGAACGAGAAGACCGTGCCCATGGAGTGCTCGACATGGCGCAGGCGCTCCCCGGCGGGCATCACAGACCTGCCTTGTCGAGTGCGCTCTGCAGGGACTTGATATAGCCCTGGCTGGTGTAGCTGGCCCCGGAGACCGCGTCGATCTGCGCGCTCTGCGCCGTGACCGCTGCCTGGTTCAGCCTGGGCACAGCGTTGGCGGCGATCTGCCGGCTGTTGGCGTCAGCGCTGGGCGCCTTGACGGCGTCGGCCGCGGTGACCTTGCCGCCGCTGACCGTGATCCGGACCTGCACGGGGCCGTACTGGGTGTCGGCCACGTCGCCGAGGACGGTTTTCGTCGACTGTGCGCCACCGGAGCCCGAGCCCGAGCCCGAGCCGGAGCCCGAGGCCGCACCGGAGCCCGAGTCCCCTCCGGGCTGCGTCCCTGCTCCGGGTTGTGCACCGGCCTGCGCGCCGGAGTCTTCGCTGCCGGAATCCCCGGCGCCGGAGCCCGCCGCCGCCCCTGCAGTCCCCGCAGTCCCGGCCTTGTCGAGTGCGCTCTGCAGGGACTTGATGTAGCCCTGGCTGGTGTAGCTGGCCCCGGAGACGGCGTCGATCTGCGCGCTCTGTGCCGTCATCACGGCCTGGTTGAGCTTGGGGATCGCGTCGGCGGCGACCTGTCGGCTCCTGGGGTCGGCGCTGGGCGCCTTCACCGCCTGTGCCCCGGTGATTCTGCCGCCGCTGAGCGTGAGCTGGACCTGGACGTCGCCGTACTGCGTGCCGGCGACGTCACCGAGCACCGTCTGTCCCCCCGCGGCCCCGGCCCCGTTCCCGGCGGACGCCGAGCCGGCGGGAGGCACCTGAGCCCCGGCCTGCGACGAGGCCCCGGCCACGGTGTTGCCCGGTTGCTTCAGTGCGAGCAGCAGGACGACACCTGACACGGTGGCGGCGGCGCCGATCATGATCCGGCGAAGCGGATGTTTCCTCTTCAAGGACGGCCTCACATCTCGAAGGACTCGTGGTGGATCCGGCGGGACGGCACTCCTGCTTCGCGCAGTGCCTGGTACGACTCCTCGGCAAGACCGGGCGGCCCGCAGAGATAGACGTCGTGCTCGTCGATGTCGGGCAGCACCTCCGTCAGCCGCTCGGCGGTGATCTCGGGCCGGGCACCGTCGGGACCGTTCACCGCGTACATCAGCTGTGCGTCCCGGCGCTGAGCGATCTGCTCAAGCTCGTTCCAGAGCGCCAGGTCCTGCCTCTTGCTGGCCCGGTAGAGCAGCGTCAGGTCGCCCGGGCCGCCGGGCAGCGTCTCGAACAGCGCGCGCAGCGGGGTGATCCCGGCGCCGCCCGCGATCAGCAGCACCTTGTTGCGGCTCCGGCGGCCGGCGGTCATGGCTCCGTAGGGGCCTTCTGCCCAGATCCGCGTCCCCGGCTCCAGCCGGGAGAGAGCCGTGCTGTGCTTCCCGACCGCCTTGACGGTGATACGCATCAGGGTGGGGCGGGGCGGGGCGGAGAGCGAGTACGGATTGGCGCTCCAGCGCAGCCCCTTGGTGAGGAACCGCCAGCGGAAGAACTGACCCGCCTCGGCACCGAGCCGGTGCAGCCGCCGCCCGGTGATCAGCACGGAGACCACACCGGGTGCCTCGTCCACGGTCGACTCGACCCGCATCCGGTGCCAGAGATTGAGCCGGACGGGCGACAGGACGCGGTACCAGAGCAGCAGCGCGCCGACCGCTCCGTACAGCACGTACCAGACGGTGCGCACCATCGGGTTCGCCACGAACTCGGCACCCGTCGCCAGCTGGTGCCAGAAGGTCAGATACACCGCGACATAGGTGAGAAGGTGCAGGTAGTACCACGTCTCGTACGACATCCGTCGGCGTACGGCCCCGGCCGAGACGAAGCCGATGAGCAGCAGGAGCCCGGTGCCGATCGCCGCCTTGATCATTTCGGGGAAGTCGACGACGACGGTGACGGTCTGCTCCACGAGGCCGGTGCGGGCCTGGACGGCGTACCCCCAGACGGTCAGCACGACATGCGCGACGATCAGACTGATCGCGTAGCGGCCGCTCATCGCGTGCCAGCGGGTCACCCGGTCGGAACCCACCCGCCGTTCCAGCGCCGGGACGCGTGCCATCAGCAGCACCACCAGCGCGATCATGTATCCGCCCAGCAGACCGGTGATCCTTCCGGCACCGATCAGCCACTCGGCGGTGGTCATATGCACCACCGCGGTGTTCTGCCACCACAGGGACAGCACGGCCACCGCCCCTGCCCAGGCGACGGCCAGCAGCGCCACCGCCGGGTCACGCTGGGGCCGGATCGCCCGCATGGTCTGGCGTCTTGCGGCCCGACCGCTCTGCAACATCGCCACGACTGCTCCTCGGCTGTACCTCTTCGCGTACGGGGATACGCATACGAGGCGCGTGGAGTTCAACTCGAGGGGCGGTTGTGCAATCCGTGACGTGGCCGAGCCCGGTCAGTAGCGCGTGACGGCCGTGCGTCCCGAAGCGGTGCCGATGGCGATGTGCGGGTCGCGGTGCTGGTCGGCCCAGGCCAGGATCCGGCGCATGGCCGCGTCCGGCACCGACACACAACCGGCCGTCGCGCCACGCCCGTTGACATGGAGGAAGATGCCGGCGCCCCGACCGCGCACCGGACGGTCGTAGTTGAAGCCGATGACCAGGGCCCGGGCGTACTGCGTCGCGTACGCGACCAGATGCTCGGACTCGGCAGCCCGGCAGTCGGCGGGCAGCCCCTCCACCCAGCGGTTGTACGCGCGGGATCCGTTGTCCTGGCACCACCAGGACTTCGCCGTCACCCGGCGGTAGGGGTAGTCGGTCGAGGCGACAGCGGCCCTGGTCCCGAAGGCGTACGGCAGGCGGTACAGCCCGGTCGGGGTGGTGAAGGTGCTCTGTTTCCGGCTACCGCCCTCGACCAGGCCCTTCGCGCCGAACCGCGCCGCGGCCGAGCCCACCGTCACCCACCGCCCGTCGCGGCGCCGGTCCCACCAGGTGACCTTGCCCGTGGTGGAGCCGGCGCTCGGGGCCTCGGCGGTGATCAGCTGGGTGCCGCTGCCCGTGTCGGCCATCCGTTCGGGGAGCGTGGCCGCGCGGCCGGGGACGGCCGCGACCGTACCGGCGGCGAGTAGAAGGAGAACGGAGCCAAGTGCGAGTCCGGGGCGCATGGTTCATGACCGTACGCGCGGCACGGGGGGTGCGCCGCCCGGACTGCGCCGTCCGGCCCACTGGATTCATGGGGTCGGAGGAAGCGGCAGCGGAAGCCCTGGAAGCCCGTCCATGCTGGTGGCGATGTCCGACTTCTTCTCGAAATAGGCGCTGAGTGACGCATCGTCTTCGCGCGAGAACCGTTGACCGTGCATCTCGCGGTCACGGTCGTACGTCATGTACGGCACGGCGAACCCGCAGCTATTCCGGACGACTTCGGCTCGTACGACGATCATGGCACGGAGCCCATGCGAGGTGGTGTCGATGTCCGGGAAGCGCGTGAGCAGCTCCTCCCAGCGCGGGTCGTCGCGGAAAACGGGCTCGCCGCGGCCGTGCACCCGGACGATGTTCGGCGGCCCCTGGAAGGCGCACCACATCAGGGTGATGCGGCCGTTCTCACGGAGATGGGCGATGGTCTCGTTGTGGCTCCCGGCGAAGTCGAGGTAGGCCACGGTCCGGTCGTCGATGACGGCGAAAGAGCCCATCAGACCCTTGGGGGAGAGGTTGACCGTGCCGTCGCCGGAGAGGGGCGCGGTCGCGATGAAGAAGAGGGGCTGTGCCTCGATGAAGGTGCGCAGTCGGCCGTCTATCCGTTCATAGAGCGTTCCCATGCCATGGATTATTGGCGATCGGGGGCGTCCGCCGCGTTCGATTTCACTCGGTGATCCCCAACTCCTGCCGCAACCGTGTCAGTACGTAGTCGCTGAACAGGTGCGTGCAGCGGTTCAGGAGCGCGGCCACCTCGGCGTCGCCGCGCGGCACGCCGGTCGGCGGCACCGCCCACAGCTGGATCGCCGGACCGGCCAGCGCCTTCAGTCTGGGGTCCTCGTCCGTCAGCAGTTGTACTGCCGCCCGGAGTTGGGCGACGCCGCCCTGGGCACGCAGCAGCCGGAAGGCCGCCTTCCTGGTGTGGACGGGGCGGTCCGCGGTGAGCCGCAGCGTCAACCATGCCTCGGGCAGCCGGTCCGCGGACGGGAGCAGGGCAGTGGCAGCCTCGCGAGCCACGGACGGCGAAGGGTCGTCCAGCAGCGGCAGCAGCAGTTCGGCGTCGGCCCGGTCGAGCAGGCGCAGACCGGCGACCGCACCGGCGCGGACCGCCCCGGACGGGTGACCGAGCAGCAGCACCAGCAGTGCGGCGTCCGTGCGCGTGCCGCACTCGGCCAGTCCCAGCGGCGCGGCGGGCGGTAGATCCCGGGTCGAGGGGTCGGCGCACAGCGCACGGTAGAGCGGCAGCGGATCGGTGCCGTGCTGCCGCAGCACCCAGCGCGCACAGGCGCGTACCAGGCCGGATCGGTCGGCGAGGAAGGGCTGGGCCTGCGCCGGACACCCCGCCCGGCGCAGCGCGGTGACCCCCGCGGAGCGCACCCGTGGCTGGCGGGAGCCAAGCAGGGGGCTCAACACCTCGTCGTACGCACCGTCGCGCACGGCGGCGATGGCCGCCTCGGCACAGACGTCCTGGATGACGACATCGTCGTCACCGGCGGCGGCACGGGCGAGCCGCAGCGGGGAGAGCAGCCGCTCCTGGACCGCGAGTCGATGAGCGAATCGGCGCGTGGCGCGGTCCTCGCTCGCCAGCAGTGCTTCGACATTTGCCCGCCTCCCCTGGCGAAGGGTCCGGTCCAGCAGGTCGCGGGCGAAGGCGCCGTGGCCGCGCCGGGCCACCCGGAGCACCAGGGCGGCAAGGGTGACCAGGTCCGGCCCGCTGACCTTGGGCAGCGCGTCCGCAAGCAGTGGCCGGGCCCTCTCACGCACCGGCGCGGCCCAGTCCGCGCAGCGGATCACGACCAGTGGCAGCAGCTCGGGGAAGTCCGCGACCCGGTCGATCACGGCTTCGCGGATCCGGCCGTCGAGGTGGCACAGCGCGAGGATGAGCTCGTTCTTGCTGAGCGGAGCATGGCCTCGGCTTATCACCTGGAGCCCCTCGTTCCGGTCCCACGCGATGCGGCGGCCGTCGATCCGGGCGCGGGAGGGCAGCAGGATCGGTTGCGGCTGCGCACGCTCGCGTATTCCGATGTCGAGGGCTGTCCATGCGGTGGCGTCGGCCGTGTCGATGACCGTGTGGACCGGCTCGCCGTCCATGAGTCTGCCGGCCATCGCCCACCTGGTCTGAAAGTCCCTGATCACTGCCGCTCCCCCGGTCGTGCCTGTGAAGCGCCGATCGTAGGCGCGGTGCATGGCCGGGCGCCGCCCAATATGTGCACGCCCATATGTGCACGCCCACGGAGCGCGTTGACAAAACATACGGAGGACTGCATAGTTATACCCATCACCGAATGCATCGTAAGGAGAAACCAGTGACCGAGCGCGTCGTACTCGCCTACTCGGGCGGTCTGGACACCTCCGTCGCCATCGGCTGGATCGCCGAGGAGACGGGCGCCGAGGTCATCGCCGTTGCCGTGGACGTCGGCCAGGGCGGCGAGGACCTGGACGTCATCCGCAAGCGCGCGCTCGCCTGCGGTGCCGTCGAGGCCGAGGTGGCCGACGCCAAGGACGAATTCGCCGACGAGTACTGCCTCCCGGCGATCAAGGCCAACGCTCTCTACATGGACCGCTACCCGTTGGTCTCCGCCCTCTCCCGGCCGACGATCGTCAAGCACCTCGTCGCCGCCGCCAAGAAGCACAACGCCGGTATCGTCGCCCACGGCTGCACCGGCAAGGGCAATGACCAGGTGCGGTTCGAGGCCGGTATCTCCGCGCTCGGTCCCGATCTGAAGTGCATCGCCCCGGTCCGTGACTACGCCATGACCCGGGACAAGGCGATCGCCTTCTGCGAGGAGAAGCAGCTCCCCATCGCGACCACCAAGAAGTCGCCGTACTCCATCGACCAGAACGTCTTCGGGCGGGCCGTCGAGACCGGCTTCCTGGAGGACATCTGGAACGGGCCGATCGAGGACATCTACGAGTACACCTCGAACCCGGCCGTGCAGCGCGAGGCCGATGAGGTCGTCATCTCCTTCAAGGAGGGCGTCCCGGTCGCCATCGACGGCAAGCCCGTCACCGTCCTTCAGGCGATCCAGCAGCTCAACGAGCGGGCCGGCGCGCAGGGCATCGGCCGGATCGACATGGTCGAGGACCGGCTGGTCGGCATCAAATCCCGTGAGGTGTACGAGGCTCCGGGCGCGATCGCGCTGATCACCGCCCACCAGGAGCTGGAGAACGTCACGGTCGAGCGCGAGCTGGCCCGCTACAAGCGGCAGGTCGAGCAGCGCTGGGGCGAGATGGTCTACGACGGCCTGTGGTTCTCCCCGCTCAAGCGCGCCCTGGACGGCTTCATCAACGAGGCCAACCAGCACGTCACCGGTGACATCCGGATGACTCTGCAGGGCGGTCGCGCTGTCGTTACCGGCCGGAAGTCCGAGGAGTCGCTGTATGACTTCAATCTGGCGACGTACGACTCGGGCGACACGTTCGACCAGTCGAAGGCGCAGGGCTTCATCGAGATCTTCGGCCTGTCGTCGAAGATCGCGGCGCGGCGCGACCTCGCCTGATTCGATACGCGTACGACAGCCGCCTCCCCGTTCCTCCGCGGCGGGGCGGGGGTCCCCCCAGGCCCGCAGGGCCCAGGGGGAGGGCGCACATCCACCCTCTTGAGGAGCTTCAGCTGTGAGCAGCAACAACGGTGACGTACGGCTCTGGGGCGGCCGTTTCGCCGACGGTCCGGCCGAGGCGCTGGCGAAGCTGTCGGCGTCGGTCCACTTCGACTGGCGGCTCGCGCCGTACGACATCGCGGGCTCCCGCGCCCACGCGCGTGTGCTCCACAAGGCCGGCCTGCTCACCGAGGACGAGCTGACGCGGATGCTGGCCGGCCTCGACCGGCTCGAAGCCGATGTCGCCGACGGCTCCTTCGTCGGCACGATCGCCGACGAGGACGTCCACACCGCGCTGGAGCGCGGTCTCCTGGAGCGCCTCGGCCCGGACCTCGGCGGCAAGCTGCGGGCAGGACGGTCCAGGAACGACCAGGTCGCGACGCTCTTCCGGATGTATCTGCGGGACCACGCCCGGATCATCGGCGGCTTGATCGCCGAGCTTCAGGACGCGCTGGTCGGCCTGGCCGAGGCGCACCCGGACGTCGCCATGCCGGGCCGTACGCATCTCCAGCACGCCCAGCCCGTGCTCTTCGCCCACCATGTCCTCGCCCATGTCCAGTCCCTCTCGCGGGACGCGGAGCGGCTGCGGCAGTGGGACGAGCGCACGGCGGTCTCTCCGTACGGATCGGGCGCCCTGGCCGGATCGTCACTGGGTCTCGACCCGGAGGCGGTCGCCGCGGACCTCGGCTTCGAACACGGCTCGTCCGCGAACTCCATCGACGGCACGGCCTCCCGTGACTTCGTCGCCGAGTTCGCCTTCATCACCGCGATGATCGGCGTGAACCTCTCCCGGATCGCGGAGGAGGTCATCATCTGGAACACGAAGGAGTTCTCCTTCGTGACCCTGCACGACGCCTTCTCGACCGGGTCGTCGATCATGCCGCAGAAGAAGAACCCGGACATTGCGGAGCTGGCGCGCGGCAAGTCCGGCCGGCTCATCGGAAATCTGACCGGTCTGCTGGCGACGCTGAAGGCGCTGCCGCTCGCGTACAACCGCGACCTCCAGGAGGACAAGGAGCCGGTCTTCGACTCCTGCGACCAGCTCGAGGTCCTGCTCCCGGCCTTCACCGGGATGATGGCGACGCTGACGGTCAACCGGGAGCGGATGGAGGAGCTGGCCCCGGCCGGTTTCTCGCTCGCGACGGACATCGCGGAGTGGCTCGTGAAGCAGGGCGTGCCGTTCCGGGTGGCGCACGAGGTCGCCGGCGAATGCGTCAAGGAGTGCGAGGCGCACGGCATCGAACTGGACCAGCTCACCGACGCCCAGTTCGCGAAGATCTCCGAGCACCTCACGCCCGAGGTGCGCACGGTCCTCAACGTCCAGGGCGCGCTGGCTTCCCGGAGCGGCCGCGGCGGCACGGCCCCTTCGGCAGTCGCCGTCCAACTGGCCGAGGTCAAGGCTGACTTGACCGTGCAGCACGCCTGGGCCACGGCGAAGAAGTAGAAGAAGTAGGCGTCACCGCAGCGCCGCCGCCCAGTCCGCGAGCGCGTCGAAGTCCGGCCGGAGCAGTCCGACCCTGTCGTCGACGCGCAGCAACAGGGCGGCGGCCAGGCGCCGTTGTTCCACCCACTCATGGTCCATGGCCGTGATCTCGTCGTCGATCCAGGCGAACGGCCGCCCCGCCGCGTACTCCAGGATGTACTGCGTCTTCCAGAAGGTCCCGCGAGGGGCCTTTCCGTGCATCTCGGGCCAGTCGATGTACGGCAGTTCGGGCAGCCCGAGATGCGGCCCGATCCACTCATTGGCCTCACCCTTCCAGGTCGTGGCCCAGACGAGTTCGTACCACTCGGCCAGAGCCAGCAGCTCGACCCCGTGCTCCGGGTTGAGCCAGACGCGCAGCGGCTTGGTCTCCGTCCAGCCCGAGGGCCGCATCCGGTGGGTGACGTAACCCTCCGGTCTGCGTTGGGCTTGTGCCGCATACGGATTGAGCGGCCCGTCGACGTCGATCAGCAGCAGTGGCTTCATCCGCACACGATCCCCTTTGTGCCGCCGGGGCGGCAGCGAATATTTAATGAGACATTGATGTCTCATGTGGGCTATGGTTGTCTCATGACAGTCGACCGCGAACAGGTTCTGCGCACCGCCGCCGCCCTGCTCTCCCGTAAAGCGACCGCGACCATGGACGAGGTCGCCCGGGCCGCGGGCATCGGGCGGGCCACCCTGCACCGGCATTTCGCCGGGCGGCACTCTCTCGTCAAGGCCCTCGAAGACCTCGGCATCCATGAGTTCGAGGCGGCTCTCGACGCCGCCAGGCTCGACGACGGCACGGCCGAGGACGCGCTGCGGCGGCTCATCGCCGAATTGGAGTCCGCCGCCCCGCTGCTCGCCTTCCTCGTCACCGAGAACCAGCTCTTCGAGGGCGACCAGGTGAACGAGGGCTGGAACCGCCTCGACGCTCGTGTCTCGGCGCTCTTCCGGCGCGGGCAGGAGCAGGGCGAGTTCCGTATCGACCTCACGCCTGCCTGGCTGACCGAGGCCCTCTACGGGCTCGTCGGTGCCGGCGCCTGGTCGGTGCAGGAGGGGCGGGTCGCTGCCAAGGACTTCCAGTACATGATCGTCGAGTTGTTGCTCGGCGGCGCACGACGGAGCGTGAGGGAATGACCAGTACCGACCGGCAGGCTACGGAGAGCGAAGCGATACGCAGTCCCGGCCGGTGGCTCGCGCTCGCCGTCCTCGTTCTTGCCGTGCTGCTCGTCGCCGTCGACGCGACCGTGCTCGGCCTCGCGACGCCGTTCCTCAGCGAGGACCTGCAGCCCTCCGGTACCCAGCTGCTCTGGATCGGCGACGTCTACTCGTTCGTCATCGCCGGTCTGCTCGTCTCGATGGGCAGCCTCGGTGACCGTATCGGCCGCAAGAAGCTGCTGCTGATCGGCGCGGTCGCGTTCGGTGCGGTCTCCGTGCTCAACGCATACGCCACGAGCCCGGAGTTGATGATTCTCGCACGCGCCCTGCTCGGTGTCGCGGGCGCCACCCTGATGCCGTCCACGCTCGCGCTGATCCGCAATATCTTCCACGACCCCAAGGAGCGCAGCCTCGCGGTCGGCGTCTGGGGCGCGGCTGCCTCCGCGGGCGCCGCGGTCGGACCTGTCGTCGGCGGCTTCCTGCTGGAGAACTTCTGGTGGGGCTCGGTCTTCCTGATCAACCTGCCCGTGATGGCGGTGCTGGTCCTGGTCGGCGTCAAACTGCTGCCGGAGTCCCGCGACCCCAACCCCGGCCCCTGGGACCTGATCAGTGTCGGCCTCTCGCTGATCGGCATGGTCAGCGTCGTCTACGCCGTCAAGGAGGCGGCGGTGCACGGCTTCCGCTGGGACAACGCGGCGGCCGCGATCATCGGACTGGCCGCTCTGTACTGGTTCGCCCGGCGGCAGCTGACGCTCGACTCGCCGCTGCTGGACATGCGGCTCTTCCACCACCGCGGCTTCTCCGGTGCGGTCCTCGCCGATCTGCTGACCATTCTCGGCCTGTCCGGACTGGTCTTCTTCCTTTCGCAGTTCCTGCAACTGGTGCAGATGCGCTCGCCGTTGGAGGCGGGACTGATCGAACTGCCCGCCGCGATCGGCGCGGTGGGCGCGGGTCTGCTGGCCGGCCATCTCGCCCGCAGAGCCTCCGTACGCAGCGTGGTGGCCGGCGGACTGACAGCGGTCGGACTCGCACTCGCGGCCTGTACGGCGGTCAGCGCGTCCACCGGAGTGCTGGCGCTCGGTATCGCGCTGTTCATCGGCGGTGTCGGAGCGGGTCTCGCCTTCACCGTGACCGCGGACGTCATCCTCTCCAGCGTGCCCAAGGAGCAGGCGGGCGCGGCTTCCGCGGTGTCGGAGACTGCATACGAGCTGGGCGCGGCGCTCGGCATCGCGCTGCTCGGATCCATCGTGACCGGTATGTACCGCGGCTTCACCGCTCCGCCGGGCGTCCCCGCCGAGGCGGCCGCTTCGGCGCACGACTCACTCGGCGGCGCGGTCGAGTCGGCCAAGGACCTGCCGCAGGATCAGGGCGCGGCGATGCTGTCGGCAGCGCAGGACGCCTTCACCGACGGCTTCCAGTCGGCGGGGGCGATCGGCGCGGCCGTACTCTTCGCGACGGCCGTCGCGGCGTGGTTCATGCTGCGCGGCCAGAAGCTCGAGGAAGGCCTCGAGCACCCGTAAGCACCCGTAAGGCACCGAACGGCAGTACGTTCCTGAGCGCCGCAAAGCCTCGAATATCCGTCAGGCCCCCAGCGGCCACAAGGGTGAGTGACGACGAAAGAAGGGCCGGACCCGCGTGGGCCCGGCCCTTCTCACAACTTCGCGTCACCCCGGAGCGACTGGCTCAGGCCGCCTTCGCCTTCGTCGCGTACATGTCCACGTACTCCTGGCCCGACAGCTCCATGACCTCGGTCATCACCGAGTCGGTCACCGCGCGCAGTACATAGCGGTCGCGGTCCATGCCGTCGTAGCGCGAGAACTCCATCGGCTCGCCGAAGCGGACCGTCACGCGGCCCGGCCGCGGCAGGCCGGCGCCGCCCGGCTGCAGCTTGTCGGTGCCGATCATCGCGAACGGAACCACGGGCGCGCCGGTCATCAGCGTGAGCCGCGCGATGCCCGTACGGCCCCGGTAGAGCCGCCCGTCGGGGGAGCGGGTGCCCTCCGGGTAGATGCCGAACATCCTGCCCTCCTCCAGCACCCGGCGGCCGGTCATCAGCGCGGCGACACCGCCGTTGGCGCCGTCGCGGTCCACCGGGATCATGCCGCTGCCCGTGAAGAACCAGGCCATCAGCCGGCCCTTGACGCCCTTGCCCGTCACGTACTCGTCCTTGCCGATGAAGTGGACCGGACGGGCGCAGACCAGCGGAAGGATCATCGAGTCGATGAATGTGAGGTGGTTTCCGGCGAGAATGACCGGCCCCGTCCCCGGGATGTTCTCGGCACCTTCCACACGTGGGCGGAACATCAGGCGCAGGATCGGTCCTAGCACTGCCTTGATGAGCGACAAGCGGGACAACGGGTCCTCCGTGTCATGTGCGGGTGTCGTGGGGGCGGACGGTATGGCGGCGAAGTCTGTGCAGGTGAGGACGATACTCGTGGGTCACACCTGATCGCACATCGGGTTCATCGATCGGATACACAGTGTTGACGTGTGTTTCCACTGCGTTCGTCCAGGCTCTGCCGTATGGAAGGCGTAGCTGCCTACCATCGGGCATCGCTTGACAGGTGCGGGACATCACAACGGAGGAACGTCGATGACACAGGGTGCGGACGGAAGTCCCGGGCGTCGGACCGTACTGGGAGCGGCGGTGCTCGGCACGGCCGCCCTCGGGCTCGCCTCCACGGCGGCACGGGCCGACGAGCGCGACAGCGGACATGGTTCGTACAGGGACCTGCCCTCCCCGACGGTGATCGCCCACCGTGGCGCCAGTGGCTACCGGCCCGAGCACACTCTCGGCTCCTACCAGCTGGCCCTCGACATGGGCGCGCATGTCATCGAGCAGGACCTGGTGCCGACCAAGGACGGCCACCTCGTATGCCGTCACGAGAACGACATCACCGGTACGACGGATGTCGCGGCCCACCCGGAGTTCGCGTCCCGCAAAACCACCAAGTCCATCGACGGCGTCAGCCTCACCGGCTGGTTCACCGAGGACTTCACGCTCGCCGAGCTGAAGACGCTGCGCGCCAAGGAGCGGATCCCCGCCAACCGCCAGGAGAACACCCTCTACGACGGCCGCTGGGGGATACCCACCTTCGAGGAGGTGCTGCGCTGGGCCGAGAAGGAGGGCCGCCGGCGTGGCCGTCCCGTCTGGCTCCATGTCGAGACCAAGCACCCCACCTACTTCCGGGGGATCGGACTCGGTCTCGAGGAGCGACTTGCCAGGCTGCTGCGCCGGTACGGACGCGACCGCCGCAACTCGCCCGTGTTTCTCCAGTCGTTCGAGCCGAGCAGCATCCAGCGGCTGGCCGGGCTTGTCGACTCGCCGCGCGTCGTCCTGCTGTCGGCCGCGAACACCCGCCCCTGGGACTTCGTCCAGGCGGGCGACCCGCGCACGGTCGCCGATCTCGTCAAGCCCGAGGGCCTGAAGTGGATCGCGTCGTACGCGCAGGGCATGGGCCCGACCCTCGACCTGATCATCCCGAAGGACGCGAACGGCAAGCTGGGCACGCAGACGACACTGGTGCGGGACGCGCACGCCAAGGGCCTGATCCTGCACCCGTACACGATGCGCAACGAGAACACCTTCCTGCCCGCCGACTTCCGGCGCGGCACCGACCCGAACGCCTACGGCGACGCCTTCGGCGCCTTCAAGGTCTACTTCGAGACCGGCATCGACGGGATCTTCACCGACAACTCGGACACGGGTCTGCTGGCCGCCGCCGACTTCCGCGGCTGACGCACAGACGACACCCGACCTGCCCGAACGGGTGACTGTGCCGTCTCGCGGCAACCGCCGCCGCGCGACGGCACGTCCCGCCGGACATGACGCCTCTCGAAGACACCCCCGCCCATGTGGTCCGCGCGCTGCGCCCGCTGGTGAGCGCCGAGGCCACGGCCGAGGCGCCGGGCACCGCGTTGGAGGCCGGCGACCTCGAACAGGCCGTCTGGGTGCGGCTGCTCGAGCGGCTCGACCGTGACGGGCCGCCGCCGGACGCCGCCCGCTGGGTCAGGTCCGCCGTACGAGCGGAAGCGCGCCGCGCCCGGCGGACGGCCGCCCGTGAACTCCCGTACGGCCAGGAACCATCGGCCGATCCGGCCGGCAGTCCCGAACGCACCGTGCTCCGGGCCGAGCGGCGCCTCTCGCTGCGGGCTGCCGTCGCGCGGACGCCCGGGAACTGCCCGCGGCTGCTCACCGCGATGCTGTCCCCGGACGACCCGACCTACCGGGAAATCGCAGGGGCGTTGGGAATCTCACAGGGCAGTCTGGGGCCGATGCGTTCCCGCTGCCTGGGATGCCTGCGCAGAATGCTGACGGCAGAGGTTGGCGCTCCTGAACGCGGGGGAAAGGAGCGGTAGACAACCGGCGGACAGGTGAGCGGGAGGCATGCACACATGGGCATGAGCGTGACCATCTCAGCGGCAGCGGCGCAGGACGCGGAGCACATCCTGAAGCTGCAGTATCTGTGCTACCAGACCGAGGCCGAACTCTACGGCGACTACGGAATCGAGCCCCTCACCCAGTCCCTCGAGAGTCTGCGGGCCGAAATAGCGCAGGGCCATGCCCTGGTGGCCCGGCTGGGTGACGAGGTGGTGGCTTCCGTACGCGGCAGGGTCGACGAGGGCGGGACGGCCCGCATCGCCAAGCTCATCGTCCATCCAAGGATGCAGCGCCACGGCCTGGGCGGACGGCTGCTGGACGCGATCGAGGAGCGCTTCGCCGGGGAGCCGGCCGCCAAGCGGTTGCAGCTCTTCACCGGCCATCGCAGCGAGAGCAATCTGCGGTTGTACCGCAGCCGCGGCTATGTCCAGGTGTCCAGTGAGCAGGTCGGCCCGCGGCTCACACTCGTCACACTGGAGAAGGAGTCCGAGGCGCGCGCGTATGTCGCCAGCGCCTAGCCGTCCTGGCCGTCGGGCTGCGCCGCGTCCGTACGGGACCGGCGCAGCCAGAGCATTCCGGTGACCGGCAGCAGGACCGGGATGAAGATGTAGCCCATGCCGTACTTCGACCAGACCGTCGCGTCCGGGAAGGCGGACGGCTCCACCACGGTCCAGGTCCCGACGATCAGTACGCCCGCGAGCTCGGCGGCGCAGCACACCAGCGCCGCCCTGCGGGCCGTCTCTCCGCCGCGGACGAGGGTGTACGTGATGAACGCGTACACCACGGCCGCGACGGCGGAGAGCGTATGGGCGAGCGGCGCCGAGTCGTAGTCGGTGAGGATCTGGTAGACCGAGCGCGACACCGCGCCCACCGACATCACGCCGTACAGCCAGACCAGCAGCACTCCAGGTCCCTGGACCAGCTTGGTCCGCTGCTTCGTCTGCTGCGCCTGCTTCGCTCCGGTGACGGGCTCGGCCATCGTCAGCCTCCCCAGATGTCGTAGAGCCGTACTTCGAGCACTGCCAGTACCACCGCGCCGGCCGCGACGGTCGCCGAGCCCCAGCGGGTCCGCTCGGCCAGCGACAGGAAGCCCGCCGCCGGTACCGCGGCGAACGAGCCGATCAGATACGCGATGAAGATCGCGGTGCCCTCCTGCGCCTTCTCGCCGCCCGCCAGCTGCACGACCCCGACCACCAGTTGCGCGAGCGCCAGCACCGACACCACGGCCATGCCGATGAAGTGCCAGTCCTTGGTGGGCTGGTCGCGGTAGGCGGCGAAGCCGCACCAGGCGGCGAGGGCGAGCGCGGTCACGGCGACCGCGACCGTCAGGGCGTCAAGCATGGACCCGAGAGTATTACGGGCCAAAAGGCCCGATGCGCGCGGCCCCGTGCGCCCCGTATGGTCGACGACCATGAAGATCCACGCCGAAGCCCTGCTGTTCGACAACGACGGAACGCTCGTCTCCTCGATGGAGTCCGTCAACCGCTGCTGGACCCTCTGGGCGCAGGAGTACGGAATCACGGCGGAGGACTTCGCCCGCGTCGAACTGCACGGCCGCCCCGCCGTGGAGATAGCCGCCGATCTGCTGCCCGCGGACATGGTGCCCGAGGCCCTGGCCCGTATCGAACAGCTCGAGGTCGAGGACGTGGCCGGCGGAGTCGTCCTGCTGCCCGGCACCGCCGAGCTGCTCGCGCAGTTGCCCGCGGACCGCTGGGCCGTGGTCACCTCCGCGACCCGGCGGCTTGCCGAGGCCAGGCTCGAAGAGGTCGGCATCCGGCCCAAGCACCTGATCGCCGCCGACGACATCAAGCGCGGCAAGCCCGACCCGGAGCCCTACCTGCTCGGGGCGCGCCGACTCGGCGTGGATCCGGCGCGCTGTGTCGTCTTCGAGGACGCGCCGGCGGGGCTGACCGCGGGGCGCGCGGCCGGTATGCGGACCGTGGGCTTGGCCACAACACACCAGCGTTCCGAGCTCGTCGCCGATGTCGTCGTGCGTGACCTCTCGGCCGTGTCCGTGCAGGCCACCGGAGGGGGAGTGGAGATCACCGCGGCGGAATGAGCCAGTCCAAATGCTGTATCAAGGATGTCCGCTATTCGGACAACCGGGATCGCTCGACAGGCATGTCTGCTTTACTTGCCGACATGACCAGGACGAGCAGCCGCACCCTTGCGACCGAGGCGATCACGACGCCCGGTGCTCGTTGTATGTGTCGAATGTGCGCCAACTGAGGGCCCCTGCCTGAGCCTCGCGCCCCCGAAGCGAGACCGACAGCCGCGCCGAATCCGATCTTCCGCCTGGAACGCATCGGACCGAGCCTGCCCCCGCGCACGCATTGCTTCCCGGCCACAAGCCGAATCAGCCGTACTGCGCCTGACTGTCCAACCCGAATGCCCCGTGCCCGGCGGACACCGCGCCGCGCACTCGACAGTGACGGAAACCCCTGTGATCACCACTACGGGCCTTACCAAGGTCTACCAGTCGCGAGGCCGCGAGGTCACCGCCCTGGACGGCGTCGACCTGCACGTCCGTGAAGGCGAGGTCTTCGGAGTCATCGGCCAGAGCGGCGCCGGCAAGTCCTCGCTCATCCGCTGCGTGAATCTGCTGGAGCGCCCCACCGCCGGCACCGTGACCGTCGCCGGCCAGGACCTCACCGCGCTGGCCGGACGCGGCCGCCGCGCCGGCAAGGAACTGCGCGAGGCGCGCAGCCGTATCGGCATGGTCTTCCAGCACTTCAACCTGCTGTCCTCGCGCACCGTCAAGGACAACATCGAACTGCCCCTGGAGATCCTCGGGATCTCCGGCGCCGAGCGCTCCCGCAAGGCACTCGAGCTGCTCGATCTGGTGGGCCTCGCCGACAAGGCGAAGGCGTACCCCGGACAGCTCTCCGGCGGCCAGAAGCAGCGCGTCGGCATCGCCCGCGCACTCGCCGGCGACCCGAAGGTGCTGCTCTCCGACGAGGCGACCAGCGCACTCGACCCCGAGACCACCCGCTCGATCCTGCAGCTGCTGCGGGACCTCAACCGGCAGCTCGGACTGACTGTGCTGCTCATCACGCACGAGATGGACGTCGTCAAGACGATCTGCGACTCGGCCGCCCTGATGAAGAAGGGGAAGATCATCGAATCCGGAACGGTGAGTGAACTGCTCGCGACGCCCGGCTCCGAGCTGGCCCAGGAGCTCTTCCCGGTCGGCGGCGAAGCCTCCGGACCCGAGAGCACGGTCATCGACGTCACTTTCCACGGCGAGGCCGCCACTCAGCCGGTGATTTCCCAGCTCTCGCGTACGTACAACATCGACATCTCGATCCTCGGCGCCGCGATGGACACCGTCGCAGGCAAGCAGATCGGCCGGATGCGTATCGAACTGCCCGGCCGCTACGAGGAGAACGTCGTCCCGGTCGGCTTCCTGCGCGAGCAGGGCCTGCAGGTCGATGTCGTCGACCCCGACGCCCCCGCCGAATCGGTGACTCTCCCTGCGCAGGCCTCCGCCCTGGTCAAGGAAGGTGCCAAGTGAACTGGTCGGAGATGCAGCCGCTGCTGAGCCAGGGCACCGTCGACACCCTCTACATGGTGCTGTGGTCCACCCTCGTCACCGTCGCCGGCGGACTGCCGCTCGGCGTGCTGCTCGTCCTCACCGACAAGGGCGGACTGCTGCAGAACACCCCGGTGAACAAGGTCGTCGGCGTGATTGTGAACATCGGCCGCTCGCTGCCCTTCATCATTCTGCTGATCGCGCTGATCCCCTTCACCACCCTGGTCGTCGGCACCTTCATCGGCCCCACCGCGATGATCGTGCCGCTCGCCGTCGGCGCCATTCCGTTCTTCGCCCGGCTCGTCGAGACGGCGATCCGCGAGGTCGACCACGGTCTGGTCGAGGCCGTCCAGGCGATGGGCGGATCCATTCCGACGATCGTCCGCAAGGTGCTGCTGCCGCAGGCGCTGCCGTCGCTCGTCTCCGCCGTCACCACCACCGTGATCGTGCTCGTCGGCTACTCGGCGATGGCCGGCGCGGTCGGCGGCGAGGGTCTTGGCTCCAAGGCCGTGACCTACGGATTCCAGCGCTTCGAGACCCAGTTCATGCTCATCACGGTCGTCATCCTGATCGCCCTGGTGACGGTCGTACAGCTCATCGGTGACGGGGTCGTACGACTCCTGGCGCGCCGTGGCCGTACCGCCTGACCCATCCCCAGACCTCACTCCAAGAAGCCCGCACTCCTTGTCCGGGCAACGTTCCGCACCACCAGAAAGAGGCACTTTTCGTGCGTAAGAACATCAAGTTCACCGCGGCTGCCGCCGCCACCGCCGCCCTCGCTCTCGGCCTCACCGCCTGCGGCACCGCCTCCGACCCGGGCGCGAAGTCCGGCTCCGGAGCCAAGGCCGACGAGTCCAAGGCGCTGGTCGTCGCCGCGTCCCCGACGCCGCACGCCGACATCCTCAACTTCGTCAAGGACAAGCTGGCGAAGAAGGCCGGACTCAACCTCGAGGTCAAGGAGTTCACGGACTACGTCCTGCCGAACACCGCCACCGAGAGCGGACAGGTCGACGCCAACTTCTTCCAGCACAAGCCGTACCTCGACGACTTCAACAAGAAGAACAAGACCCACATCGTTCCGGTCGTCAACGTTCACCTGGAGCCGCTGGGCCTCTACTCCAAGAAGGTCAAGGACCTCAAGGAGATCAAGTCCGGGCAGACCGTTGCCGTACCGAACGACACCACCAACGAGGGCCGCGCGCTCAAGCTCCTCGCGGACAATGGTCTGATCACCCTCAAGTCCGGTGTCGGCTCGGGCGCCAAGCTCTCCGACATCCAGGACAAGAAGGGCCTGGAGTTCAAGGAGATCGAGGCCGCCACGCTGCCCCGCGCCCTGAACGATGTCGACGCCGCGGTCATCAACGGCAATTACGCCATCGAGGCCGACCTCAAGCCCGCCAAGAACTCCCTTGCGCTGGAGAAGGCGGAGGGCAACCCCTACGCCAACTTCCTCGCCGTCAAGGAGGGCAATGAGAAGGACGCCCGCGTGCAGAAGCTCGCGAAGCTCCTCAACTCCCCCGAGGTGAAGAAGTTCATCGAGGACACGTACGCCGGCTCGGTCGTCCCGGCCTTCGGCGCCGTCAAGTAACGCCCGCAGCAAGCCCTTTGGACGAGGCCCCGCGCACCGCGACAGGTGGGCGGGGCCTCGTGGTACTCATCACCCGGCCATGCACATCCGCCACCCGATGCTGCATGCTGTGCCTTTACGGCTACGGCCCTTACGACGGTCTTCGGCATGGAGCTGCGCATGACTACCACCTTCCCGGACGTGTCCATCAGCACGGAGCGGTTGGTGCTGCGCCCCTTCGAAGAAGCCGACATCCCGGCGCACACCGAGATGATGAACGACGAGCTGGTCACCGCCTGGACCTCGGTTCCGCACCCGTACACGGCGGCGGACGCCGAGGATTGGGTGCGCAGGATCGCTCCTGCAGAGCGCACCGAAGGACGCGGCATAGTCCTGGCCGTCACGGAGTTCCTCACCCAGCGGCTCGTGGGAACCATTCATCTGCAGAACACCAACTGGCGCACACTCGCCACCGAGGTCGCCTACGTGACCGCCCCCTGGGCGCGCGGCGAGGGCTACGCCACCGAATCGGTGCTGGCCGTCGCCCAGTGGCTCTTCCGCGTCCAGCAGTTCGAGCGCATCGAGCTGCGCACGGCCGCCGACAACACCGCGTCCCAGCAGGTCGCGCAGAAGATCGGCTGCATCAGTGAGGGAGTGCTGCGGAACGCCTGGATAGCGCGTACGCAGACGGAGGACGGCGGCTGGGCCGATATCCGCACCGATCTGATCGTCTGGAGTCTGCTGCCCGAGGACCTCGAGGCCGTCCCGGACCGGATGGCGGACGCGGGCTACGCCTCCTTCACCGACTGGAACTGACGGCTTCATCGACTGGAACTGACGCAGCTGTCACAGCCGATCACCGCCCGCTCCGGGTAGTCTCGCCATGCCCGCCCCTGCGGGGCTGCCCCGACCTGCGACAACACCAGGAGACTGACGACGATGGCCGACCGCGTCACGGTGATCGGCTGGGACGGTTCGCCCCTCACCGCAGCGGCCAGGTCCGCCCTCTCCGCCGCCACTTTGGTGGCCGGAGCCGCGCACCATCTGGCGCTGCCCGAGGTGCCGCGGGGCGCCGAGCGCATCCGGCTCGGCAGCGTCGACCTCGCCGCCCGCCGGATCGCCGGCCACCGCGGCAGCGCCGTCGTCCTCGCCGACGGCGACCCGGGCTTCTTCGGGGTCGTACGCACCCTGCGCGCGCCGGAGCACGGCCTCGAGGTCGAGGTCGTCCCCGCGGTCTCCTCCGTGGCCACCGCCTTCGCCCGGGCCGGAATGCCGTGGGACGACGCACAGATCGTCGTCGCCCACCGCCGTACGCTGCGCCGCGCCGTCAATGTGTGCCGGGCGCACTCCAAAGTGGCTGTCCTCACCTCCCCGGGCGCCGGTCCCGCGGAACTCGCCCTGCTCCTCGAAGGCGTCCACCGCACCTTCGTCATCTGCGAGGAACTCGGCACCGACCGTGAGCAGGTCACCGTCCTCACCTCCGACAAGGCGGCCGACCACGTCTGGCGCGACCCCAATGTCGTCATCGTCATCGGCGGAGCCGCGAGCGCGGCCGTGCCGGGCAGCGGCTGGATCGCCGGCCGCGACCCCGGCTATCCGCCGGCGGCACGGGGCTGGGCGCTGCCTCCGGAGCCCGGGGCCGGTGCCATCGGTGAGGGCGAGTCGGTGCAGCTGCGCGCCGCGCAGCTGGCCCGTCTGGGACCGCGTATCGGCGACCTGGTGTGGGACATCGGCTCCGGCAGCGGTGCTCTCGCGGCCGAGGCAGCCCGCTTCGGAGCCGCGGTGATCGCCGTCGACGCCGACCGGGCCGCCTGCGACCGTACCGCCGCCACGGCACGGCGCTCCGGAGTCCAGCTCCAGGTCGTCCAGGGCCGTGCGCCGCATGTGCTGGAGCGGCTGCCCGAGCCCGATGTCGTACGGATCGGGGGCGGGGGAGTGCCGGTGGTGACCGCCTGTACCGACCGGCGGCCGCAGCGCATCGTGTCCCATGCCTCGACCCGGGACGAGGCCGAGGCGATCGGCGCGGCACTGGCGGCCGGTGGCTACGCTGTCGAGTGCGCCCTTCTGCAGTCCGTCGAACTGGACACCGTGGCATGGGCGGAGCGGGAGCGCTCCGTCGTCTTTCTGCTCTCCGGCCGCCAGCCTGACCGCGCCCCGTGACCCCGCCGCCGCACCGCGCGATGTAGGCTGGCCGATCGTTGTACCGCGCCCGGCCGTTCGTCGCTTCGTTCGTCAATGTCCGGAAAAGGGGGTCCCTTTGGCTCCTGTATGTGGTACGTCGGAACCGGGGGAAGCGCAACGTGGCGCAGCCCACATCGGACCGTGGCGGATCTCCCTGCCGCGGCGGCGAAACGGCCGCGAGAATGCTTGGTGTCCGTGGGCCGAACGTGCCGCGCGGCGCTCACGCTCGTTCTTGTTGACGGGCGTCAGGTGTGCCGTGGTCGGGTGCCCCGGGCGATGGGCGAAGGAGCACAAGCGATGGGCGAGGGGTACGCATGACTGACACCGGCCAGGTCCCGGGCGAGGGGCTGCCGGAGAACGCAGGCATGGTGGAGCAGCCGGGTATCCCCGCTGCTGGCGCGTACACCTTCCTGGGCCCCTCCGAGAACGGTCCCGAAGAGGACGATCTGCTGCTGATGCCGGGTGCGCAGGGCGCGTGGAGCGACCCGCAGCCGGGCGCAGCGCCGGTGCCGCCGGGCATGGGGGCGCAGGGGCCGGTGGCTCAGGCGCCGGTCGCGCAGATGCCGATGGCTCCGGCACCCGGGCACGTTGTGGGTGGGCTCGCGCCTGTGGCTGTGCCCGTGGATCAGACGCCGATGCCTGAGCATATGGCTGTCGGGCAGCCGGTTTTTGAGCATCAGGGCTTTGAGCAGCAGGTTTCCGAGCACCTGGGTTCCGAGCAGTATGTCGAGGTGCCCGCGCCGGTGCAGATGCCTGCGGGTCAGGAGTTCGTCGCTCAGGAGTTCGTGGGTCAGGAGTTCGCCGCTCAGGATTTCGTGGCTCAGGAATTTGTGGCGCCGGAACTTGCGGAGCCCGCGGCGATGGCGGAGCCGGTCGTTCCGGCCTTCGCGGAGGAACAGCCCGTCCCCGCGGCCGAGCCCTTCGTCCCGGTCGCGCCGGTCGCACAGGTTCCGCCGCTGTCCGAGCCGGGCGCGCACGAGGCCGGTGGCCGTGACTCCGGTTCGGTCGACCTCAATGGCGTACGCATCCCGCCCACCTCCGCCACGCCGACTCCGCCGCCCGCGCGACGGCCGCTCCACATGGGCCCGCCGGTGCCCGACACCTCGGGCGGCGTGGTGCGCTCACTCGCCGACCGCGGACCGGCGGGTGCAACGCCGCCGCACGCCGTGTCCGTGCCCAACCCTGGGTCGCCCACGACGGGCGTGGAGTACCTCGACATCCCGCGCGACGGGTCGGCAATGCTGCCGGGGCCGCAGCTGGGCGAGATCCCCCCGCAGGCCGGAGCCCCTTGGGACCCTCAGCCTCCGCAGCCCCAAATGCCCTCTGCCGTCCCAGCAGAAACGGTCGTCCCGGAGCCTGCTCCGGTTGTCACCGAGGCCGAGGCTGTTCCGGCACCGGTCCCGGACCCTGTTCCGGCACCCGTCCCGGACCCTGCCCCGGTCGCCGAGCCGGAGCCGGAGTCGACGCCCGTCGGACAGTTCGTCCCCGTCGACGGATCGCTCCCCACCACGCCCCACCTGGCGCCCACGCCGGTCGACGTGCTTGTGCAGCCGGAGATGGTGCAGCAGGAGCCCGCGCCCGCGCCCGCGCCCGCGCCCGAGCCCGAGCCCGAGCCGGAGGTCGAACCGGCGGCCGAGCCCGTGCCTGTGCAGGAAGCGGAAGCCGAAGTGGTACCGGTACCGGTACCGGTACCGGTACCCGTACCGGAGCCGCAAGCCGTGGCGAAGGTGCCGGCGCCGCGTGACGGTGGCTGGGACGTGCCCCAGGAAGTGTCTGTGGAGACCGCTGCCCAGCCGGCTCCCGTGATCGAGCCCGAGCCCGAGCCGGCTCCCGAGGTGATCGAGGTGATCGACGTGGCTGAGGTCGTCGAGGCCGAGGAGCCCGCGCCCGCACCCGAGCCGGAGCCGGTCCCCGCAGCGGCCGCTGCCGGGACCGCGCCCGCACCCGGCTATGACGACGCCGAGCGCGAAGCCGTACTTCGTGTGATGCGCGAGCGCCGGGACATCCGCAACGGCTTCCGTTCCGACCCCATCCCGCACGAGGTGCTGCTGCGTGTGCTCGAGGCCGCGCACACAGCCCCCAGCGTCGGCCACTCGCAGCCCTGGGACTTCGTCGTCATCCGCTCGGCCGAGACCCGGCGGACGATGCACGAACTGGCGCAGCGCCAGCGGGAGGCGTACGCCAAGTCCCTGCCGAAGGGCCGGGCCAAGCAGTTCAAGGAACTGAAGATCGAGGCGATCCTCGACACCCCGGTGAACATCGTGGTCACCGCCGACCCGACGCGCGGCGGCCGCCACACCCTCGGCCGGCACACCCAGCCGCAGATGGCCCCGTACTCCTCGGCCCTCGCCGTCGAGAATCTCTGGCTCGCAGCCCGGGCCGAAGGTCTCGGCGTCGGCTGGGTCAGCTTCTTCGACGAGCGCGAGATGGTGCGCGCGCTGGGTCTGCCGGAGCACCTCGAAGTCGTGGCGTACCTCTGTGTCGGTTACGTCGACGAGTTCCCGGAGGAGCCCGAGCTGATGCAGGCGGGCTGGTCCAAGCGCCGGCCGCTGTCCTGGGTCGTGCACGAGGAGACGTACGGCCGCCGTGCCCTGCCCGGCGAGGAGCCGCACGATCTGCTCCAGGAGACCGTCTCCAACATTCGTCCGCTGGACGCGAAGGCGCTCGGCGAGGCGTGGGAGCGGCAGAAGCGGATGACCAAGCCGGCCGGAGCGCTCGGCATGCTGGAGATCATCTCCGCCCAGCTGAGCGGCCTGTCCCGGATGTGCCCGCCGCCGATCCCCGAGCCCGCGGCGGTCGCGATCTTCGCGGGTGACCACGGGGTGCATGCGCAGGGGGTCACCGCCTGGCCGCAGGAGGTGACGGCCCAGATGGTCGCCAACTTCCTTGGCGGCGGGGCGGTGTGCAACGCATTCGCCAACCAGGTCGGCGCCGAGGTCTGCGTCATCGACGTGGGTGTGGCCGGGGACCTTCCCGCCACGCCGGGTCTGCTGCCGCGCAAGGTCAGGCCGGGTACGGCCGACTTCACGACCGGTCTCGCGCTGAGCCGCGAGGAGGTCCTCTCGGCGGTCGAGGTCGGTATCGAGACGGCGCGGGACTTGGTGGCCGCGGGGAACAAGGCGCTGCTCACCGGTGAGATGGGCATCGCCAACACGACGGTCTCGGCGGCGCTGATCTCCGTGTACACGGAGATCGACCCGGGCGAGATCACGGGGCGCGGTACCGGCATCAACGACGAGATGCACGCGCGCAAGGTCGACGTCGTGCGCCGCGCGCTGGAACTGCACGCGCCGGACCCGGCGGACCCGATCGGCGTGCTGTCGGCAGTCGGCGGCCTGGAGCACGCGGCGCTGGTCGGCTTCATCCTGGGCGGCGCGTCGCTGCGTACGCCGGTAGTGCTGGACGGAGTCTCGGCGGGCGCGGCGGCACTCGTGGCCCGTGCGATCGCGCCCGAGGCCCTGGCGGCCTGCATCGCGGGCCACCGCAGCGCAGAGCCGGGCCACGTGGCGGCCCTCAACAAACTGGGCCTGCGCCCTCTGGTGGACCTGGACCTTCGCCTCGGCGAGGGCACGGGTGCGCTGCTGGCGCTCCCGGTGGTCCAGAGCGCGGCCAGGGCGATGCACGAGGTGGCAACGTTCGACTCGGCGGGCGTGACGGAGAAGTAAGGGGTCGCGACGAAGTAACGGGTCGCGGCACGGGGTTGGGGGCGCCGGGAATCCGGGGCCTGCGCAACCGTCCGCCGGGGGCCGAACCGGCCCCGGGGCCCGGCTCCGGAAGGGGCGGGGCGCGGCGGGGTAAGGAAAGTCTCCCGGGCCCGCCCCCGCACCCCCCGCCCCGTAAGCTGGTCCGCGGGCGCTGACAACCCGCCCACCAGCCGCTTCAGCGCCGCAGCGGACCCGTACCACGCACGTCCCGCCCGAGGAGTCCGTACCGTCATGGCCGAGCACGCCACGCGCGCCGCGCAACCCGCCTACCCCGTCGGACTCCGCCTCTCCGGGCGGCGCGTCGTCGTCATCGGCGGCGGCCAGGTCGCCCAGCGTCGGCTGCCCGCGCTGATCGCGGCCGGTGCCGACATCGTTCTCGTATCGCCGTCCGCGACGCCCTCCGTCGAGGCGATGGCCGAGGCCGGCGAGATCCGCTGGATCAAGCGCGCCTACGCCGACGGCGACCTCGCCGACACCTGGTACGCCCTCGTCGCCACCTCCGACGCCGAAGCGAACAACGCCGCCTCCGCCGAGGCCGAGCGCACCCGCACCTGGTGCGTACGCTCCGACGACGCCGGCGCCGCCACCGCCTGGACCCCTGCAACCGGCCGTTCCGAGGGCGTGACCGTCGCCGTCCTCACCTCTGAGGTGTCCGGCCGCGACCCCCGCCGTTCCGCCGCGCTCCGCGACGCCATCGTCGAGGGCCTGCGCGACGGCACCCTCGCCGCCCCCCACCACCGCACCCGCACCCCGGGCGTCGCTCTCGTCGGCGGTGGTCCCGGTGATCCCGACCTGATCACCGTCCGCGGCCGCCGCCTCCTCGCCGAGGCCGACGTCGTCATCGCCGACCGCCTCGGCCCCCGCGACCTCCTCGACGAACTCCCGCCGCACGTCGAGGTGATCGACGCAGCGAAGATCCCCTACGGCCGCTACATGGCCCAGGAGGCCATCAACAACGCCCTGATCGAGCACGCCAAGGCCGGCAAGGCGGTCGTACGCCTCAAGGGCGGGGACCCCTACGTCTTCGGCCGCGGCATGGAAGAGGCCCAGGCCCTCGCCGAGGCCGGCATCGCCTGCACCGTCGTGCCCGGTATCTCCAGCTCGATCTCTGTCCCCGGCGCCGCCGGTATCCCGGTCACCCACCGTGGAGTGGCCCACGAGTTCACCGTCGTCAGCGGCCATGTCGCCCCCGACGACGAGCGTTCGCTCGTCGACTGGCCGTCCCTCGCCAAGCTCCGCGGCACGCTGGTCGTCCTCATGGGCGTCGACAAGATCGGCGCGATCGCGCAGACCCTTGTCGCCCACGGCAAGGCCCCCGACACCCCCGTCGCCCTGGTCCAGGAGGGCACGACCGCCTCCCAGCGACGCGTCGACGCCACCCTCGCGACCGTCGCCGAGACGGCCAGGGCCGCGGACGTACGGCCCCCGGCCGTCATCGTCATCGGTGACGTGGTCACCGTAGGAACAAAGTAACCAGCGGTAACCCAACTCTGCCCCAGCCGTTGGCACCGCACCCCGGAGAAGGCAGTATCACCCTGTGGCTGATCTCATCACTGTCGAGGATCCCGACGACCCGCGCCTGCGCGACTACACGGGCCTGACCGACGTCGAGCTACGGCGCAAGCGCGAGCCCGCCGAAGGCCTGTTCATCGCCGAGGGCGAGAAGGTCATCAGACGGGCCAAGGACGCCGGTTACGAGATGCGCTCCATGCTGCTCTCCGCCAAGTGGGTCGATGTGATGCGCGACGTCATCGACGAACTCCCGGCCCCGGTCTACGCCGTCAGCCCGGAGGTCGCCGAGCGGGTCACCGGCTACCACGTGCACCGTGGCGCGCTCGCCTCCATGCAGCGCAAGCCGCTGCCGACCGCCGACGAGCTGCTTCGGACCACCCGCCGGGTGGTTGTGATGGAGTCGGTCAACGACCACACCAATATCGGGGCGATCTTCCGTAGCGCCGCCGCCCTCGGCATGGACGCCGTGCTGCTCTCCCCGGACTGCGCGGACCCGCTGTACCGCCGCTCGGTCAAGGTCTCCATGGGCGCGGTCTTCTCCGTCCCGTACGCCCGCCTCGAATCCTGGCCCAAGGGCCTGGAGTCCGTACGGGAAGCGGGCTTCAAGCTCCTCGCTCTCACCCCCGACGAGAAGGCCTCCGTCATCGACGAGGCGGCCCCGCACCGGCTGGAGCGCGTCGCGCTGATGCTCGGCGCGGAGGGCGACGGGCTCTCCACCCAGGCGCTGGTCGCCGCCGACGAGTGGGTACGCATCCCGATGGCGCACGGCGTCGACTCGCTCAATGTGGGCGCGGCCGCCGCAGTCGCGTTCTACGCCGTGGCGACGGGCCGCCCGCAGTCCTGAACCCGAGCAGCCACAACAGTCCGAGCAGCCAGAGCAGCCACAACAGCTAGAGCTGCTGAGCCGCGGCGATACCCAGCGCCACGATCAGCGTCACGACGAAGAACACGATGATCCGCTGCCGCAGCAGCCGCGGGTTGGCGGGCCGCCGCCCGGCCGACGTCGGCCGGGTACCGGGCCTGGTGCCCTGACGGCCGTTTGTACGGGAGGTGTTGCGGGACGGCTGGGGGCGCGTACTCCCGGTGCGCGAGGGCTGCGGACGCGGCACGGACGTGCCCGCCGTACGCCGCTCCATCCGTTCGGTCCGCTCCGAACGCTCCGTGCGCTCCGGGTAGCGCGAAGTCGTACGGTCCTCCTCGATACGCACGCGCTGGGACGGCGGCCGGGCCTCCGGCAGCCCGTTGGCCTCCCGGGCCGCGATCTCCTTGAGCCGCATCGACAGCTGCAGCGTGCTGGGCCGCTCCTCGGGATCCTTCGCCAGACAGGCCTGTACGAGCGGAGCCAGCGCGTCCGGAACCCCGTACAGCTGCGGCTCCTCGTGCACCACCCGGTAGAGCATGACCTCCGAACTGCCGTGCCCGAAGGGGGAGTCCGCGGTCGCGGCGTACGCAAGAGTGGCACCAAGCGCGAAGACGTCCGTGGCCGGAGTGACCGCCGCACCGCGCACCTGCTCGGGCGCGAGGAACCCCGGGGAGCCCACCGCCGTGCCGACATGGGTGAGCGTGCTCGCGCCGGTCGCCCAGGCGATGCCGAAGTCGATGATCCTGGGGCCCTTGGGGGAGAGCAGAATGTTCGACGGCTTCAGGTCCCGGTGCACGACGCCGGCCTCGTGCACCGCGACCAGGCCCTCCGAGAGCGCCGCACCGATCGCGGCCACCTCGGCCGCCTGCAGCGGGCCTTCCTCGGCGACCTTGTCGTGCAGCGAAGGACCGGGGACGTACTGGGTGGCGAACCACGGGCGCTCCGCCTCGAGATCGGCCGCCACCAGCCGTGCCGTACAGCCGCCGCGGATCCGCCGCGCGGCCGAAACCTCGCGTGCGAACCGCGACCTGAACTCCTGGTCCTCGGCCAGATCCGGCCGGATCACCTTGAGGGCGACGCGCTGGCCGCGGCGGTCGGAGCCCAGGTAGACGACGCCCATGCCACCCGCACCGAGGCGCCGGTGAAGCCTGAACGAGCCGACGACACGCGGGTCCTCGCGCCGGAGCCGCATCATCGCCATGTCCATCCCCGCTGCCCGGTCGTCCGTTTGACGTGGCACAGCTTACGTACCCCTGCCCCGGTGTGCTCATAGGCCGCGCCCTCACGGCCCGATCGATTGTCAGTGCCGGGTGGGAAACTTGAAGAGTGGTCAGGGGCCTGCGGATACACCGCCCCTGACCCGTGCGAGATCTCAAAGGTCCGTCGCAGAAGGGGGATTGGATCGATGAAGGGTGACCGCGTGGAGATAGTGGTGGACGCGGGTGACACGACTCGTACGTACGAAGTGGTGGCAAGCCGGGCGGGCCGCCGGGTCGAGACGGCGGTGCGCAGAGGGGTGGTCGAAGTGAGCGAAGTCACCCGCAACGGATCGGTGGTGCGGACGGCCCGCTTCATGGCCACCCGGGTGCTGGCTCTGGTCGAGCAGCCGGTGCCCCGGGAGGACGTCTCGGAGCAACCCCTCCGGGAAGACCCCAAGTCCTAGGGACGCGTCTCCACCCTGGGGAGTACGTCGCCGGGTGGTGGCTCATCCTCCGGGAGGCCCGTCAATCGGTACGCGGGCATGACGCCCGGGCCTTGTCGCTTCCCTAATGTTGAAGTCAAGCGGCGGGTGCAGCACTCGTCCCCCGAGGTCAGACACCCGCCGCTGCCACATACGACAGGAGAGGGACCATGGCGGACACGGCTTCGCGGACGATGATCCGCATGCAGGGACGCAAGGCTTTCGCCGCGTTCGGCGGCCGCCCGTCCGGTACGCGCCACCCGCTGGTGGCGACGGCCATGGTTCTTCCTCTGGCGGCACTGCTGGTGGTCGTCTTCGGCGGCTGGGATGCGGTGGTCACACAAGCGTCGTCCGTGGGCGTGATGCTGGGGCGCTGAGCGGCGCCCCGGACCCGGAAGAGCGGTCCGGGTCGGGGACATCCGGCCAACAACCCCGTGGGGACGGGGGTGCGGCGGACGGCAGCGTTTGGCCGGTCAGCTGGGGAGCTGACCGGCCATCGCGCTGCCCGGGCTCAGCCAGGTGCCCCCTACCTCCACCGTTACGCACTTCAGCGACAGACACCCGGTTCCGCGTAGGCTCCCGCCAGACCGCACCACATCCGGGGGAGACCGTGACCGCATCCGTCGTACGCGCGCTCGCCGACGTCGCACGTGACGCCGCGCATCTGCCCGCGCCGCGGCAGGCGTGCCGGGCCTGCGGGCGGGACGAGTCCGTCCTCGCCGACCGGGCCGACGGCGCCGTCGTACGGCACGGGGACGCCGTCGCCAAGGCCCACGCGCCCGGCACCGAGCTGGACGGACACCGCGTCCGGCTCGCCGTCGCGGCCCACCCGCGCCTCGCCGGCATCCTGCTGCCCCCGCTCCCGCTCCACGTGCGGGACGTACGCGGCAGGCCCGTCACCGCCTGGCCCTACGGCGTCCCCGTCGATCCCGCGGACCCCGACGCCGCGCCCTGGGAGGACGCCGCGGTCCTCCTCGCCCGGCTGCACTCCATCGAGCCCGCCGTACTCCCCGCACCCCTCCCGCCCATGCGCGGCCCCGCCAAGGCCGCCCTGGCCCATGCGCGGATGCGGACGGCGGCCGCGCATCATCCGGCGGCCGTCACCGTCCAGCGTGCCTGGGACCGGCTCCCCGCCTGGGCCCGCAATGAGGCTCCCTCGCCCCGGACCGGCACCCTCTGCCACGGCGACCTCCATCTGGGCCAGCTCGTACGCCACCCCGCCCCGGCCGGCCCCTGGCTGCTGATCGACGTCGACGATCTGGGTCTGGGAGATCCGGCCTGGGACCTGGCCCGTCCCGCCGCCTGGTACGCGGCCGGACTGCTGCCCCCGGAGGTCTGGCAGCGATTCCTCGGCGCCTACACGGCGGCACACGGCCCGGCCGTCACCGGCGACGGCGACCCCTGGCCCCAACTCGACGTGCCGGCCCGCGCCCTGACCGTCCAGACCGCCGCCCTGGCCCTCGCGAAATCCGCAGCCGAGCACCGCGACCTGGACGAGGTCGAGCAGACCATGATCGACGCTTGTGCCCGAATTGCGGCTCTCCCGCCCGAGTTGGAGTTCGAGTCTCCGTCGTAGTCTGAACTCCTCATCACCGGGCATTCATCCCGGCGATGCCGACCGAACGGCGAGGAGCTGAGCAGACCATGCAGTGTCCCAAGTGCCATGCAGCGATGCACACGTACAACCGCAATGGCGTCCAGATCGAGCAGTGCAGCGGCTGCCGGGGGATATTCCTGGACTACGGCGAGCTGGAGTCCCTGACCCGCCTCGAGTCGCAGTGGACGCAGCAGGCCCCGCCCCCGCCGCCGGCCCCGCAGGCCTACCCGGCCGCACCCGCCCCCGCCTGGGGCGCGCCGCACCACGGCGGACACCATGGCGGGCACTACCGCCAGAAGAGCTTCGGCCGGATGCTCTTCTCCTCCTGAGCGGCTCCTGAACCTGCTGCGGGCCCGGAGTCCGGATCGCCGGGCCCGCATGATCACGGAAGGCCACTCGGCTCTTCACCGGTGGGAAGCCCGTCGTCACGGGGTGAGGGGCCCGCAGCGCAACGACAGAACCCCCGGCCGTCGAGACGGCCGGGGGTTCTGGCTGGTGCGCGATACTGGGATTGAACCAGTGACCTCTTCCGTGTCAGGGAAGCGCTCTCCCGCTGAGCTAATCGCGCGGGACGATCTTGCGTGGTACTGCGTGCGCGATACTGGGATTGAACCAGTGACCTCTTCCGTGTCAGGGAAGCGCTCTCCCGCTGAGCTAATCGCGCGAAGAATCCATACGGATCCAGTGGACGATACTGGGATTGAACCAGTGACCTCTTCCGTGTCAGGGAAGCGCTCTCCCGCTGAGCTAATCGTCCTTGGAGGTGGAGACGGGATTTGAACCCGTGTAGACGGCTTTGCAGGCCGTTGCCTCGCCTCTCGGCCACTCCACCCGGAGTGCAGGGGTTCGGGAAGATCCCCCTTCGAGCGGACGACGAGATTCGAACTCGCGACCCTCACCTTGGCAAGGTGATGCTCTACCAACTGAGCCACGTCCGCTTGTCGGTATCCGGTTCACCTGCGTGTCCCGGCGACGTGTTGAACTCTAGCGGATTCCCGGGCCAGCACAAAAACGCGTTTCCGCAGCGTGCTGAGGTGTGTTCACGCCGCAGCAGGTCATTGGTGTCCGCCCTAGACTCACAGACGTGCACGACCTTGCTCCTTTGGCCCGCTTCGGCTCCCTCGTCGCTTCAGACCTGCGGGATGTCACCAGCGACCCCGAAGCCCTCGACTCGGCCGGCTTCTGGGCCGTTGCCGCGGACTTCGAGGGCCGTCTGACCTGCGCCCGCTTCGGCGATGTGCGTACGGAGCCGGTGCCCGAGCCCGTGCCGGGGCAGTGGCGCGGCCCGGCCGCCGGCGACTGGACGTCCTCGCTGGACCGCGTCGCGTACGCCGCGGGCGTACGCCGCATCCGCGAGCACATCGCGGCCGGCGAGGTCTACCAGGCGAACCTCTGTCGCGTCCTGTCCGCGCCGCTGCCCGACCCGGCCGCCGCCGACGTCGACGCCCTCACCGCACTCCTGGCACGCGGCAACCCCGCCCCGTACGCAGGAACGATCCGGCTGCCCGAGCACGGCGTGGAGATCGCCACCGCCTCGCCCGAGCTGTATCTGCGGCGCGACGGGCGCACCGTCGAGTCCGGGCCGATCAAGGGCACCGGCCGCACCGCCGCGGACCTGCTGGAGAAGGACCACGCGGAGAACGTGATGATCGTGGACCTGGTCCGCAACGACCTGGGGCGGGTCTGTGCCACGGGCACCGTGACCGTCCCTGCACTGTGTGCGGTCGAGCCGCACCCCGGGCTCGTCCATCTCGTCTCCACCGTGCGCGGGGAGCTGACCCCCAAGGCGGGCTGGCAGGAGCTGCTGACGGCAACCTTCCCGCCGGGCTCGGTGACCGGGGCGCCCAAGTCCAGTGCGCTGAAGATCATCGAGGCGCTGGAGACAGCGCCCCGTGGCCCGTACTGTGGAGGTATCGGCTGGGTCGACGCCGACCGCGGAACGGGCGAGCTCGCCGTCGGCATACGTACCTTCTGGATCGACCGTCACGACCTCGCGGGACCGGTCCTCCGCTTCGGCACCGGTGCCGGTATCACCTGGGGATCCGACCCCGAGCGCGAGTGGGAGGAGACCGAGCTGAAGGCCTCCCGGCTGCTCAAGGTAGCGTCCGGGGTGTACGAGGCAAGCGGAAGGACAGCTCGATGAAGCTTTGGGTCAACGGCGGACTCACGGATGCCGAGGACGCCCGGGTGTCCGTTTTCGACCACGGGCTGACCGTCGGTGACGGCATATTCGAGACCGTCAAGACTGTCCACGGGCAGCCCTTCGCGCTCACCCTCCACCTCGAGCGGATGACCCGCTCGGCCAGCGGCCTCGGCCTGCCGGAGCCGGACCACGACGAGGTGCGCCGGGCTTGCTCCGCCGTGCTGGAAGCCAATCCGATGGAGCTCGGCCGGCTGCGCATCACCTACACCGGCGGAGTCTCGCCCCTCGGCTCCGACCGGGGCACGGCAGGACCGACCCTGGTCGTCGCGCTCGGCGAGACCAAGCGCCGCCCCGACACCACCGCGGTGATCACCGTCCCCTGGACCCGCAATGAGCGCGGGGCTCTGACCGGCCTGAAGACGACGTCGTACGGGGAGAATGTCGTCGCCCTCGCCAGGGCGAGCGAGCAGGGCGCGTCCGAGGCGCTCTTCGCCAACACCGTCGGACAACTCTGCGAGGGCACCGGCTCCAATGTCTTCGTCGTGGTCGACGGCGAGCTGCTCACCCCGCGCGTCTCCTCCGGCTGCCTCGCGGGCATCACCCGCGCACTGACCGTCGAGTGGGCGGGAGCCAAGGAGACCGACCTGCCCTTCGACGTACTGGACCGGGCCGAGGAGATCTTCCTGACCTCCACTCTCCGCGACGTCCAGGCGGTCCACGGAATCGACGGACGCCGGATCGCGGAAGCGCCGGGACCGGTGACCGCCAAGGCCATGCGGATCTTCGAGGAGCGCTCGGCCGCCGACCCGGATCCGAAGGCTCCGTAAAACCTCGTGACGGGTGGCCTCACAGGCGGGTAGAACACCCCTGATGACCACCACCCTGCGGCCGACCGGGCCGATTCAGCACGAGGCCGACGGCGCGAAGTCACGCGCGTACGAGGTCTGCGTGAACGGCCGTCCCGTCGGCAGGACCGAGATCGCCACCTTCCCGGCGCTCAGCTCCAAGGCCGGCTCCATACGCTCGCTGCGGATCGACGAGGCGGACCGGCGGCGCGGACGCGGGACCGTCGCCGCCCTCGCCGCCGAAGAGGTGCTGCGGGGCTGGGGGTGCACCCAGGTACTGACATCCGTACCGCCCGACGCCACCGCCGCGCGGCGGCTGACGAGCGCACTCGGCTACACCGAACGCAGCCGCAGTATGCGCAAGGTGCTTCCCGCGGAGCCGCCCGCTCTGCCCGCGCACGTCGAAGGCCGTCCGATGAGCGAGGCGGAGTTCGCGGAGTGGCGGACTCAGGCCGTCGAGAGCTACGCACAGAGCTGGATCGACCGCGGCCTGCCGGCCGAGGAGGCGCGTGCCAAGTCCGAGGCCGACCACCGCAAGAGCCTGCCCGACGGCCTCGCCACCCCGGGGACCTCGCTCAGTCTCCTGGTCCATGACGGCGTGATCGTGGGCCACCTCTTCGTCGGGCGGCGCGAGGCGCGCTTCGGCGAGCAGGCGTCGTTCGTGTACGACGTCCAAGTCGTCGACGGACATCGGGGACAGGGCCACGGGCGCTCCCTGATGCTGCTCGCCGAGCGCGTCTCGCTCGCCGCAGGGATGCGCCTGCTCGCACTGCATGTCTTCGCCGGCAACACCCCGGCGATCAGCCTCTACGAGTCGCTCGGCTACGAAACGACCGCCGTCAACCTCTTCAAGCCGCTGCTCTAGGAGTTGGACCCGGAGCCGGTGAGCAGCCGGTCGGTGATCTCCTCGATGCGTGCCCGCAGCCCCTCCTGGCTCTTGCCGCCGTCGAGACGCTCGCCGTCGATGACATACGTCGGAGTGCCCGTCACACCGATCGCCTTGCCCTCGGCCTGGTCGGCGTCGACGGCCAGGATGTGCCGGCCGTCGATCAGCGCCGTGTCGAACTCATCGGCGTCCAGGCCCAGTTCGCGCGCCACCTCCAGTAGGAAGGGCTCGCCCTTCGCCGCGAGCTGGTCGGTGCGCTCCAGCACCGCCTCCACATACGGCCAGGTCGTACCCTGCTCGGCCGCCTCCTCCGCGGCCTGGGCGGCGGCGAAGGCGTGCTTGTGCTTCTCGAGCGGGAAGTGGCGCAGCCGCAGCTCGAGCCGGTCGCCGTAGCGCTCGCGCAGGGCCCGCAGGTCCACCAGGGCGCTGCGGCAGTCGGGGCACTGGAGCTCGCACCAGACGTCAAGCACGACGGGGCGGGTGGTGGTGGAATCGCTCATGGGGCCAGTCTCCCAGCCCGTTCGTCGCTGCCCCAACCGGGACCTGGGGAGGAGGGCGTCCCGGAGATCTCCCTGAGCTCGTTTCCCGGCCGTGGCCCGGACACCACCCGACGGTGCACGATGGGAAGGGACGTACCCGCACATGCCCGCCGAAGCCTGGAGGACCGGATGCTTGCCGAGACCATTTGTTCCGCGGTGTCCGCGGCGGGCCTGGGCATCGCCGCCGTTACGGCGTACCGCAAGCGTTTCCTCGCGGCGACCCGGATAGCTGCCTACTCCCTGATCCCCGTGGGTCTGGTGCTGACCGGCGCGGTCGCATGGGCCGTCGACACCGCCTTCAGCCCATCGGCGTGGCTCGGCTTCGGTCTGCTCGGCGGCGCCTGGCTGCTCTTCATGACCACCCGGGCCGTCGAGCGGCGCGGCGGCGGGACCCGCAAGGAACGCAAGGCCGCTGCCAGGGCGGCACGGCAGGAAGCTGTTGCCCCCGCGGCGTCCGCGCCCACGCTCGGGACGGGCAGCCGTCCGGTGGCCCAGCCCAAGGCGAAGCCGAAGGCCGCCGGTTCCGGCGAGGACTTCAGCGATATCGAGGCGATCCTGAAGAAGCACGGCATCTGACGTATCCGGCCATGGCCGGAAATGCGGATCTGATGAACTCCCGCAGTCGCGGGGCGTGTTGGTCGATCATGGCAGCCCGCTCTGCGCCATCATCACCCCGAGATGCTCGATACCTCCCGGGGCGAGGCCCCCGCACCGACCGAAGAGCCGCGTGGCTGCCTCTTCGCACTCTCCCAGCCGCCCCTGATGATCTTCCTCGCGGTGATCGGCTTCCTGCTGCTCATGGCCGCGGTACACGATCTGTTTCTGCTGTGAGGCTCAGCCGGCCGCTTCCTTGCGGCGCGCGCGGTACGCGGCGACATGCAGGCGGTTGCCGCAGGTGCGGCTGTCGCAGTAGCGACGCGAGCGATTGCGGGAAAGATCGACGAAGGCGCGCCCGCAGTCGGGCGCCTCGCAGCGCCTCAGCCGCTCCTGCTCGCCCGCCACGACGATGAAGGCCAGCGCCATCCCGCAGTCCGCCGCGAGATGGTCGGCGACCGAGGCGCCCGGCGCGAAGTAGTGGACATGCCAGTCGTAGCCGTCGTGGTCGGTGAGCTGTGGGGTGGTCCCCGCGGCCGCCACCAGCTCATTGACCAGTTCTGCTGCGCTACGACTGTCGGGCGCCGCGAAGATCCCCGCGAACTGCGCCCGTACCCCCCGTACGGCCTTCAGGTCCCGCTGGCCGAGATCGCCCACGTCGCTGACGCTGTGGTTCCGCACGAAGTCGTACAGCGCCGCGACATCCGCGAGCCCGTCGTCCTGCTCGCCGTCCGATGCGGTGTTCACCAGATCGACGACGGTGTCGAGGGCGATCCGGGTGTCGTGGGGGATCAGCACGATTCGCTCCCTGAGGTGCTGCGGGCCGGTGCCCGCCGAATTGCGCTGACTCTAGCGGTTGGCGCGGAGAGCGCACCGGCGCCGTCACCGCGTGGGAATCCGCGATGACGGCGCCGGTGTCCGCCGTATGTGGCTGTCCGCGCGGCGCCGTCTCCCCGAGTAGGACGGCGCCGTGCAGCTCTCGGCCTGGCTCAGCTTTCGGCCAGGATGTGCGAGAGCTCCGTGTCGAGATCGAAGTGACGATGCTCGGTGCCCGGTGGCACCGCGGCGTCGGTCCGCTTCAGGAACGACTCCAGGGCCCGCGCCGGGGCCTCGAGCAGGGCTTCGCCCTCCGGGGAGCTCAACGCGATGCAGACGACGCCCTGGCCATGGCTGCGGGACGGCCAGACTCTGACGTCACCCGTGCCGGTGGGCCGGTGCAGGCCCTCGGCGAGAAGATCGCGGGCGAACACCCATTCGACCGTCTCTTCGGCTCCGGTGTGGAAGGTGGCGTGCACGGCATAGGGATCGGCCGTGTCATACCGCAGGCCCGCGGGTACAGGCAGTGAAGACTCGCTCGATACAACGAGGCGCAGGTGCAGCTCGCAGCTGACCGTGGTGTTCATAAGCGCCAGGGCCTTTCGCTCAGTGTGCGCTCGGGGATTCGCACGTCGGCGAAATCGACATGCCACCTACGGTGCCGTTGTAAACCCCTCTGACCGTTTTGTGATCCCTCATGCCGTTCCTGCAGCGGTGCGTCACTTTGTGTTATAGGGCCATTCCGGTGACGTGGCTCAATCCGGTAGGTTGGGCCCCATGAATGCGGAGAGTGACGAGCGGGAAGAGTCCGTCGCAGCGACGGGTCCGACCGCCGCGACGGGGGACGTGACGGAGAAGGTGGATGCTGGGCCGGTCCTCGGTTCGAAGGCGCCCCACTTCATCAAGAGGTCGAGGACGCTGCACCTGAGCTGGCAGGTCGGTGTCTTCGTGATCGGCCTCGCGGTGGTCGGCGCGGGCATCGTGATGCTGCCGCTGCCGGGCCCCGGCTGGCTGGTGATCTTCGGCGGTATGGCGATCTGGGCGACCGAGTTCGTCTGGGCTCAGCTCGTGCTGCGCTGGACCAAGCGCAAGGTCACCGAGGCGGCTCAGCGGGCGCTCGATCCGAGGGTGCGCCGACGGAACATCATCCTCACCACGATCGGTCTCGTGATCATCGCCGTACTGGTCGGAATCTACGTCTGGAAGTTCGGGATCGTCATGCCGTGGAAGATCGAGGAGTGACCCCAAACTGGTCAGGGGGACTCGCTGACATGGGGTAATGTTTGCGGAGTGCCCGGGCGATTAGCTCAGTGGGAGAGCGCTTCGTTCACACCGAAGAGGTCACTGGTTCGAACCCAGTATCGCCCACCCGGACCGAAGGCCCCGGAGACTTGAAGTCTCCGGGGCCTTCGGCGTTTCTCCGTGTCCGCCGCCGCTCAGCGCATCCGGCCGAGGGTGTCGCGGAGCTTGCGCGCGTCCCGCAACCGCTGCTCATAGGTCGCGCCCACCGCGAGGAGCAGCAGACCGGCGAGCGCGGGTGGCAGCCAGCGGGGGAGCGCGCCGACGACCTGGACGACGTACGGCGCGAGCTCGTGCAGGGCGTCCAGCGCGAGCACCGTGCCTCCGAGCACCAGCAGCGACTGCAGGCGCAGCCGGGCACCGGCGAGCGTCAGGGCCAGGGCCGCGAGGCCCAGCAGCAGCGGACGCAGCCAGTGCCCGTCGCCCCAGGCCGCGAAGAGGCTCGGCGCCAGCGTCGCGGCGAGACCGGGACCGTACGCCGTCCAGGACGACGCCTCCCGGTCGCGGCGGCGGCGCAGTACGCCGACGACGAGCGCGGAGACGGTCACGGGCAGGGTGTACGCCTCGGGGGACGCGACGTCCGAGGCGGCGAGCCTCGCCCAGGTGGCCAGCACGAACAGCACTGCCGCGAGATAGCCGGCGGCAGGCCGGCGCTCGGCACGTACCGCGGTGCCCGCGGCGATGACGCCGCAGAGCGCGAGCACCAGGGAGAGGGTCGGCCGGTGCTCCGTGGCGAGGACGACCGCGAGCAGTCCGGCCGCGGCGCCGGTGAGCTCCATGGGGAGGGCGACGGGGTGGCGGCCCAGCCGGGCGGCGAGGAGCGCCACGGCGGCGGGGACGACGAGGAGTGTCAACGAGGCCCGGTGGGGCGGGAGTTCGGCGGCAGCGGCGACGGCGCCCACGAAGGCGGTGGCGAAAGCGGTGGCGGCGCAGGCGAGTACCGCCTGCGTGGCGCGAGGTGCCCGGACCGCGGCCGCGGCCGCGAGAGCCGCCACCAGTGTGCCCAGCACCGCGAAGGTGGCGGGGCGGGTGGCCAGGGACAACAGGGCGACGCTCACAGCACCCGCGAGGCCGCAGACGAGGGCGACGACGGGGCCGGCCGGGGCGTGCCGGGCGATCCGGCCGGGGCGCACGGCGAGCACCAGCGCGGCCACGCTGAGGACCAGGTGGAGCGCCACGGTGGCCGGGTGGGCCAGATCCAGCGCGGGCGGCACGACGAACAGACCTGCCCACGCGAGCGCGAGAGCCGCGCCGACGACTGCGGCACGCCGGTCAGGCCGTGGGGCCGCAGGGGCGGCTCCCCACGCGCCGGAGGCCGGGGGCCGGCCGGGCCAGGAGGCTCCTGCGGGCGGGCCGGAGGGGTTCGGGGGCGCGCCCGGGTCGGTGGCTGCCGGCCCGGAGGAGGACGGGGTGGTGCCGGTTGTTCGGCCCGGATGGTCTTCCGTGGTGGGTGAGTCCCCCGGGCGCGGGGTGCTGCCGGCCTGGTCGGCGGGGTGCGTGGTGCCGGTCGCCCGGCCGGGACGGCCTTCCGTGGCGGGCGCGTTCGCCGGGCGCGGCGCGGTGCCCGTGGCGCCGGTGGCCTGAGCAGGAGTGCCCGCGGGGTGCGGGCCGGCGCCTGCCGGGCCGGACTGGTACGTCGTTCCCTTCGGGTCGCCGACTGCCGGCGCGGTGTACGCAGTTGTCGTCGACGGCAACCAGCGGGACGCCGTCGCGAGGACCGCTGCCACGACCAGCAGCACCACCGGTGCCGCGGTCAGGCCCGGCTCCGGAAGCCCGACGCCCAGCGCCCCGCGCGCATCCGTCGGGGTGCCCGACCAGATGTCGCCGAGGCCTGACAGCGGGCCCGCCAGAGTGAGCGCGACCAGTGGCAGCGTCGAGAGCGCCGCCAAGGCGTGCACCGCGCCGGCTGCACCCGTCAGGCCCGGTGCCAACCACTTCGGCCCGCCCGCCCGTACGACTCCCAACAGAGCGACCGCACACAGCAGATAGCCCAGTACCGACCACCCCTCCGGCACCGCCGCGCGCACCACGCCGCCGGCGGCCGCGATCACCGCGAGACCCGCCACAGCGGAGGCGGCAACCGCGGCCGAAGAGGCGCGCCAGGCCGCGAACACCGCCACGGCGGCCGCTGTGAGCAGCAGCGCGGCAGGCGCGGCCGCGTCGAGCGGCGCATCCGCCGATACCGACTGCCAGCCGCCGATCAGCAGCGCCCAGCCGCCCGTCGCCGCGGCACCGGTGGCGGCGATGGCTCGCAGACCGGCCGGCTTCGCCCACACCGCGACCGCGACATCGAGCGCCGCGGTCGTCAGCAGCGCCCACTCCATCGGCGGCGCGCCCGCAGTGGCGGTCAGCGCCCAGAGCGGAAGCGGGAGTTGCGCGGTCAGTACGGCGACCGGCAGCGGAATCCGCAGCCGGTCCAGCGACAGCCCGTACACCGTCCAGAGCGCGGCGAGCGAGGCCGATGCGAAGGCGGCATAGCCGAGGCCGTCGGTTCCGGCCAGCGCCACCTGGTGCAGCGCGTAGGCGTCGAGCACCATCAGCACCAGGCCGAGCGCGGCCACCGACTCGGCGGTCGAGGCGAGCCGCCTGGGCAGCAGCGCGACCGGCGCCGCGAGCGCCGCGACCGTCACCGCGCCGAGCACCGCCGAGCGCCCGCCGATACCCAAGTCACCCCAGCTGACCAGTGTGAATGCGATTGCGGCGATGGTCAGCAGAATGCCGCCGAGGGTGAGCAGCAGATTCTGCACACTCGGCGGGGAGGCGTCGGGCGGCGGTGCGAGGAAGGGCTGCGCGACGGAAGGCCGCGCGGCAGAGGGCCGCGTGGCCAGTACGGCAGGCGCGACGGGCGGCCGGAGCGCAGCGATGAGCCAGGCTCTGCGAGCCAGCAACTGGGCCCGGCGAGCGTCCAGTCGGACCAGCTCGCGCTCGAGGATCGCCAGTTCCTGGGCGGGTGGCGGAACGTTCTCCATGGTCTGGAGTGTGGCCCCCGCCACATGGCAGGGCATGGGTGCGGATACTCAGATCGCACGTGAGTACGCCCCGGCAGGCGCAGACTTGCACCATGAACTGGTGTCACTACCGCTTCCGCAGCGTCTGGGATCTGCCTGCCGGACCGGGCGCCGTGTACACGGTCCTCGAGCAGGTCGGTGAGTACCCCTTGTGGTGGCCGCAGGTCCGCGAGGTGACCCGGCTCGACGAGGACACCGGCACCGCGCGCTTCCGCTCCTTCCTCCCGTACGAACTGCTCGTCACCGCTCGCGCACAGCGGCGCGACCCGACCGCGGGGTTGCTCGAAGTGGGCATGGACGGGGACCTGGAGGGGTGGGCGCGGTGGACGCTGACGGAGCGCGGCGCAGATACCCGGGCCGTGTACGAGCAGGAGGTGGAGGTGCGCAAGCCGCTGATGAGGCGGCTGGCGTTGCCGTGCCGGCCGGTCTTCCTCGCCAACCACGCGGCGATGATGCGCGGCGGGCGGCGTGGGCTGGCCGCATACCTCGGCAGGGTTTGAAGGAAACCCGCAGGGGCCTGTATGGTTCAGTGCGTTCCCGGGCGATTAGCTCAGTGGGAGAGCGCTTCGTTCACACCGAAGAGGTCACTGGTTCGAACCCAGTATCGCCCACCGGGAGAGGCCGGTCCGTCAGTAGACGGACCGGCCTCGACGTTTTTCGGGCGCCGGTGTTCGCCGGTGTTACCGGGATCAATCGCAGTGCACCGGGCTTCGGCCAGGTGGTGCAGCGATTCTGAGAGGTGCTCCGACCCGTAGGTCACATCGGACGATTTCTCTGCTCGATGTACTGACGGACTGCCGGCAGCGGCGCTCCGCCGGCCGATCCGGCGAAGTAGGAGCCGGACCATAGGCGCTGTGCCCGCCAGTAGTGCCGGACCAGTTCGGGGTACTCCTGGCGGAGCCTGCGGGAGGAGACGCCCTTAAGGGAGTTGACCAGGTCAGCCTGTGGAGCGCTGGTAGGCCGCGGCCTGGCAGGGGCGGCCCGTGGTCGGCTTCCGCGGTGAGACCCCAGTTCCAACTCACGGGCGCGCGGCGGCAGTTGTTTCGCCGTACGTCTTGACGGGAGCACGGCATTTCGCTTCAATCCGCCTCGCAGGTCCAGACCAATCGTGGCGCCGCGTCAGGTCCGTCGACCCGCACCCGCCCCTCATTGGGAGGTCACGTGCGTATCCGAAATCGACTACTGGCCGGCCTCGGCGCGGCGCTGCTCGCCGCGGCAGCCTCGCTCGCCGTGCCCGGCACGGCCCAGGCAGCCAACCTGCTCTCCAATGCCGGCTTCGAAACCGGCTCCCTCTCCGGCTGGTCCTGCACCGGCGGACTCGGCTCGGTGGTGAGCAGCCCCGTACACAGTGGTACGAAGGCGCTGGCCGGTGCCGCGAGCAACAGCGACAACGCCAAGTGCACCCAGACCGTCCCGGTGCAGCCCAACACCGCCTACACGCTCTCCGGCTGGGTGCGCGGCAACTACGTGCACCTCGGTGTGGCCGGCGGCGCCTCCACCTGGACCCCGTCCGCGACCGGATACACCCAGCTCACCGTGTCCTTCACCACCGGTGCCTCGCAGACCAGCGCGGAGATCTACCTCAACGGCTGGTACGCACAGGGCACTTACTACGCCGACGACATCAGCCTCGACGGCCCCGGCGGCGGAGGCGGCGGCGACACCCAGGCACCCACGACGCCCACGAATCTGCGCTCCACCGCCAAGACGTCCTCCAGTGTCTCGCTGGCCTGGAACGCGTCGTCCGACAATGTCGGAGTCACGGGTTACGACGTCTACCAGGGCCCGACGAGGGCTTCCACGGTGACCGGCACCAGTGCCACGGTCAGCGGTCTGGCTGCGAGCACCTCGTACAGCTTCACGGTCCGCGCCCGTGACGCGGCCGGTAACCTCTCGGCGGCCTCGACCGCCGTCGGCGTGACGACCGACGCCGGCAGTGGCGGCGGTGGCGGCTTCAAACAGGCAGCCCCGTACCTCTACCTGGGCTGGGGTGATCCGCCGAGCGCCACCTCCGTGATGACCGCCACCGGCATCAAAAGGTTCACCATGGCGTTCATCCTCTCCTCCGGCGGCTGCAACCCTGCCTGGGACGGCACGCGTCCGCTCGCCGGCGGCGCCGACCAGTCCACCATCAACGCGATCCGTGGCGCGGGTGGTGACATCGTCCCGTCCATCGGCGGCTGGTCGGGCAACAAGCTCGGCCCGAACTGCTCCACCCCTGAGGCGCTGGCCGGCGCCTATCAGAAGGTGATCAGCGCATACGGACTGAAGGCGATCGACGTCGACATCGAGAACAGCGACGAGTTCGAGAACGAGGTCGTACAGGACCGGATTCTGGGTGCCCTGAAGATCGTCAAGCAGAACAACCCCGGCCTGAGGACGATCCTCACCTTCGGTACGTCCACCACCGGGCCGACCTGGTGGGGCAGCCGCCTCATCGAGCGCGCCAACGCACTCCAGGCGGACATCGACGTCTTCACCATCATGCCGTTCGACTTCGGCGGCGGCGCCGACATGTACGGCAACACCGTCAACGCCACCGAAGGGCTGAAGACCAAGCTGATGAGCACCTTCGGCTGGTCGGACGCCACCGCCTACGCCCATATCGGCATCTCGGGCATGAACGGCCTCAGCGACCAGCAGGAGCAGACCAGCCCGGCGACCTGGACCCAGATCAAGGACTGGTCCAACTCCCACCACATCGCCCGCCTCGCGTTCTGGTCGGTCAACCGTGACCGGCCCTGCCCCGGCGGCGGTGTGGTCAGCAACTGCTCCGGCATCAGCCAGAGCAACTGGCAGTTCACCTCCCTCACCGCGAGATTCACCGGCTGACGGACGCCTGACCGACAGCCGCCGCCCGACGTACCTTCGGGTGGCGCCCCCGAGCGGGGCGCCACCCGGAGTCAGGCGGCGGCGGCGAGATCCGGGCGCAGCGGCCAGTGCGGGTCCACCGGCTCCGGAGCACCGCTGCGGGCGAACCACGCCTGCAGACCGCGCGCCTGCGCCGCGTGCCACACAGCCTGCAGCGTGTGCAGCTCCGACGGTGACAGCCGCTCCATCCGCGAGGCGAAACGTCGCCCCACCGCCCGTACGACGTCGAGCGCGGCCATCGCGTCCGCGGCCGCGTCATGGGCGTCGTCCAGCACCACCTCGTACTGCGTGCACAGATCGGTGAGGGTGCGGCGGCCCTTGCGGTAGCGGTCAAGATGCTTGTCGAGGACTCGCGGGTCCAGCACGCACAACGGCACGTTCTCCAGATAGCGGCCCAGCGACGCGGCGCGGTGGCGGCGCAGTTCCCGGTCGAGGATGGTCAGGTCGAACGGCGCGTTCATCACGACGAGCGGGCGGGCCGCGGCGCACTGCTCGGCCAGCGCCCTGGCTATCTCCTCCATCGCAGGTGCCGGCCAGCGGCCGTTGCGCTGCAGGTGGTCGTCGGTGAGCCCGTGCACCTCGGTGGCGCCCGGCGGCACGGGCACGCCCGGATTGACCAGCCAGCGCGTGACGCGCGGCCGGCCGCCCGCCATGTCCTGGACGACGACCGCAGCCGAAACGATGCGGTCCTCCTCGACGTCAACTCCAGTGGTTTCGGTGTCAAATGCGGCCAGGGGGCCGTCATACCAGTGCGTCATCGCTGAACTCCTCGCACATGCCCGGCAGATGGCGTGATCCCCCTGCCCGAATCGGTGATACCCGTGCTGTTTGCGCTGTACGCAGGGCGGTGACAACACATATGAGGGGTACGGAAATTGACGCCCCGTCGTGGGGACACTGATCGGTACAGCCCGGAAGGCACGAAGAGCCATGGCGCTCGCGCAGCCCGAACCGGGCGGGCTGCTGCCCGAGCGGATCGCACCGCTGCGCGGCGGACTCGCCACCACCGCCTGCATGGAGACTCTCCAGGTGGGCTATCTGCACGCGGTCGCCGCCGCGGCCGGCTGCTCGCTCTCGCAGCCGTTTCCGGACAACGGCATCGACTGGCACGTCAGTCACAGCTCCGCCGGACACACGGTCGATGACGAGGTGACCATCAAAGTGCAGCTCAAGTGCACGTACCAGATCCCCCCGCACCCACCCGGTGCGGCGTTCTCGTTCACGCTCGACAACGACCACCTGGTGAAACTGGCCCGCACCCCCGTCTCGGTGCACAAGATCCTTGTCGTGATGCTCGTCCCCCGGACCCAGGGCGAGTGGCTGCGCGCCAGTCACGACCGGCTCGATCTGCGGCACTGCTGCTACTGGACCAATCTGGCCGGCCACCCGGTGACGGGCAGGCGCAGGACCACCGTGCGGATCCCGACCTCACGGATCTTCGACGACCGGGCGCTCTGCGAGATCATGACGAAGGTCGGGGCGGGAGGGAGACCCTGATGCAGGAGTCGATACGGCCCCACCTGACGGGCGATGTGCCAGGACCTTGGTACGGGAGCGGGGAGCCGGACCCCGCCCAGGTCGACCCTGTCGTCCTCGGCGCGCTGCTCGACCGGCACGGCTGGCGGCGGCGCGGGGGAGCGGCGGGGCGCTATGCGCGCTGGACGCCGCCGGGGCCCGCCGCGGGCGGCACGAGTCTGCTCGTACCGGAGAGCAGGTCCTTCCCCGACTGCGAGGACCTGCTGGGCGAGGCGCTCACCGCGCTGGCCCGCAGTGCGGCACCCTCGGCCCGTGAGGTGCTCGTCGGGCTGACCGTGCCCAGCGACGAGATCCGGTGGTGGCGGGACGTGCCGCAGGGGCCGTCGGGCGCGGCGTCGTGGACCGCACAGGAGCAACTGCGGGCGGCCGCCCGGCAGATGCTGATGGCCGGTGCGCTCGCGGCCCGTGAACGCGCGGGCTACTACGGCGCGCGGCACCGGCGGCAGGCACAGGCCTCGCTGGAAGGGGTACTGGTGGGTCCCGCGCAGGGCGGGCGCACCCTCACCGCGTTCGTGCCGGTGGACGACGGCCGTGCGGTCACGGTCCGGCTCTATCACGCGCTGCACGCGGCCCGGGAGGCCGCCGACTACCAGCGGGCGACCGGAGGAATGGAAGCCTTCGACGCTGCCGTGCAGGCCGGCGTGAGCCGCGAGCTGACGGAGGCCGTGATCGCGCTGGTGCGCGGCTCGGAGGGCGCGCGGATCGCGCTGGAGTGGTCGCCGGCGGCGGGAGTGCCCCAGGGGTGCGCGGCGCGCAACGACCCCGTGGAGTTCTCGCCCGGCGACCTGCCCGCGCTGCGCGAGGCGGGCGCGCGCTATCTCCGGGACGAGCCGTCCGTTCCGGTACGGATCACGGGCACGGTGGTCCGGATGCGGCGCTCGGGACCGCGCGGCGCGGGCACGGTACGGCTGCGGGTGCTGGCCGGGGCCGAGGTACCGCACGTACGGGTGGCGCTCGACGAGGAGTCGTACCGGACGGCAGGCCATGCGCATCTGGTCGGACTGCCGATCCGGGTCGTGGGCCGGTTGGAGCGACGAGGCGGCTTCCGACGCCTGACGGACGCGTCGAACGTGGTCCCCGTCCAGGTGGACGAGTCCGAGCGGGACCGCCTGATGAAGTCGCTGTACGAGAATCTGGACTACTTCGAGGAGGCGTGTCAGGGGGAGTGAGGGTGCGGCGTGCGGCTCGCCTGCGGTGCCTTCCCTGGAACTGGGGCCCCGCCCCGGACCCCGCGCCTATATCGCCGGCGAGGCTGAAGATCCAGCCCGTCCGGCGGTTGAGGACACGGCCGGAGGGCGTACGGGAGTCTGGGGGCCTGCCCCCGGTCAAGGGAAGGGGCGGGCAGGGGAACAAACCGTTTCGCAAGGCACCCCGTCGGCTCGGTACGATTCGTATCGCGCACGCCATACGAATGCGGCGCACCCCTTCAGGCAGGAGAGACCGGTGTCAGACGTCCGTGTGATCATCCAACGCGATTCCGAGCGGGAAGAGCGCGTGGTGACGACGGGCACTACGGCGGCCGAGCTCTTCGCCGGCGAGCGCACCGTCGTCGCCGCGCGCATCGCCGGTGAGCTGAAGGACCTGGCATACGAGATCAAGGACGGCGAGGAGGTCGAGCCCGTCGAGATCTCCTCCGAGGACGGCCTCAACATCCTGCGCCACTCCACCGCGCACGTGCTGGCACAGGCTGTGCAGGAGCTCTTCCCCGAGGCCAAGCTCGGCATCGGTCCGCCGGTCAAGGACGGCTTCTACTACGACTTCGATGTCGAGAAGCCCTTCCACCCCGATGACCTCAAGGCCATCGAGAAGAAGATGCAGGAGATCCAGAAGCGCGGCCAGCGCTTCTCGCGGCGCGTCGTCACCGACGAGGCCGCCCGTGAGGAGCTCGCCGACGAGCCGTACAAGCTCGAGCTCATCGGGCTCAAGGGCTCCGCGTCCTCCGACGACGGCGCGGACGTCGAGGTCGGCGCGGGTGAGCTGACCATCTACGACAACCTCGACGCCAAGACGGGCGAGCTGTGCTGGAAGGACCTCTGCCGCGGTCCGCACCTGCCCACCACCCGCAACATCCCGGCGTTCAAGCTGATGCGCAACGCCGCCGCGTACTGGCGCGGCAGCGAGAAGAACCCGATGCTGCAGCGCATCTACGGCACCGCCTGGCCCTCCAAGGACGAGCTCAAGGCTCACCTGGAGTTCCTCGCCGAGGCCGAGAAGCGCGACCACCGCAAGCTCGGCAACGAGCTGGACCTGTTCTCCATCCCGGACCAGATCGGTTCCGGCCTCGCGGTCTTCCACCCCAAGGGCGGCGTCGTCCGCCGGGTCATGGAGGACTACTCCCGCAAGCGGCACGAGGAGGAGGGGTACGAGTTCGTCTACACCCCGCACGCCACCAAGGGGAAGCTCTTCGAGACCTCGGGCCACCTGGACTGGTACGCCGACGGCATGTACCCGCCCATGCAGCTCGACGAGGGCACGGACTACTACCTCAAGCCCATGAACTGCCCGATGCACAACCTGATCTTCGACGCCCGCGGCCGGTCCTACCGTGAACTGCCGCTGCGCCTCTTCGAGTTCGGGACCGTGTACCGGTACGAGAAGTCGGGCGTCGTGCACGGCCTGACCCGCGCCCGCGGGTTCACCCAGGACGACGCGCACATCTACTGCACCAAGGAGCAGATGGCGGACGAGCTCGACTCGACGCTGACCTTTGTGCTGAACCTGCTGCGCGACTACGGCCTCACCGACTTCTACCTGGAGCTGTCCACCAAGGACCCGGAGAAGTTCGTCGGCTCCGACGAGGTCTGGGAGGAGGCGACCGAGACACTGCGCAGGGTCGCCGAGAAGCAGGGCCTCCCGCTGGTCCCGGACCCGGGCGGCGCCGCGTTCTACGGGCCGAAGATCTCCGTCCAGGCGAAGGACGCCATTGGCCGCACCTGGCAGATGTCCACCGTCCAGCTGGACTTCAACCTGCCGGAGCGCTTCGACCTGGAGTACACCGGTCCCGACGGCACCAAGCAGCGCCCGGTCATGATCCACCGTGCGCTGTTCGGTTCGATCGAGCGCTTCTTCGCGGTGCTGCTCGAGCACTACGCGGGCGCGTTCCCGGCCTGGCTGGCGCCGGTGCAGGCACTCGGCATCCCGATCGGCGACGCGCACATCCCGTACCTCCAGGAGTTCGCCGCCAAGGCGAAGGCCAAGGGGCTGCGGGTCGAGGTGGACGCCGCCTCGGACCGTATGCAGAAGAAGATCCGCAACGCCCAGAAGCAGAAGGTGCCCTTCATGGTCATCGCGGGCGACGAGGACATGGCCGCCGGCGCGGTCTCCTTCCGCTACCGCGACGGCTCGCAGGAGAACGGCATCCCGGTCGACGAGGCCATCGCGAAGATCGCGAAGGTCGTCGAGGACCGCGTCCAGCTCTGACACGAGACAGACCGGGCGTACGAGGCCCGGCAAGGCGTACGGGACCCCCGCAGTGCGATCGGCACTGCGGGGGTCTCTGGCCTGCGCGGCCGGGCGAAGTCATATGCTGCACAACATGACGAGTGAGCCGGAACAGCAGATCGGAGTCGGGACGCAGGACGCGTTTCAGCGCCTGTGGACGCCGCACCGGATGGCGTACATCCAGGGCGAGAACAAGCCGACCGGGCCAGGCGCCGACGACGGTTGTCCCTTCTGCTCCATCCCGTCCAAGTCGGACGAGGACGGACTCGTCATCGCCCGCGGCTCGCGGGTCTACGCGGTGCTCAACCTCTACCCGTACAACGGCGGGCATCTGATGGTGGTGCCGTTCCGCCATGTCGCCGACTACACCGAGCTGGACGAGGCGGAGACCGCCGAGCTCGCGGTGTTCACCAAGCACGCGATGACCGCGCTGCGTACGGCGTCGGGGGCGCACGGCTTCAACATCGGGCTGAACCAGGGCGCAGTCGCCGGCGCCGGTATCGCCGCACATCTGCACCAGCACGTCGTTCCGCGCTGGGGCGGCGACACCAACTTCATGCCGGTCATCGGGCACACCAAGGTGCTGCCCCAGCTCCTCGGCGATACGCGCAAGATGCTGGCGGAGGCCTGGCCCGTCTGACCGACGCCTGCCTGGCCGGGCCCAGCGCCTGACCGGGCCAGGTGTCCACCGGGCCCGGTGCTTGTGCCGCTAGGCGTCGTACAGGTCGGCCTGGCGCGGCGACGGGTCCTGGACCAGGCCGCTCACGATCATGGAGCGGTTGCCGAAGCGCTCGGTGTCCACGCCGTTCTCCTCGAGCACCTTCATCGCCGCGGCGTGCGTGACGCGCAGTACGGGCGTGGCAGCGCGCATCGCGTCGTCCGCCATGAACCGGTGCCGCCAGGGCTTGTCCGCCCAGGCGTGGCGCAGCCCGAAGGGCTCGGGAAGGACCAGCTTGCCGCCGAGGAAGTCCAGCATCGGCGGGTACCAGGTGAAGGGCGCGCGCACCGCGAGGCGTACCACCTCGGGCGTTTCCACCAGCGGAAGCTGCCGGTCGGTCGTCTCCCAGAAGCGGACCGTCTTGGCGACCGTGACGGTCTTGGGCGCGGGCTTGGTGGTGAACAGGGAGTGCACCGGGCCGAGCGCGTGCCCGGTCACCTCGATGCGCAGTGTCTCGTGGAGCACGGTGACAGTGATCATCATGGTGATCACCAACTGACCGTCCCAGAGTGTGAACTGGATGCCCAGATAGTGCCGATTGCCGCCGCCGAACTGCTGGTGGTTGCAGATCCGCTGTATCTCGTGGCCCTTGACCTGGAAGGTCTCCACGTCCTGGCCCTCCGGCCGGGCCACCTCTGCGGCGTTCTCGCCGACCGGAGCCACGATCCAGTGCTTGACCGAGGGGGTGGGGAAGCCGCCGGAGTTCAGCGGACCCCGCTCCAGCATCTTCAGCCGATCGTGGATCGCGCGGATGACGTCCCAGCTGCGGAACTGGTTGATGTCCTTGCCCGGCTCCTTGGACACCAGCTCCTCGGCGAGCTGCCAGCTGCCCCAGCGTGTGCCCATGCCCAGTATTCCCTTGGGGCCCGCGTAGAAGACCGCGTTGGACTGCTGTTCGGCGGTGAGCTTCTCCAGCCCCTGGCGCAGCTGCTCGCGCGCGGTCTCGTTGGGGTGGCCCGGCACGGCCTCGGGCACCTTGGCCCCGATGCCGCCGCCCGCGAGCAGGGTCTCCCAGCGGGCGCGCATGTCCTTCGCCGTGGACTCGCAGATCCGCTTGGCCAGCAGCCAGCCGACGACCGGGGCGACGATCATGCCGCGGATGTAGTACCCCAGGAGTCCGCTGAAGGGCAGCCGCACCAGGAAGATCACGGCGAGAATGCCGAAGGCGGCGAGCAGCGCGGTGCCGAGCGCCCCGGCACGCTTGTTCTGCGCGCCCGCTATCGTCCGGCGGAGCTGGAAAACCGCCAGCCAGAGCAGCAGTCCGGGCAGGAAGAGCAGTCCGAAGACCGCCATCACACCGGTGAGCCTGATGTCCCGCTCCTTGCGGATACGGGTGGCGGCCAGACAGTGCTCGACCACCGCCTGCGGCTCGGTGCCGAAGGACTGGATCAACGCCTTTCGGGCACCGCCCAACATCCGGATCTGCACGGCCCGCGAGAACGCCTCGCCCAGATTCGGCTCGAAGAGCGAGAACTTGCCCTTCTTCACCTCGGACTTGTGCCACTCGCTGTTCGCCTTGAGGAGCTCCGCGACGGGACTGTCGCGGTACGCGGCCGAGGCGAGCGCATGTGTCGCCGCCGTCTGCCCGGCCGAGCCGAGGAGCGGGACCTGAGCCCCCGGAGTGAAATCGAAAACGTCGTTCGCCACTACCGCCCCCATCGCCGCAAGCATCCGCACTGCGGCCTGTTCCCAACTACCGTGCCCCGCACACCTTCTGAGCTGGGCACCACAGCGTATCCGGGGTGTGCCGCCTTCGTCAGAGGACACTGAAATGCCGCCCGCCGCAAGGGCGCACAACGGGCGGCACCATCAACTACGAGCCATTTTCCGCCTGTTGACGGAGCTTCTCGGCCAACTGCGGCGGCATCGCCTCATGACGCGCGTACGAGCGGCTGAACTGCCCGGTCCCATGCGAGATCGACCGCAGATCCACCGCGTACCGCCCGATCTCGATCTCCGGCACCTCGGCCCGCACGAGCGTCCGCGACCCGACGGCCTGCTCGGTGCCGACCACCCGGCCGCGCCGCCCCGACAGATCGCTCATCACCGGACCCACATACTCGTCCGAGACCAGCACCCGCACCTCGGCGACCGGCTCCAGCAGATGGATGGGCGTATCCGCGGCCGCCTCGCGCAGCGCCAGCGCGCCCGCCGTCTGGAAGGCGGCGTCGGAGGAGTCCACCGAATGCGCCTTGCCGTCCAGCAGCGTGATCCGTACGTCGACGAGCGGGTAACCGGCCGCCACGCCGCGCGCCGCCTGGGCACGTACGCCCTTCTCCACGGACGGGATGAACTGCCGCGGCACCGCGCCGCCCACGACCTTGTCGACGAACTCGATCCCGGACCCCGGCGGCAGCGGATCCACGTCGATCTCGCAGATCGCGTACTGGCCGTGCCCGCCGGACTGCTTCACATGCCGTCCTCGGCCCGCCGACTTCTCGCCGAAGGTCTCCCGCAGCGACACCTTGTGCGGCACCACGTCGACCTGGACGCCGTACCGGCTGCGCAGCCGCTCCAGCGCGACATCCGCATGCGCCTCGCCGAGGCACCACAGCACCACCTGGTGCGTGGCCTGGTTCTGCTCGAGCCGCATCGTCGGATCCTCGGCGACCAGCCGCGAAAGCCCCTGGGAGAGCTTGTCCTCGTCCGCCTTGCTGTGCGCCTGGATGGCCAGCGGCAGCAGCGGATCGGGCATCGTCCAGGGCTCCATCAGCAGCGGGTCGTCCTTCGAGGAGAGCGTGTCCCCGGTCTCCGCGCGGGAAAGCTTCGCCACACAGGCGAGGTCTCCGGCGATGACCTGGGGGAGCGGGCGCTGCTGCTTGCCGAAGGGCGCGGAGAGCGCGCCGACCCGTTCGTCGACGTCATGGTCCTCGTGGCCGCGGTCGGCGAGCCCGTGCCCCGACACATGCACCGTCTCGTCCGGACGCAGGGTGCCGGAGAAGACGCGTACGAGAGAGATCCGGCCGACATACGGGTCGGACGCGGTCTTGACCACCTCGGCCACCAGCGGCCCCTGCGGATCGCAGCTGATCTGCGGGCGCGCCGCGCCCTGCGGGGTGGTGACGGAGGGAGCCGCAGGCTCCAGCGGGGTCGGGAAACCGCCCGTGATCAGCTCCAGCAGCTCGACCGTACCGAGACCCTGCTTGGCGCCATCGAGCGCCGGGGCGGCCGCGAGCACCGGATGGAAAATGCCGCGCGCGACGGCCTTCTCCAGATCCTGGATCAGCGTGTCGAGGCCGATCTCCTCGCCGCCGAGATAGCGGTCCATGAGGGTCTCGTCCTCGCTCTCGGCGATGATTCCTTCGATCAGCCGGTTGCGGGCCTCCTCGAGCAGCGAGGTCTGTTCCGGATCGGGCGGGGTCTCCTTACGCTCGCCGGAGGAGTAGTCGAAGATCTTCTGGGAGAGCAGTCCGACCAGGCCGGTGACCGGGGCGTGGCCGTCGGGGGTCTGCGCCCCGTACTGCGGCAGATACAGCGGCAGCACGGCATCGGGGTCGTCCCCCCCGAAGATCCGCCCGCAGACGCGGGTCAGCTCCTCGAAATCGGTGCGCGCGGTCTCCAGGTGCGTGACGACGATCGCGCGCGGCATTCCGACCGCCGCGCACTCCTCCCACACCGACCGGGTCGCGCCCGCGATCGCATCGGCCTCCTGTGCCGCCGACACAACGAAAAGGGCCGCGTCCGCTGCTCGCAGACCGGCCCTCAGCTCCCCGACGAAGTCGGCATATCCGGGAGTGTCCAGCAGATTGATCTTGTACCCGCCCCATTCGACAGGGACGAGTGAGAGCTGTACGGAACGTTGCTGCCGGTGCTCGATCTCGTCGTAGTCGGAGACCGTGCCGCCGTCCTCGACGCGGCCCGCCCGGTTGACCGCGCCCGCGGTCAGCGCGAGGGCCTCGATCAACGTCGTCTTTCCCGATCCGCTGTGGCCGACCAGCACCACGTTCCGTACGGATGAGGGCTGGTCGGCCGTAGCCGCCCTGCCGGCGGCTCCGGGGTGTGCATTCGCCTTGTCGCCCATGATTCATGCCTCCCGATCGATTGCCCGGTGAGGAGAGGGGCCGCGGGTGCGGGGAGCCATGAGGGAGGTCCCGGAGACGTCCGGGGCAGCTCCGGCGATGCCCGCGGTGGTCTTTCGAGCTTTCCACTCACGTCACGGTGCGTCCATACGTCGTACGCGACCGCGGGAGGCGGGTGCCCGGCGGTGGAGCGCGTCGGTCCTGGCTACGATGGGCCAGCCGGTGGCCGATGGGGCCATGCGGCCCACCGACCCTCCGGGAAGGCCATGCTGAACAAGTACGCGCGTGCATTCTTCACGCGTGTCCTCACACCGTTCGCCGCATTTCTGCTCCGACGTGGGGTGAGCCCCGACGCGGTCACCCTGATCGGCACGGCCGGAGTGATGGCGGGTGCGCTGGTCTTCTTCCCCCGGGGAGAGTTCTTCTGGGGCACGATCGTCATCACGCTGTTCGTCTTCTCCGACCTCGTCGACGGCAATATGGCGCGGCAGGCTGGGGTTTCGAGCCGCTGGGGCGCATTCCTGGACTCGACGCTCGACCGGGTTGCCGACGGCGCGATCTTCGCCGGCTTCGCGCTCTGGTACGCGGGCACGGGAAACGACAATGTGCTGTGCGCCGTCGCCATCTTCTGCCTGGCCAGCGGCCAGGTCGTCTCGTACACCAAGGCACGTGGTGAATCGATTGGCCTGCCGGTGGCGGTCAACGGTCTGATCGAGCGCGCCGAGCGGCTGGTGATCTCACTGGTCGCCGCCGGCCTCGCCGGACTGCACGCCTTCGGGGTGCCGGGAATCGACATTCTGCTGCCGATCGCGCTGTGGATCGTCGCCGTCGGCAGCCTGGTGACGCTGGGGCAGCGGGTGGTGACCGTACGACGGGAGTCCGCGGAGGCCGACGCCGCCGCGGCACAGGGGAACGAGGCTGAGGCGACGTGATGCGGGAGCGTCTGACCGACGGGCTGTACGGACTGGGCTGGAGCACCGTCAAGATGCTGCCCGAGCCGGCGGCCGCCGCGCTCGGCCGCACCATCGCGGACACCGCGTGGAAGCGGCGCGGCAAGAGCGTGCTGCGGCTCGAGTCCAACCTCGCCAGGGTGGTGCCCGACGCGAGCCCCGAGCGCCTCGCCGAGCTGTCGAAGGCCGGCATGCGCTCGTACATGCGCTACTGGATGGAGTCCTTCCGGCTGCCCACCTGGAGCGCCGAGCGCGTCACGAACAGCGTGGAGATCAAGGACGTCCATCATCTGAAGGAGGGACTCGCGTCGGGACGCGGCGTGATTCTCGCGCTGCCGCACCTGGCGAACTGGGACCTCGCGGGTGTCTGGGTCACCAGGACCCTGGGCATCCCCTTCACGACCGTCGCCGAGCGCCTCAAGCCCGAGTCGCTGTACGACCGGTTCGTGGCGTACCGCGAGAGCCTGGGCATGGAGGTCCTGCCGCATACGGGCGGTTCGGCCTTCGGGACGCTGGCGCGGCGGCTGCGCGCAGGCGGCCTTGTGTGTCTTGTCGCCGACCGAGATCTGTCGGCCTCCGGCGTCGAGGTGAAGTATTTCGGCGAGACGGCGCGGATGCCGGCCGGGCCTGCGACGCTGGCCCAGCAGACCGGCGCGGTGCTGCTGCCTGTCACCCTCTGGTACGAGGACGCGCCGTTGATGAAGGGCCGGATCCATCCACATGTCGAGGTGCCGGAGACAGGTACCAAGGCCGAGAAGACGTCCTCCATGACACAGGCGCTGGCCGATGCCTACGCCACGGGAATCACCGAGCACCCGGAGGACTGGCACATGCTGCAGCGGCTGTGGCTCGCCGACCTCGCTGTGACGGATCAAGAGCGCCGGGAGGAACGGGCGTGAGGATCGGCATCGTCTGCCCGTACTCCTGGGACGTACCGGGCGGCGTCCAATTCCATATCAGGGACCTGGCAGAGCATCTGATCAGGCTCGGCCACGAGGTGTCGGTACTGGCGCCGGCGGACGACGAGACGCCACTGCCGCCGTACGTCGTCTCGGCGGGCCGGGCCGTACCCGTCCCGTACAACGGCTCGGTCGCCCGGCTGAACTTCGGCTTCCTGTCGGCGGCGCGGGTGCGGCGCTGGCTGCACGACGGCACCTTCGACGTCATCCACATTCATGAGCCCGCCTCGCCGTCGCTGGGGCTGCTGAGCTGCTGGGCGGCGCAGGGGCCGATCGTCGCGACGTTCCACACCTCCAATCCGCGCTCGCGCGCCATGATCGCGGCCTACCCGATCCTGCAGCCGGCGCTGGAGAAGATCAGCGCACGGATCGCGGTCAGCGAGTACGCCCGCCGGACGCTGGTCGAGCATCTGGGCGGCGACGCGGTCGTCATCCCGAACGGCGTCGATGTCGGCTTCTTCGAAAGGGCCGAGCCGAAGGCGGAGTGGCAGGGCAACACGCTCGGCTTCATAGGGCGCATCGACGAGCCCCGGAAGGGGCTGCCGGTGCTGATGAAGGCGCTGCCGAAGATCCTCGCGGAATGCCCGGAGACCCGATTGCTGGTGGCGGGCCGGGGCGACGAGGAGGAGGCGGTCGCGGTACTCCCCAAGGAAATGCGCTCGCGGGTCGAGTTCCTCGGCATGGTCAGCGACGAGGACAAGGCGCGGCTGCTGCAGAGCGTCGATGTGTACGTCGCGCCCAACACGGGCGGCGAGAGCTTCGGCATCATCCTCGTCGAGGCGATGTCGGCGGGCGCGCCGGTGCTGGCGAGCGACCTGGACGCGTTTGCGCAGGTCCTGGACCAGGGCGCGGCGGGCGAGCTCTTCGCGAACGAGGACGCGGACGCGCTGGCGGACGCGGCGGTAGGGCTGCTGCGGGACCCGGCGAGGCGGGCGGAGCTGCGGGCGCGGGGCAGTGCGCATGTGCGGCGTTTCGACTGGTCGACGGTCGGGGCGGACATCTTGGCGGTGTACGAGACGGTGACGGACGGCGCTGCGTCGGTGGCGGCGGACGAGCGGACTCCGGGGCTCCGGTCGAGATTCGGTCTGGCGCGGGACTGAGGGTGCGGGCGCGCGGCGGGGGCCTGGCCCGGGGGTGCGGGCGCGCGGCGGGGGTGCGGGGTCTGGGGGTGCGGGCGCGCGGCGGGGGCCTGGCCCGGGGGTGCGGGTGCGTTGCGGAGGTGAGGGGTCTCCGGGTGCGGGCCCTTGGTCGCTCGGGGCAGCCGGGTCCGCCTGGGCGCGGGGGCGGGCCGCTCCGGGGCTCGTGTCCTGGACTGCTTTCCTCACCGCGCTTCGCGCGAGTTGCGACGCTTTACGTCCAGAACACGACCCCTGCGCGTCCCCTGCCAGGGCGTGGTTCGCGGGGCGCCCCGGGTGCCCGTCGACGTTGAGGCTTTGCCCCCCCGCGTCCGCGAAGCCTGTCGGCCGGGGGTAGGGGCGCGTGCCTGTGGTTTGCGGTGCGAGGCTGCCGGTTCGGGGTTGTTGGGAGAACGCCTGCGCGTTCTTGGACCGGTGGCGGGTCCGCGGTGTCTGGTGTGCGGTGTGACGCTGCCGGTTCGGGGCCACGTCCGGAGCACGGCCCTTGCACGTCCTCGTGTGGGGCGGGTCCGGGGGCGTCTGGTCTGCGGCGCGAAGCTGCCGCTCCGGAGTGTGGGGGCGTCAGCCCCCACGTACCCCTCCCAAGGGGGCCTGGGGCCTGCCCCAGTTTCGGGAAGGGGCGGGTAGGGGAACAAACCTCCCCCGCCGCCACAGGTAGCCTTGCGGCCCGTGACCGTAACCCTCATCTGGATCGTCGTCGCCCTCGTCGCGATCGGCCTGTATCTGAGCTGGACCGCCGGGCGGCTCGACCGACTGCACACCCGTATCGACGCCGCCCGCGCCGCGCTCGACGCCCAACTCCTGCGCCGGGCCTCGGTCACCCAGGAACTGGCCACCTCCGGCGTGCTCGATCCGGCCGCGTCGATCGTGCTGTACGAGGCCGCGCACGCGGCCCGGCAGGCGGAGGAGGAGCAGCGCGAGGTCGCGGAGAGCGAGCTCAGCGCCGCGCTGCGGGCCGTCTTCGGGGAGGCGGCGCAGGTCGAAGCGGTGCGCGAGGTCCCCGGCGGTGAGGAGGCGGCGGGCGAGCTTGCGCAAGCCGTACGCCGGGTCCCGATGGCGCGGCGGTTCCACAACGACGCGGTGCGCGCGGCACGGGCGCTGCGCCGCCACCGCAAGGTCCGCTGGTTCCGGCTGGCCGGACACGCGCCGTTTCCGCTGGCCTTCGAGATGGACGACGAGCCCCCCGTCGCGCTGGCCGACCGCCCGGGCACCTGACCGCTGCACCTTCGATTCCAAAACGATCCACCGGCTGTGCATTGGCCCTTGCTGTGGACTGGTGCTCGGAGGTTGCATCTGTGAGGCATCAACTTTCTTTCACCGAGTGAGGTCCCTCCGTGTCCAGCACCCTCCCCACCACCCCGCAGGCCCCCGAGACCGGCACCGCGCGCGTCAAGCGCGGTATGGCTGAGCAGCTCAAGGGCGGCGTGATCATGGATGTGGTCAACGCCGAGCAGGCGAAGATCGCCGAGGACGCGGGCGCGGTCGCCGTCATGGCACTGGAGCGGGTCCCCGCCGACATCCGCAAGGACGGCGGCGTGGCCCGGATGTCCGACCCGAACATGATCGAAGAGATCATCGACGCGGTCTCGATCCCGGTCATGGCCAAGTCCCGGATCGGTCACTTCGTCGAGGCCCAGGTGCTGCAGTCCCTCGGCGTCGACTACATCGACGAGTCCGAGGTGCTGACCCCGGCCGACGAGGTCAACCACTCCGACAAGTTCGCCTTCACCACCCCGTTCGTCTGCGGCGCCACCAACCTGGGTGAGGCCCTGCGCCGGATCGCCGAGGGCGCGGCCATGATCCGCTCCAAGGGCGAGGCCGGCACCGGCAATGTCGTCGAGGCCGTCCGTCACCTGCGCCAGATCAAGAACGAGATCGCCCGTCTGCGCGGCTACGACAACAACGAGCTGTACGCCGCGGCCAAGGAGCTGCGCGCCCCGTACGAGCTGGTCAAGGAGGTCTCCGAGCTGGGCAAGCTGCCGGTGGTCCTCTTCTCCGCGGGCGGTGTGGCCACCCCCGCCGACGCCGCGCTGATGCGCCAGCTCGGCGCCGAGGGCGTCTTCGTCGGCTCCGGCATCTTCAAGTCGGGTGACCCCGCCAAGCGCGCCGCCGCCATCGTGAAGGCCACCACCTTCTACGACGACCCCAAGATCATCGCGGACGCGTCCCGCAACCTCGGCGAGGCCATGGTCGGCATCAACTGCGACACCCTCCCCGAGGCCGAGCGCTACGCGAACCGAGGCTGGTAATGACCACTCCCGTGATCGGTGTCCTGGCTCTCCAGGGCGACGTACGGGAGCACCTGATCGCCCTGGCCGCGGCGGATGCCGTGGCCAGGCCGGTCCGGCGCCCCGAGGAGCTCGCCGAGGTCGACGGCCTTGTCGTCCCCGGCGGCGAGTCCACCACGATGTCCAAACTCGCGGTGCTGTTCGGCATGCTCGAGCCGCTGCGTGAGCGGATCGCGGCGGGGCTGCCCGTCTACGGCACCTGCGCCGGCCTGATCATGGTCGCCGACAAGATCCTCGACCCGCGCTCGGGCCAGGAGACACTCGGCGGCATCGACATGATCGTCCGCCGTAATGCCTTCGGGCGTCAGAATGAGTCCTTCGAGGCGGCCGTCGAGGTCGCGGGCGTGGACGACGGCCCGGTCGAGGGAGTCTTCATCCGCGCCCCGTGGGTCGAGTCGGTCGGGGCCGAGGTCGAGGTGCTCGCCGAGCACGGTGGTCACATCGTCGCCGTACGGCAGGGCAATGTCCTGGCCACGTCCTTCCACCCCGAACTGACGGGTGACCACCGGGTGCACGCCCTGTTCGTCGACATGGTGCGCGCAGCAGTTCAGTAGGTTCGCGCTTCAGCGCCCAACTGGGGTGGTGGTCGGGAGACGGGCGGGCCGATCCCGGTAGGATCTCTGGGGTTCGTTCAGAAATTGGTTACGCGAAGGAGACAGGCAGATGTCCGGCCACTCTAAATGGGCTACGACGAAGCACAAGAAGGCCGTGATTGACGCCAAGCGCGGCAAGCTCTTCGCGAAGCTGATCAAGAACATCGAGGTCGCGGCCCGCACCGGCGGAGTCGACCCCGAGGGTAACCCGACGCTCGTCGACGCCATCCAGAAGGCGAAGAAGAGCTCCGTCCCGAACAAGAACATCGACTCCGCGGTCAAGCGCGGCGGCGGTCTCGAGGCGGGCGGCGTCGACTACCAGACGATCATGTACGAGGGCTACGGCCCGAACGGCGTCGCGGTGCTCATCGAGTGCCTCACCGACAACCGCAACCGCGCCGCCTCCGACGTACGCGTCGCGATGACGCGCAACGGCGGCTCGATGGCCGACCCGGGCTCCGTCTCGTACCTCTTCAACCGCAAGGGCGTTGTGATCGTCCCCAAGGGGGAGCTGAGCGAGGACGACGTCCTGGGCGCGGTCCTGGACGCCGGCGCCGAAGAGGTCAATGACCTCGGTGAGTCGTACGAGGTCGTCAGCGAGGCCACCGACATGGTCGCGGTCCGCACCGCGCTCCAGGAGGCGGGCATCGACTACGACTCCGCCGAGGCCAACTTCCTGCCGACCATGCAGGTCGAGCTCGACGAAGAGGGCGCGCGCAAGATCTTCAAGCTGATCGACGCGCTCGAGGACAGCGACGACGTGCAGAACGTCTTCGCCAACTTCGATGTCTCGGACGAGGTCATGGAGAAGGTCGACGCCTGACGGACGCTCAACTACGCGTACGAGGACGGGCCGACAGGGACACGCCCCTGTCGGCCCGTCCTCGTTGTCGGCCCGTTGTCAGTACGAGCGGATAGCCTGCAGCAACGCAGGAACACATGGTCGAAAGTGTGAGGGGAGGGGCAGCGTGCGGGTACTGGGCGTGGACCCGGGGCTGACCCGGTGCGGCATCGGTGTGGTCGAAGGCGTCGCGGGCCGCCCCTTGACGATGCTCGGCGTCGGAGTCGTGCGTACGCCTGCGGACGCCGAGCTCGGCAGCCGACTGGTCGGCATCGAGCAGGGCATCGAGCAGTGGCTCGACGAACACCGCCCCGAATTCGTCGCCGTCGAGCGGGTGTTCAGCCAGCACAATGTCCGTACGGTCATGGGCACCGCACAGGCCAGCGCGATCGCCATGCTCTGCGCCGCCCGCCGCGGCATCCCCGTCGCCCTGCACACACCCAGTGAGGTCAAGGCGGCCGTCACCGGCAGCGGCCGGGCGGACAAGGCGCAGGTCGGAGCGATGGTGACACGGCTGCTGCGGCTCGACGCCCCGCCCAGGCCCGCCGACGCCGCCGACGCTCTCGCCCTCGCCATCTGCCACATCTGGCGCGCACCCGCGCAGAATCGCCTCCAGCAAGCTGTCGCTCTGCACGCATCGAAAGGCCGTACCGCATGATCGCCTTTGTGAGCGGCCCGGTCGCCGCCCTCGCCCCCACCACCGCGGTCATCGAGGTCGGCGGTATCGGCATGGCAGTCCAGTGCACGCCGAACACCCTCTCCGAGCTGCGCATCGGCAAGGAGGCCAAGCTCGCCACCTCCCTCGTCGTACGGGAGGACTCGCTCACGCTCTACGGCTTCGTGGACGACGACGAGCGCCAGGTCTTCGAGCTGCTGCAGACCGCGAGCGGTGTCGGCCCACGCCTGGCCCAGGCGATGCTCGCCGTGCACACCCCGGACGCCCTCCGTATCGCCGTCGCGACCGGCGACGAGAAGGCACTCATCGCTGTCCCGGGCATCGGCAAGAAGGGCGCCCAGAAACTGCTGCTCGAGCTGAAGGACCGCCTCGGCGAGCCGGTCGGCGCGCATATCGTCAGGCAGGGCGTCGGCACCGCCGCCGCGGCCCCGATGGCCTGGCGTGACCAGCTGCACGGCGCGCTGATCGGCCTCGGCTACGCCACTCGCGAGGCCGACGAGGCGGTTGCCGCCGTCACGCCGCAGGCCGAGGCCGCCGTCGCCGCGGGCGGCACACCCCAGGTCGGCCAGCTGCTGAAGGCCGCCCTGCAGACCCTGAACCGCACCCGCTGACCCCACGAGGCCTACCACTGTGAACTGGGACGACACCGCACCGCCGACCGACGACACCGCAACCGAGCGGCTCGTCGGCGCGTCCGCCGACGGCGAGGACCAGGCCGTCGAGGCGGCGCTGCGGCCGAAGTCGCTGGCCGAGTTTGTCGGCCAGGAGCGCGTCCGCGAGCAGCTGGACCTTGTCCTGAAAGCGGCCCTCGCACGCGGCGCCACCGCAGACCATGTCCTGCTCTCCGGCGCCCCCGGCCTCGGCAAGACCACCCTCTCCATGATTATCGCGGCCGAAATGAACGCCCCGATCCGGATCACCTCGGGCCCAGCCATCCAGCACGCCGGCGATCTGGCCGCGATCCTCTCCTCCCTCCAGGAGGGCGAGGTTCTCTTCCTCGACGAGATCCACCGGATGTCGCGGCCGGCCGAAGAGCTGCTCTACATGGCCATGGAGGACTTCCGGGTCGATGTGATCGTCGGGAAGGGCCCGGGAGCCACCGCCATCCCGATCGAGCTCCCGCCCTTCACCCTGGTCGGTGCCACCACGCGGGCCGGGCTGCTGCCGCCCCCGCTGCGCGACCGCTTCGGCTTCACCGCCCACATGGAGTTCTACGACCCCGCCGAGCTGGAGCGGGTCATTCACCGCTCCGCCCAGCTTCTCGACGTCGAGATAGAGGCCGACGGCGCCGCCGAGATCGCGGGCCGCTCCCGCGGCACGCCCCGTATCGCCAACCGGCTGCTGCGCCGCGTCCGTGACTACGCCCAGGTCAAGGTGGACGGCCTGATCACCCGCGAGGTGGCCGCCGCGGCTCTGCGGGTGTACGAGGTCGACGCCCGCGGACTCGACCGCCTCGACCGTGCCGTGCTCCAGGCACTGCTCAAACTCTTCGGCGGCGGCCCGGTGGGTCTGTCGACGCTCGCGGTGGCCGTGGGGGAGGAGCGTGAGACGGTCGAGGAGGTGGCCGAGCCCTTCCTGGTACGGGAGGGGCTCCTTGCCCGGACCCCCCGCGGACGAGTCGCCACCCCTGCGGCATGGGCGCATCTCGGCCTCGTACCACCGCAGCAGGCGCCGGGCGCAAGCGGACAACCGGGGCTGTTCAGGGCGTGACGGCGCGGAGACTCGCACGGCCAGGAACCAGGGTGGGATGCTGGGCGTTGTTCCATCGATGCGGACTCGCTTAGACTCCGCCGATGCCGCCCTTCCAGGTCGGCGTGCCCACCCCCGTAGATAAGGCCGCCTCACCAGCGCGGTCGTGCGAAGGAAGTTCCGTCCCGTGAGTCTCGTGACCCTCCTCCCCTTCATCGTGCTCATCGGGGCCATGTTCCTGATGACCCGGTCCGCCAAGAAGAAGCAGCAGGCGGCTGCGCAGATGCGCAACGAAATGCAGCCCGGCACCGGTGTCCGGACGATCGGGGGCATGTACGCCACCGTCAAGGAACTGCACGACGACACGGTCCTCCTCGAGGTGGCCCCCGGCGTCCACGCCGTCTACGCCAAGAACGCCATCGGCGCGGTCCTCGACGACGAGGAGTACAACCGCATCGTGCACGGCGACGGCGACCTCAAGGTCGACGGCCCGATCGTGCCGGACGACGCTTCCTCGCTGACGGAGACCACGGACTCCGACGCCACGGACTCCGACTCGTCGGACGCTGCCAAGATCGACCTCGGCAAGAAGCCCGAGGCGGACGAGATCGAGGCGAAGGACGAAGTCACGCCGAAGGACGACGAGGTCACGCCGAAGGACGATGCCACGCCGAAGGACGGCAAGGCCGAGGGCGAGACCGACGCGAAGTAGTCACGATCGGGGACCGCGGCGACGCCCACCGGCGTCCGGCGGTCCCCGGGCCGTGCTGACTTCTGCGCGGGCAGGTCCCCACAACACTTCGTGGCCGCCCCGGCGCACACCCGGCACGGGACGGTTGGACAGGGAGAAACGAGAAGGTGGCAGCACCGAATAGGGGCCGAAGGCCCGCGGGGGCTCAGAGCAAGCCGGGGCGTGCCCTGGCTTTGATTCTGATCGCCATGGTCGCGCTCACAGGCGGAATGTTCCTGGCGGGTCAGCTCACACCGCGTCTGGGTATCGACCTGGCGGGCGGTACGTCCATCACGCTCGAGGCGAAGAACACCGTCGGCAACAAGAACGCCATCAACGAGACCAACATGAACACCGCGGTCGGCATCATCGAGCGCCGTGTCAATGGTCTGGGCGTCACCGAGGCCGAGGTTCAGACCCAGGGCCAGAAGAACATCATCGTCAACATCCCCAAGGGGACGAATTCTCAGCAGGCCCGTGAGCAGGTCGGCACCACCGCCCAGCTCTACTTCCGGCCGGTGCTGACCGTCGCCGCCGGGACCCCCACGGCTCCGCAGCCCACCCCGAGTGCCTCGCCGTCCGGCAAGGCAAAGGACGGCAAGGACAAGGCCGGCAACAAGGAGACGGTCAACCCGCCGGCCTCCGCCACGCCCTCGGCCACTGCGACCACGCAGGGCCGCGCCGTCACCGACTCACTGAAGGCCGCGACCCCGACTCCGAACCCCTCGGACGCAGGCAAGCCCAAGACCTCCGAGACGCCGAAGCCCACTCCCTCGGGTGCCGCGGCGGGCGCCGACAAGCTGCAGAAGCAGTTCCTGGCTCTCGACTGCACGAAGGAGAAGGCCCGCGTCGCGGCCGGCGAAAACGTCCTGCCCACCGCTCCGACGGTCGGCTGTGGCAAGAACTCCGAAGGCGTGTGGGAGAAGTACCTGCTGGGCCCGGCCGAGGTCAACGGCAAGGACGTCGACGACGCCAAGGCCACGATCGACCAGCGGACCGGTCAGTGGATCGTGCAGATGGACTTCACCGACGCCGGCTCCAAGAAGTTCCAGAAGATCACGAGCCGGCTGTCGCAGCAGCAGCCCCCGATGAACCAGTTCGCCATCGTCCTGGACGGCGAGGTTGTCTCGGCGCCCTCGGTGCGCCAGACACTGAGCGCCAACGCCGAGATCTCCGGCAGCTTCACCCAGCAGTCCGCACAGGATCTGGGCAACATCCTGTCGTACGGTGCGCTTCCGCTCTCCTTCCATGAGCAGAGCGTCCAGACCGTCACCGCGGCGCTGGGCGGCGAGCAGCTGCAGGCCGGCCTCATCGCCGGTGCGATCGGCCTCGCGCTGGTCATCATCTACCTGGTGGCGTACTACCGTGGCCTGGCTCTCATTGCGATCCTCAGCCTCATCGTCTCGGCGATCCTGACGTACACGATCATGGCTCTGCTCGGCCCCGGCATCGGCTTCGCCCTGAATCTGCCCGCGGTGTGTGGTGCGATCGTTGCGATCGGTATCACCGCGGACTCGTTCATCGTGTACTTCGAACGCATCCGGGACGAGATCCGCGAGGGCCGTACGCTCCGGCCGGCCGTGGAGCGTGCCTGGCCGCGTGCCCGGCGCACGATCCTGGTCTCCGACTTCGTGTCGTTCCTCGCCGCCGCGGTGCTCTTCATCGTCACCGTCGGCAAGGTCCAGGGCTTCGCCTTCACGCTCGGTCTCACCACCGTGCTCGACGTGGTCGTGGTGTTCCTCTTCACCAAGCCGGTCATGACGCTCCTCGCCCGCAGGAAGTTCTTCGCGAGCGGTCACCCGTGGTCCGGTCTGGACCCGAAGCGGCTCGGCGCCAAGCCCCCGCTGCGCCGCTCCCGCCGCGGCTCCGTCCCCACCGACCCGAAGGAGGCGTGAGATGTCGCGACTCGGCAGCCTCGGCGCCCGGCTCTACCGCGGCGAGGTCGGCTATGACTTCGTCGCCAAGCGGAAGATCTGGTACGGGATCTCGATCCTGATCACCATCACGGCGATCGTCGGCCTGGCGGTGCGGGGTCTCAACCTTGGCATCGAGTTCAAGGGTGGCGCCGTCTTCACCACCCCGAGCACGAGCGTCTCCGTCAGCAAGGCCCAGTCCTACGCCAAGGAGATCTCGGGCCATGAGGCGATCGTCCAGAAGCTCGGCAACGGCGGGCTGCGGATCCAGGTCAGCGAGCTCGACCAGGCCCAGGCCAACAAGGTCAACGAGACGCTTTCCGACAAGCTGAACATCCCGAAGGACAAGATCAACGCCGAGATCGTCGGCCCCAGCTGGGGTGAGCAGATCGCCAACAAGGCATGGACCGGTCTAGCGGTCTTCATGCTCCTGGTGGTGATCTATCTCGCGATCGCCTTCGAGTGGCGGATGGCCATCGCCGCCCTGATCGCGTTGATCCACGACCTCACGATCACCATCGGTGTGTACGCGCTCGTCGGTTTCGAGGTCACGCCGGGCACCGTGATCGGTCTGCTGACCATCCTCGGTTACTCCCTCTACGACACCGTCGTCGTCTTCGACGGTCTCAAGGAGGGCTCGAAGGACATCACCAAGCAGACCCGCTACACCTACAGCGAGATCGCCAACCGCAGCCTCAACGGCACGCTGGTGCGTTCCATCAACACCACCGTCGTCGCGCTGCTGCCGGTGGCCGGCCTGCTCTTCATCGGTGGCGGCGTCCTCGGCGCGGGCATGCTCAACGACATCTCGCTGTCGCTGTTCGTCGGTCTCGCCGCAGGTGCGTACTCCTCGATCTTCATCGCCACGCCGCTCGTCGCCGACCTCAAGGAGCGCGAGCCCCAGATGAAGGCGCTGAAGAAGCGGGTGCTCGCCAAGCGCGCGCAGGCCGCGGCCAAGGGCGAGTCGGCGGAGGACTCCGACGACGAGTCGGGCGAGCCGCAGAACGAGGTGGTCGGCGGCACCGCTGCGGCGGGTGCCGTGGTGGGCCCGCGCAACCGGGGCCGCGGCCGTCCTTCGGACAAGCGCCGATGACCGTCGGTACGCAGGAGTTCCTGCTCAGCCGTATCCGTGATGTGCCCGACTACCCGAAGCCGGGGGTGATGTTCAAGGACATCACGCCTCTGCTCGCGGATCCCGAGGCCTTCACCGCCATGACCGACGCGCTCGCCGGGCTCTGTGTACGTCACGGGGCCACGAAGATCGTCGGTCTGGAGGCGCGCGGCTTCATCCTGGCCGCGCCGGTCGCGGTCCGCGCCGGGCTCGGGTTCATTCCCGTACGCAAGGCGGGCAAGCTCCCCGGAGCGACGCTCTCCCAGGCATACGAGCTGGAGTACGGCACTGCCGAGATCGAGGTGCATGCCGAGGACCTTCAGTCGGGCGACCGTGTCATGGTCATCGACGACGTCCTCGCCACCGGCGGCACGGCCGAGGCCTCGCTGGAGCTGATCCGCCGGGCCGGCGCCGACGTGGCGGGCGTCGCGGTCCTGATGGAACTCGGCTTCCTCGACGGCCGGGCCCGCCTGGAGCCGACGCTGCGCGGGGCTCCGCTGGAGACTCTGATCACGATCTGACGCAACGCAACGCAACGCTTCGCTTCGGCAATGGGCGCCCCGGGATCTTCCCGGGGCGCCCGCTGTTCTGTCCGCCGGAGGCGTGCTCGGCTCCTCGCTGCAACAGCGCGGAGACAGGAAGTGACGAAGGGCAGACGGCGGGTATCCGGATGCCCTCTTCCGTCAAGTGCGGACCTGCAGCCTCGTGAGCACCGTGACTCCTGGGTCGATACCATGGCCTCTCCGGGCCTGACCGGGGGACCCGGAACCGCACGAGGAGCGCTCTTGCCAGACGAGGCCCAGCCCGCCGCCGCGCAGCCCGACCAGCAGGCCGAAAAGGCCGCGGCAGCCCCTGTCACGCCCGAGAAGAAGCCGGCAGAGAAGTCAAAGCCGGCAGTGCCCGAGCGTGCGAACGGTGCGGCCCCGGTCTCTGCCGCCAAGGCCACGCCCGCCGCCAAGGCCATGCCTGCGGACAAGCCCATGCCCGCCGCCAAGCCCACGCCTGCGGGCAAGCACACGCCCGCCTCCGTGCCCCGGACCGGCGGCTCCTCGAACCGCGTACGCGCCCGCCTCGCCCGCCTGGGCGTGCAGCGCTCCTCGCCGTACAACCCCGTCCTGGAACCGCTGCTGCGGATAGTGCGCAGCAACGACCCCAAGATCGAGACCTCCACGCTTCGCCAGGTCGAGCGTGCCTACCAGGTGGCCGAGCGCTGGCACCGCGGCCAGAAGCGCAAGAGCGGCGACCCGTACATCACGCACCCGCTCGCCGTCACCACCATCCTCGCCGAGCTCGGCATGGACCCGGCGACCCTGATGGCCGGGCTGCTGCACGACACCGTCGAGGACACCGAGTACGGCCTGGACACCCTGCGCCGCGACTTCGGCGACCAGGTCGCCCTCCTCGTCGACGGCGTCACCAAGCTCGACAAGGTCAAGTTCGGCGAGGCCGCGCAGGCCGAGACCGTACGCAAGATGGTCGTCGCCATGGCCAAGGACCCGCGCGTCCTGGTCATCAAGCTCGCCGACCGGCTGCACAACATGCGCACCATGCGCTATCTCAAGCGGGAGAAGCAGGAGAAGAAGGCCCGCGAGACCCTTGAGATCTACGCGCCCCTGGCCCACCGCCTGGGCATGAACACCATCAAGTGGGAGCTGGAGGACCTCGCCTTCGCGATCCTCTACCCAAAGATGTACGACGAGATCGTGCGGCTCGTCGCCGAGCGCGCGCCCAAGCGTGACGAGTACCTCGCCATAGTGACCGACGAGGTCCAGTCCGATCTGCGCGCCGCCCGTATCAAGGCGACCGTCACAGGCAGGCCGAAGCACTACTACAGCGTCTACCAGAAGATGATCGTCCGCGGCCGTGACTTCGCGGAGATCTACGACCTGGTGGGCATCCGCGTCCTCGTCGACAGCGTCCGCGACTGCTACGCCGCACTCGGCACCGTCCATGCGCGATGGAACCCGGTCCCCGGCCGGTTCAAGGACTACATCGCGATGCCGAAGTTCAACATGTACCAGTCGCTGCACACCACGGTGATCGGCCCCAACGGCAAGCCCGTCGAGCTGCAGATTCGTACCTTCGACATGCACCGCCGTGCCGAGTACGGCATCGCGGCGCACTGGAAGTACAAGCAGGAGCCCTCCGCCGGTGCCTCCAAGGTGCGTTCCGACGTACCGAAGAAGGCCGGCAAGGACGACAACATCAACGACATGGCGTGGCTGCGCCAGCTCCTCGACTGGCAGAAGGAGACCGAGGACCCCAGCGAGTTCCTCGAGTCCCTGCGCTTCGACCTCTCCCGCAACGAGGTCTTCGTCTTCACGCCGAAGGGCGACGTCATAGCGCTGCCGGCCGGCGCCACGCCCGTCGACTTCGCGTACGCCGTGCACACCGAGGTCGGCCACCGGACCATAGGGGCGCGGGTCAACGGACGGCTCGTCCCGCTCGAATCGACCCTCGACAACGGCGACCTGGTGGAGGTCTTCACCTCCAAGGCCGAAGGCGCCGGGCCCTCCCGCGACTGGCTGGGCTTCGTCAAGTCGCCCCGGGCGCGCAACAAGATCCGCGCATGGTTCTCCAAGGAGCGTCGCGACGAGGCCATCGAGCACGGCAAGGACGCCATCGCGCGGGCCATGCGCAAGCAGAACCTGCCGATCCAGCGCATTCTCACCGGCGACTCGCTCGTCACACTGGCGCACGAGATGCGCTACCCGGACATCTCGTCCCTGTACGCGGCGATCGGCGAGGGCCATGTGGCCGCGCAGGGCGTCGTACAGAAGCTGGTGCAGGCCGTCGGCGGCGAGGAGGCCGCAAGCGAGGACATCGCCGAGAGCACACCGCCCACGCACGGCGGCCGCAGCAAGCGCCGCGCCAACGCCGACCCCGGCGTGGTCGTCAAGGGCGTCGAGGATGTCTGGGTCAAGCTCGCCCGCTGTTGTACGCCCGTCCCCGGCGACCCCATCATCGGCTTCGTCACGCGCGGCTCCGGCGTATCGGTTCACCGGGCCGACTGCGTCAATGTCGACTCGCTCTCGCAGCAGCCGGAGCGCATCCTCGAGGTCGAATGGGCCCCGACCCAGTCGTCCGTCTTCCTGGTCGCCATCCAGGTCGAGGCGCTCGACCGGTCCAGGCTTCTCTCGGACGTCACCCGCGTCCTGTCGGACCAGCACGTCAACATCCTGTCGGCGGCCGTCCAGACCTCCCGCGACCGGGTGGCCACCTCGCGCTTCACCTTCGAGATGGGCGACCCGAAGCACCTCGGGCACGTACTGAAGGCGGTACGGGGCGTGGAGGGCGTCTACGACGTGTACCGGGTGACCTCGGCCCGCAGCAGCGGGGCATGAGCCGCAGGCCGTAGCCGGGCGTGGCCGCAGCCCCCAGCCGGACATGAGGCGGCCCCGGTACGCATCCCGTACCGGGGCCGCCTGCGGGGCCTCTCAGCCGCCGAACTCCTCCAGGCCCTTCAGGGCCTGGTCGAGCAGCGCCTGCCGGCCCTCGAGCTCCTTGGCGAGCTTGTCGGCCTTGGCGTTGTTGCCCGCCGCGCGCGCCGCGTCGATCTGCCCGCGCAGCTTGTCCACGGCCGCCTGGAGCTGACCCGTCAGACCCGCGGCACGCGCACGCGCCTCAGGGTTCGTCCGGCGCCACTCGTTCTCCTCGGACTCCTGCAGGGCACGCTCCACCGCGTGCATCCGGCCCTCGACCTTGGGCCGGGCGTCACGCGGTACGTGGCCGATGGCCTCCCAGCGCTCGTTGATGGACCGGAAGGCGGCACGCGCGGCCTTGAGGTCCGTCACCGGCATCAGCTTCTCGGCCTCGGCGGCGAGCTCCTCCTTGAGCTTGAGGTTCTCGCCCTGCTCGGCGTCCCGCTCGGCGAAGACCCCGCTGCGCGCGGCGAAGAAGACGTCCTGGGCGCCGCGGAAACGGTTCCACAGGTCGTCCTCGGCCTCGCGCTGGGCGCGGCCCGCTGCCTTCCACTCCGCCATCAGCTCGCGGTAGCGGGCGGCCGTCACACCCCAGTCGGTCGAGCCGGAGAGCGACTCGGCCTCGGCGACCAGCTTCTCCTTGGCCTTACGGGCCTCCTCGCGCTGCGCGTCCAGCGAGGCGAAGTGCGCCTTGCGGCGCTTGGAGAACGCGGAGCGCGCGTGCGAGAAACGGTGCCACAGCTCGTCGTCGGACTTCCGGTCGAGCCGGGGAAGGCCCTTCCAGGTGTCCACCAGCGCGCGCAGCCGCTCGCCCGCGGAGCGCCACTGCTCGCTCTGCGCCAGCTCCTCGGCCTCGGCGACCAGCGCCTCCTTGGAGTGCCGCGCCTCGTCGTTCTGCTTCGCCTTCTGGACCTTGCGCTCCTCGCGGCGCTTGTCCACCGTCGCGACGAGAGCGTCGAGGCGGACACGCAGCGCGCCGAGGTCACCCACGGCGTGATGCTCGTCCACCTGCTGACGCAGATGATCGATGGCGGTCTGGGCGTCCTTGGCCGAGAGATCGGTGGTCTTCACCCGCCGCTCGAGGAGGCCGATCTCGACCACCAAGCCCTCGTACTTGCGCTCGAAGTAGGCCAGGGCCTCCTCGGGAGTGCCCGCCTGCCACGATCCGACGACCTGCTCGCCATCGGCAGTACGCACGTACACGGTGCCCGTCTCATCGACACGGCCCCACGGGTCGCTGCTCACAGCGCCTCCTCCACCTGATGCCCGCAAGAGGGTGTTGCCCCCGGGCATCGTCCACAGTTTCCTGGGGGCGGGCTGCTCGCCCGCCCTGCACAACGCCAATCTAGGCGACCGGCCGCCCGGCTGTCCGCACTCAGCGCGGCCGAAATTGCCCGGCTCACACCTTCGTGACAGCCGCCTTCTCGATGGTGACGGCCTTCTTCGGGCCGCCGTCCTGGGCCCCGCCCGCGACTCCGGCCTTCGCCACGTCCTGGACGACCTTCAGGCCCGCCTCGTCCATCGTTCCGAACGGCGTGTAGCTGGGCGGCAGCTTTGTCTCCTTGTAGACGAGGAAGAACTGACTGCCTCCGGAGTGCGGCTGACCGGTATTGGCCATCGCCACCGTCCCGGCCGGATACGTCACCGTGCCGTCGGCGGTCGCCTTACCCAGCGCGGTCAGATTCTCGTCGGGGATCGTGTAGCCGGGCCCGCCCGTGCCGTCGCCCTTCGGGTCGCCGCACTGCAGCACGAAAATGCCCTGCGTGGTCAGCCGGTGACACTTCGTACCGTTGAAGTACCCCTTGTCCGCGAGGGACTTGAAGGAGTTCGCCGTGTGCGGGGTCTTCGCCGCGTCCATCGCGATCTTGATGTCGCCCTCGTTCGTCTTGAGCGACATCGAGTACTTCGCCGCCTTGTCGATCGCCATGGCGGGCTCGGGGCTGGTGCTCTCGCTCTTGGACGGGGTGGCGCTGGGGGACTGGCTGTCGTCCGCCGACTCCTTGACCTTGGTGTCCCCGTCGGAGAGCCCGACCGAGGCGTACGCGGCGCCACCGGCGAGCACCAACACGACCGCAGCCGCGATGATCGTATTCCGCTGCTTCGCCTTCCGGGACTTCTGCCGACGCTGCTGCTGGCGCTCGAACTTCTCCCTGGCGAGCTGACGCCGCCGCTGATCGCTGCTGACCACCGGGTCTTCTCCTTGTATGTCGCGTGATGCCGACCGGCCGAGTGTGCCCCGTACCGTATACGGGTTGGCTGTGGGACGAGCAGCGCCGGTAGGCTCTGATCTGCTGCAATTCAATACAGCTTTATCCCTCTCGACGACCACACCGAGGACGAACGTGCTTATTGCCGGGTTCCCCGCAGGGGCCTGGGGGACCAACTGTTACCTGGTCGCCCCGGCCGCAGGCGAGGAGTGCGTGATCATCGACCCCGGCCACCAGGCCGCTCAGGGAGTCGAAGAAGCGCTTGCGAAGCATCGGCTCAAGCCTGTCGCCGTCGTGCTGACTCATGGCCACATCGACCATGTCGCCTCGGTCGTGCCGGTGTGCGGAGCCCATGACGTACCGGCGTGGATCCACCCCGCGGACCGGTACATGATGAGCGACCCGGAGAAGGCGCTGGGCCGGTCGATCGGGATGCCGCTGATGGGCGAGCTGACCGTGGGAGAGCCGGACGACGTCAAGGAACTGGCCGACGGCGCCGAGCTGCGCCTCGCCGGTCTCGACTTCTCGGTCGCGCATGCGCCCGGCCATACCAAGGGGTCGGTGACGTTCCAGATGCCCGAGGCCGATGACATCCCGTCGGTCTTCTTCTCGGGAGATCTGCTCTTCGCCGGCTCCATCGGACGCACGGACCTGCCCGGCGGCGACCACGCCGAGATGCTCGAGTCGCTGGCGCGTGTGTGCCTGCCGCTCGACGACTCGACCGTGGTGCTGTCCGGCCACGGCCCCCAGACGACCATCGGCCGCGAGCGTGCCGCCAATCCGTACTTGCGGGATGTGGCCGCCGGCCTCGGGAGCGCCGAAGCTCCCCGACGAGGAATGTGACGAGAGTTTCCCGTGAGCACCTTTCAGGCCCCCAAGGGCACGTACGACCTGATTCCGCCGAAGTCCGCGGTGACCCTCGCGGTGCGTGAGGCGATCGCCGCGCCGCTGAAGAACTCCGGCTACGGCTACATCGAGACGCCCGGATTCGAGAACGTCGAGCTGTTCTCGCGCGGTGTCGGCGAGTCCACCGACATCGTCTCCAAGGAGATGTACGCCTTCGAGACCAAGGGCGGCGACAAGCTGGCGCTGCGTCCCGAAGGCACCGCGTCCGTGCTGCGCGCGGCGCTGGAGGCCAACCTCCACAAGACCGGCAACCTGCCGGTGAAGCTCTGGTACTCGGGCTCGTACTACCGCTACGAGCGCCCGCAGAAGGGCCGCTACAGGCACTTCTCGCAGGTCGGCGCCGAGGCGATCGGCGCGGAGGACCCGGCGCTCGACGCCGAACTGATCATCCTGGCCGACCAGGCGTACCGCTCGCTCGGCCTGCGCGATTTCCGCATCCTGCTGAACTCGCTGGGCGACAAGGAGTGCCGCCCCGTCTACCGGGACGCGCTGCAGGGCTTCCTGCGCGCGCTCGAGCTGGACGAGGACACCCGGCGCCGGATCGAGATCAACCCCCTGCGGGTCCTCGACGACAAGCGCGCCGAGGTGCAGAAGCAGCTGGTGGGCGCGCCGATGCTGCGCGACTATCTGTGCGACGCGTGCAAGGCGTACCACGAGGAGGTACGTGAGCTGCTGACCGCGGCGGGTGTCGGGTACGAGGACGACGAGAAGCTGGTGCGCGGCCTCGACTACTACACGCGCACGACGTTCGAGTTCGTCCACGACGGTCTCGGCTCGCAGTCCGCGGTGGGCGGCGGCGGCCGCTACGACGGCCTCTCCGAGATGATCGGCGGCCCGGCGCTCCCGTCGGTCGGCTGGGCACTCGGTGTGGACCGTACGATCCTGGCGCTGGAGGCGGAGGGCATCGAGCTCGAACTCCCCTCCACCACCAGCGTGTTCGCGGTCCCGCTCGGCGCCGAGGCGCGGCGCGTCCTCTTCGGTCTGGTGACCGAGCTGCGCCGGGCGGGAGTGGCTGCCGACTTCTCGTACGGAGCGAAGGGCCTGAAGGGCGCGATGAAGAGCGCCAACCGCTCGGGCGCGCGGTACACGGTAGTGGCCGGTGAGCGCGACCTCGCGGAGGGCGTCGTCCAGTTGAAGGACATGGAGTCCGGCGAGCAGTTGCCGGTGCCGCTGGCGGACGCGGTGAACACGATCCGCGAACGCCTGGCCTGACACCCGGGCCGGTTGCGGGGCTCCGCCCCGGACCACGTGCCTCAAACGCCGACGGGCCTGCAGATCAAGCCCGTCCGGTGTTTGAGGACACGCCCGAAGGGCGTACGGGGGCCTGGCAGGGAGCTTGCTCCCGGAGGTGAGCAGTCCGGGACGACCGTCCGTACATCCTTATGTCCATCGGACGGTGGACGCGGGGGCGAGTGCGGCAGAATGACCCTGCCCCAGCTGGCTACTGAGCGATGGATCGGCGATATGAAGACTGCACCTGTTGACGACGTGTCCTCCGGCCGGCAGGCCGACGGCTCCAAGGGCACGATCGGTGGCAGTCGTGCCTTCGCCTGGCTGCTGGTGATCACGGGTGCGGCGGGGCTGCTGGCCTCGTGGGTGATCACGATCGACAAGATCAAGCTGGCGGAGGACCCGTCGTTCACGCCGGGCTGCAGTCTGAACCCGGTCGTCTCCTGCGGCAACATCATGAAGAGCGACCAGGCCTCGGCGTTCGGGTTCCCGAATCCGATGATGGGTCTGGTGGCGTACTCGATGGTGATCGCCATCGGGGTCGCGCTGCTGGCCGGGGCGCGCTACCGCCGCTGGTACTGGCTCGGTCTCAACGCCGGCTGTCTCTTCGGCGTCGGTTTCTGCACCTGGCTGCAGTACCAGTCGCTGTACAACATCAACTCGCTGTGCCTGTGGTGCTCGCTGGCCTGGGTCGCCACGATTGTGATGTTCTGCTACGTCACTCTGCACAACATCAGGCACTACGTCATCAAGGTCCCGGAGGGGCTGCGGAAGGGACTGCTGGAGTTCCACTGGATGCCGCCGGTGTTGTGGGTCGGGATCATCGGCATGCTGATCCTGACCCGCTGGTGGGACTTCTGGACCAGCTGACCCGGCCGTACGGCGGAGTCAGTGGGCCGGTCGGCGCTGTCGGTGGCCTACGGCATCCTCCCGGGGGACACCCCCGGACCCCCCAGTAGGCTTCACAGCGTGGAGCCCGACCTCTTTACCGCCGCAGCCGAAGAACGCCAGGAGAAGGATCCGTCCAGCAGCCCCCTGGCCGTTCGGATGCGTCCGCGCACCCTCGATGAAGTCGTCGGCCAGCAGCATCTGTTGAAGCCGGGATCGCCGCTGCGCCGACTCGTCGGCGAAGGCGGCGGCGGCCCCGCCGGCCCCTCGTCCGTGATCCTCTGGGGCCCGCCCGGCATCGGCAAGACGACCCTCGCGTACGTCGTCTCCAAGGCCACCAACAAGCGCTTTGTGGAGCTCTCCGCGATCACCGCGGGCGTCAAGGAGGTCCGGGCGGTCATCGAAGGAGCCCGCCGCGCCGCCGGCGGCTACGGCAAGGAGACCGTCCTCTTCCTCGACGAGATCCACCGCTTCTCCAAGGCGCAGCAGGACTCTCTGCTGCCCGCCGTGGAGAACCGCTGGGTCACGCTGATCGCCGCCACCACCGAGAACCCGTACTTCTCGATCATCTCCCCGCTGCTCTCCCGCTCCCTGCTGCTCACCCTGGAATCGCTCACCGACGAGGATCTGAGCGGACTGCTGCACCGGGCGCTCACCGAGGAGCGCGGCCTGGGCGGCGTGGTCGCACTCCCCGAGGACTCCGAGGCGCATCTGCTGCGCATCGCGGGCGGCGACGCCCGCCGGGCGTTGACCGCGCTCGAGGCCGCGGCGGGCGCGGCGATCGACAAGAGCGAGAAGGCGATCAGCCTCCAGACGCTGGAGGAGACCGTCGACCGCGCTGCGGTGAAGTACGACCGCGACGGCGATCAGCACTACGACGTGGCGAGCGCTCTCATCAAGTCCATCCGCGGCTCCGATGTGGACGCGGCGCTGCACTACCTGGCGCGCATGATCGAGGCGGGGGAGGACCCGCGGTTCATCGCCCGTCGGCTGATGATCTCGGCGAGCGAGGACATCGGCCTCGCGGACCCGACGGCCCTGCCGACCGCGGTTGCCGCCGCCCAGGCCGTGGCCATGATCGGCTTCCCCGAGGCGGCCCTCACCCTCAGCCACGCCACCATCGCGCTGGCGCTGGCCCCCAAGTCGAACGCCGCCACCACCGCCATTGGCGCCGCGCTCGCGGACGTACGGAACGGACTGGCCGGAGCGGTCCCGCCGCATCTGCGCGACGGCCACTACAAGGGCGCGGCCAAGCTCGGCCATGCCCAGGGCTATGTCTATCCGCACGATGTGCCGGGCGCGATCGCGGCCCAGCAGTACGCCCCGGACGCGGTGCACGGCAAGCGCTACTACGAGCCCACGCGGTACGGCGCGGAGGCGCGCTACGCCGATGTGGTCGAGAAGGTGCGCGAGCGGCTGCGCGCGGAGGGCCAGGCCGAAGGGCGGTGAGTCCGGCGGACCCACGCCGCCGACCCACGCCGGTCAGTGCGAAGCGGCCTCGAAGAGCGTGTGCATCGCCCGGCGCAGCTCGGTGACATCGCGTACCGGCGTGGGAAAGTCGAAGCGTGCGTCGAAGCACCGCTCGCCCACGAACCGCACCCGCAGCCCGAACCGGTCCAGCGCCAGTGGCACCGCGCGCTGCCGGTTCACGCCCGTCCCGTCCGTCCGCTCGCCGAGCAGCCCGCACAGCTGCTGTACCTGCTCGCCGTGCGCGGAGTGCAGGTGCTGCAGCAGGCCGGCCTCGTGCGTCACGAGAGGATCGACGGACGCCTGCGCGAACTCCTCCGGCTCCACGCTCTCCGCGCCCCACAGATCGTCGACGCATGCCTCACCCACCTCGAGCCGCAGCATCATGCAGCCGGGCTCGGCCAGGCCGGGTACGCAGGTGAGCCAGCCGGAGACCCAGGCACGGCCGCGGATACGATGGGGCACGGAGACCGGCGCGACGTCGGTGATCTCCAGCACAGCGGACAGCTCGTCGTCCTGCGCGTGCGTGGCGGCCCGCACGGCCGGTGAGTCGGCCGGAAACAGCAGGAACACCTCGCCGTCCTGCCCCACGACCCGTGCTCGAGGTGTCAGTTGCTCAGGACGTGTCAGCTGCTCAGGACGTGCTCCGTCCAGCCCCGGGATGAGCACCACCGCGGAGCATGTACTCTGTACGAGAGTTCGTGTGCGCTCGGCTGCTGACGGCATCCGAGTGATTTCAAGCCCGCTGGGACGCGGCTGACCATGAGCTGATCGGACCTCCGTCGCCTCGATGCTCTGTGAAGCGTCGACGTTCTTTGTGCTGTCCGTGATGCGCTTGGTGTTCCCAGGGCGAGACATGCGATCTCCTTGAGTAAGGTGAGCCTAACCTAACCTACAACGGAGGTCTGGAGAACGTGCCTAACCAGTCGCGTCCCAAGGTCAAGAAGTCACGCGCGCTCGGTATCGCGCTGACGCCGAAGGCTGTCAAGTACTTCGAAGCCCGCCCCTACCCGCCGGGCGAGCACGGCCGTGGCCGCAAGCAGAACTCTGACTACAAGGTGCGTCTGCTCGAGAAGCAGCGTCTGCGCGCCCAGTACGACATCAGCGAGCGCCAGATGGCGCGTGCCTACGACCGCGCCAAGAAGGCCGAGGGCAAGACCGGCGACGCGCTGGTCATCGAGCTCGAGCGCCGCCTCGACGCCCTGGTCCTGCGTTCGGGCATCGCCCGCACCATCTACCAGGCCCGTCAGATGGTCGTCCACGGCCACATCGAGGTCAACGGTGGCAAGGTCGACAAGCCGTCGTTCCGCGTCCGTCCCGACGACGTCGTGATGGTCCGCGAGCGCAGCCGCGAGAAGTCGCTCTTCCAGGTCGCGCGTGAGGGTGGCTTCGCCGCCGACGGCGAGACCCCCCGCTACCTGCAGGTCAACCTGAAGGCCCTGGCGTTCCGCCTGGACCGCGACCCGCAGCGCAAGGAAGTTCCGGTCATCTGCGACGAGCAGCTGGTCGTCGAGTACTACGCCCGCTGATCAAGGCGTAGCTCACAGCGCTTCAGCCCGCCGCTTCCCCGCCCTTACCGGTGGGGGAGCCGGCGGGCTCTCGCGTTCCCAGGGCCGCCGGACGGACCGCAGGCTGCCGGCCCAGCTGCGGGCGCGGCCGCTCCGGCGCCGCCAGCGCACGCTTCACCGCCGCGTCCAGCGACAGTCCGCGCCCCTCCCGTACGCAGGCCTCATAGCGCTCAGGACCCAGCACCTCGCCCGCCTGCTGCTGGCACAGGGCGCGCGGCGCACTGAAGTAGCCCGAGCCGAAGAGCGGCAGGCCGACCGCGCCCCACACCGGAGCCGCGGCACCCTGGAGCACGGCGGCCTCCGCCGGGTCGCCCTCGCTCGACGTCACCAGCGCCAGCAGCTCGATCGCCAGCACCAGACCGACGAGGTCGTGGAACCTGTGGTCGATGGCGATGCACTCCGTGAGAAGCTCCCGCGCCAGGCGGTGATCGCCGCCGGTCCATGCCGCGTACGCCAGCACATAGAGCGCATAGGCGCGGGTCCACAGTTCACCGCGCTCCTCGCAGATCTCCCGGACCTCCTCGCACAGCGCGACCGCCGCGTCCAGACGGTTCTGGAAGACCAGCGCCATCGCGAGCTCGACCTGGCCCATCAGCACATTGCTGTTGAGCTCGCCGATGTCCTGGTACGAGGCGAGCGCCGAGCGCAGCAGCCCCTCGGCGCGCGGCATGTCGTCGGAGAGCAGCGCCAGACAGCCCATGCGATGGGCGGCGTACGCGGCGGCCGCGGGATTCTCCGAAAGCGCGGCTCCCTCCCGGCACTCGTGCAGCGCGCCGGCGGCCGCCGCACTGTCCCCCTGCAGGATCGCCACATAGCCGAGCACCCACAGCGCCTTGAGCCGCGACTCCTCGTGGTCGCCCTCCAGCGCGAGCGACCGGTCCAGCCAGTGCCTGCCCTCGGCGAGCCGGCCGCACCCGACCCAGTAGAACCACAGCGTGCCCGCCAGATACTGGCCCAGATGCGTGTCGCCGGGGTTCCCCAGACATAACTCCAGCGCAGCCCGCAGGTTCGGCAGCGCGCCGTCGGCGCAGGCCGCGAGGTCCGCCTGGCGCGGGCTGAACCAGTCGAGCTCGCACCAGGTCGCCAGACCCATGTACCAGTCGCGGTGCCGCCTGCGCATCCGCCCGGTGTCACCGAGGGCCTCCAGCCAGTCGGCGCCGTACGTCCGGACCGTGTCCAGCATGCGATAGCGCGCACCCAGGGATGTCTCCTCGCGGGAGATCACGGACTGGGCGAGAAGCTCACCGAGCACGTCCAGCACGCTGTCGGCCGGCAGATCGGGGCCGCTGCAGACGTACTCGACCGCCTCCAGTTCGAATTGGCCGGCGAAGACCGACAGCCGCGCCCAGAGCAGCCGCTCCTGCCCAGTGCACAGCTCATGGCTCCAGCCGACTGCTGTACGGAGCGTCTGGTGGCGCGGCAGCGCACCTCTGCTTCCGCGCGTCAGCAGCTTGAACCGGTCGTCGAGCCGGTGCAGGACCTGATCGAGGGAGAGCGCGGGCAGCCGTCCGGCGGCCAGTTCGAGCGCCAGCGGGATCCCGTCGAGGCGGCGGCAGAGCTCGGTCACGGAGGCCAGGTTGGCGTCGGTCAGCCGGAAGTGCGGCAGTGCGGAGGCGGCACGGTCGGCGAAGAGTTGTACGGCGTCCGCCTCCGTCATCGGAGCCAGCGGGTAGACGACCTCGCCGTCCAGACGCAGGGTCCTGCGGCTCACGGCGAGCACCTGGAGGCCCGGCGCCCGGCGCAGCAGATCTCGTACGAGCTCGGCGCAGTCGTCGACGAGCTGCTCGCAACCGTCCAGGACGAGCAGGAGTTCTCGCTCCGCGAGATGGCCGACGAGGACGTCGCGCGGCGGTTTCCTGGTGTGGTCGGTGATGGCGAGCGCTTCGACCAGGGTGTGTGCCATCAGGTCGGGATCGCGGAGCGTGGCGAGTTCGGCGAGCCAGACACCGTCGCCGTACCGATTCTGCAGTGCTGCGGCGCCCTGTACGGCGAACCGCGACTTCCCGACGCCGCCCGTTCCGGCCACCGTGACCAGCCGGGAGTTGTCGAGGAGGCGGCCGAGCTCGGCCAGTTCTTCGGCCCGGCCGACGAACCGGTTCGGCTCTGCGGGGAGATTGCCCTGGGCCGGAGGACGACTGTCGGTGGAGGGGCAGGAGCGATGGTCGGGTGGCATGGAACACGGAGCGTACCGACATGTATGCACTCCGTACAATCGGCTTGTGCAGCCCCCTTCCCCCGCCCGGAATGCGGTAGGGGGTGCGACCCTGGGCGCGATAGGGTCGGAGGACGATTTTCGAGGACCCATCGACGAGCAGAGAGCGGTGCAGAGTGACCGGTGGAGAGGTTGCCGGGATCCTGGTGGCCGTCTTCTGGGCGATCCTGGTCTCCTTCCTCGCCGTGGTGCTGGTGAGGCTGGCCCAGACGCTCAGGGCGACCACCAAACTCGTGGCGGAAGTGACCGAGCAGGCGGTGCCCCTGCTGGCCGACGCCTCCGCGACGGTGCGCTCTGCGCAGACCCAGCTCGACCGGGTCGACGCCATCGCGACGGACGTCCAGGAAGTCACCTCCAACGCATCGGCGCTCTCGACGACGGTCGCCTCGACCTTCGGCGGCCCGCTGGTCAAGGTCGCCGCCTTCGGCTATGGCGTACGCCGGGCCATGAGCCGCAGGAGCGACGACATGCCGGCCGCCTCGCCGTCCCGTCCTACGGTGATCGTCGGCCGCAGCGTGCCGGCCGCCCGGCGCAAGAAGCGGAAAGGCTGACGCTCGATGTTCCGCCGTACTTTCTGGTTCACCGCGGGCGCCGCAGCCGGCGTCTGGGCCACCACCAAGGTCAACCGCAAGCTCAAGCAGCTGACCCCCGAGAGCCTCGCCGCGCAGGCCGCGAACAAGGCGATCGACGCGGGCCACAAGCTCAAGGACTTCGCACTCGACGTCAGGGCCGGCATGGTCCAGCGCGAGGCCGAACTGGGCGAGGCGCTGGGCCTGGAGGCACCCGCCGAGCCCGAACTCCCCGCGCAGCGACGCTTCGCTGCCATCGACCGACCGAAGCACACGTACAACTCGTACCCCTCGCACAACCGGAATGAGGACCACTGATGGAGTCGGCTGAAATCCGCCGCCGCTGGCTGAGCTTCTTCGAGGAGCGCGGGCACACCGTCGTGCCTTCGGCGTCGCTCATCGCGGACGACCCGACTCTGCTGCTGGTCCCCGCGGGCATGGTGCCGTTCAAGCCGTACTTCCTCGGTGAGGCCAAGCCGCCCGCCCCGCGCGCCACCAGCGTGCAGAAGTGCGTCCGTACGCCGGACATCGAAGAGGTCGGCAAGACCACCCGCCACGGCACGTTCTTCCAGATGTGCGGCAACTTCTCCTTCGGCGACTACTTCAAGGAAGGCGCCATCACCTACGCCTGGGAGCTGCTGACCAGCTCTGTGGCCGACGGTGGCTACGGACTGGACCCCGAGCGGCTCTGGATCACGGTCTACCTCGACGACGACGAGGCCGAGCAGATCTGGCGCGACAAGATCGGCGTACCGGCCGAGCGCATCCAGCGCCTGGGCAAGAAGGACAACTTCTGGTCCATGGGTGTCCCCGGACCCTGTGGCCCCTGCTCCGAGATCAACTACGACCGTGGCCCGGAGTTCGGCGAAGAGGGCGGCCCGGCCGTCAACGACGAGCGCTATGTGGAGATCTGGAACCTGGTCTTCATGCAGTACGAGCGCGGCGCCGGTGACGGCAAGGAGGACTTCCCGATCCTCGGCGACCTGCCGTCGAAGAACATCGACACCGGCCTCGGCCTCGAGCGTCTCGCCATGATCCTGCAGGGCGTACAGAACATGTACGAGACCGACACCCTGCGCGTCGTCATGGACAAGGCCACCGAGCTCACCGGCGTGCGCTACGGCGCCGACCACGGCTCGGACGTCTCGCTGCGCGTGGTCGCCGACCACATCCGTACGTCCGTGATGCTCATCGGCGACGGCGTCACCCCCGGCAACGAGGGTCGCGGCTATGTGCTGCGCCGCATCATGCGCCGCGCCATCCGCAATATGCGGCTGATGGGCGCCACCGGACCGGTCGTCGCCGAACTCGCCGACACGGTCATCAAGACCATGGGCGAGCAGTACCCGGAGCTGATCACCGACCGCAAGCGCGTCGAGGCCGTGGCCCTCGCCGAGGAGGCCGCGTTCCTCAAGGCCCTCAAGGGCGGCACCAACATCCTCGACACCGCCGTCACCGAGACCAAGGCTTCGGGCGGCAAGGTCCTCTCCGGCGACAAGGCGTTCCTGCTCCACGACACCTGGGGCTTCCCGATCGACCTCACCCTGGAAATGGCTGCCGAACAGGGGCTCTCCGTGGACGAGGACGGCTTCCGCCGTCTGATGAAGGAGCAGCGGGAGCGCGCCAAGGCCGACGCCAAGGCCAAGAAGACCGGTCACGCCGATCTGTCCGCCTACCGCGCGGTCGCCGACAACTCCGGCTCCACCGAGTTCACCGGCTACTCCGCCACCGAGGGCGAGTCGACGATCGTCGGCCTGCTGGTCGACGGTGTTCCGTCGCCCGCCGCCACCGAGGGCGACGAGGTCGAGGTCGTGCTCGACCGCACGCCCTTCTACGCCGAGGGCGGCGGCCAGCTGGCCGACCAGGGCCGGATCAAGCTCGACACCGGCGCCGTCATCGAGATCCGCGATGTGCAGCAGCCGGTCCCGGGTGTCAGCGTGCACAAGGGTTCGGTGCAGGTCGGCGAGGTGACGGTCGGCGCCTCCGCCTACGCCGCCATCGACATCAAGCGCCGCCGTGCCATCGCCCGCGCCCACAGTGCCACGCACCTCACGCACCAGGCGCTGCGCGACGCCCTCGGCCCGACGGCCGCCCAGGCCGGTTCGGAGAACTCGCCGGGCCGCTTCCGCTTCGACTTCGGGTCGCCCGCTGCCGTACCCGGCACGGTCCTCACCGACGTCGAGCAGAAGATCAACGAAGTCCTCGCCCGTGAACTCGACGTCCAGGCCGAGGTCATGAGTATCGACGAGGCCAAGAAGCAGGGCGCCATCGCCGAGTTCGGCGAGAAGTACGGCGAGCGCGTGCGTGTCGTCACCATCGGCGACTTCTCCAAGGAGCTCTGCGGCGGTACGCACGTGCACAACACCGCCCAGCTGGGCCTGGTGAAGCTGCTCGGCGAGTCGTCGATCGGCTCCGGGGTGCGCCGTATCGAGGCTCTCGTCGGCGTCGACGCCTACAACTTCCTCGCCAAGGAGCACACGGTCGTCGCCCAGCTCCAGGAGCTGGTCAAGGGCCGTTCCGAGGAGCTCCCCGAGAAGATCTCCGCCATGCTCGGCAAGCTGAAGGACGCCGAGAAGGAGATCGAGAAGTTCCGCGCGGAGAAGGTTCTGCAGGCCGCCGCCGGTCTCGCCTCGGGTGCCAAGGACGTACGTGGCGTGGCTGTCGTCACCGGCCAGGTGCCGGACGGCACCGGCTCCGACGATCTGCGCAAGCTGGTCCTCGACGTCCGCGGCCGGCTGAATCAATCGTCGGGGGCCGGCGACCGCCCGGCTGTGGTCGCCCTGTTCACCACGGCCAACGGCCGCCCGCTCACGGTCATCGCCACCAACGAGGCCGCCCGCGAGCGCGGTCTCAAGGCCGGTGACCTGGTCCGTACCGCCGCCAAGACCCTCGGCGGCGGCGGTGGCGGCAAGCCGGACGTCGCCCAGGGCGGCGGCCAGAACCCGGACGCCATCGGCGACGCCGTGGCCGCCGTCGAGCGCCTCGTCGCCGAGACGGCCTGACGCTGATGCGCAGAGGACGCCGTCTCGCGATCGACGTCGGAGACGCCCGGATCGGGGTCGCCTCGTGCGACCCCGACGGGGTCCTGGCCACGCCGGTGGAGACCGTGCCGGGACGCGATGTCCCGGCCGCCCACCGGCGGCTGCGGCAGCTCGTCGAGGAGTACGAACCGATCGAGGTCGTCGTGGGCCTGCCCCGCTCGCTCAGCGGCGGTGAGGGCCCGGCCGCGGTCAAGGTCCGCGGCTTCGCGCAGGAGCTCGCACGCGGCATCGCTCCCATTCCGGTCCGACTGGTCGACGAGAGGATGACCACAGTGACGGCCAGTCAGGGGCTGCGCGCTTCGGGCGTGAAGTCCAGAAAAGGCCGGTCCGTCATCGACCAGGCTGCCGCTGTGGTGATCCTTCAGAACGCTCTGGAGTCCGAACGGGCGTCCGGTGAGGCACCCGGCGAGGGCGTCGAAGTGGTTGTCTGATCGCGATACGGTAACGTTCCGCGCGATGCGGCGGTGTTCGAACAGCTGCCGCACAGCAAAGAGGCGGGACGGCCCAACGCCCGACTCGCGGCCCTAGGGGATCGATGACTGAGTATGGCCGGAGCTCCGGCTCCGAACCGTGGCATCCCGAGGACCCCTTGTACGGGGACCAGGGATGGGGAGGACAGCAGGCTGCAGCCGGCCAGCCTCCGTACGGCGGCCAGCCGCAGCAGCAGTACCCGCAGCAGCCGCAGCAGTACGGCAACCAGCAGGACCCGTACCAGCAGGACCCGTACCAGCAGGACCCGTACCAGCAGCAGTACGGCCAGCAACAGCAGCAGTACGGCCAGCAACAGCAGCAGCAGTACAACGACCAGCAGCAGTACAACGGTGCCTGGGACACCGGCCAGCACCCCGCCATGCCGTACGGAGCGGACCCCGCCGACACCTACGGCGGCCAGCAGCCCGGCTACGGCAGCCAGCAGGAGGCCGACTACTACGCCACTCCTGAGGCGTACCCGCCGCCGCAGCCCCCCGGCCGACGCCAGGCCGAGCCGGAGCCGCCCACGTCCGACTGGGATGCCGAGGCGCCGCAGGAGGAGACCCACCCCTTCTTCACCGGCGACGACGGCCGGGACGACGACGGTGAGTACGACGACGACCCGCGCGAGCCGCGCCGGGGCGGCGGCCGTGAGGGCCGCGGCAAGACCAAGAAGAAGAGCCGCAACGGCGTCGCCTGTCTGGTTGTCTCGCTGATCCTCGTCGGCGGCCTCGGCGGTGTCGGCTACTTCGGTTACCAGTTCTGGCAGGGCCAGTTCGGCGCGCCCGAGGACTACACCGGCGCCGGAAGCGGCTCGGCCCAGGTCGACATCCCCAAGGGGGCGGGCCTCGGAGAGATCGGCGCCATCCTCAGGGAGGCCGGTGTCGTCAAGAGCTCGGGCGCCTTCGTCTCCGCCGCCGACGGAAAGAGCATCGAAGCCGGCGTCTACACGCTCGCCAAGGGCATGTCCGGTAAGAACGCGGTGGCCGCCATGCTCAACCCGGCCAGCCGCAACAACCTGATCGTCCCCCCGGGCAAGCGCAATTCCTGGGTCTACGAGCAGATCGACAAGCGCCTCGGAGTCAAGGCAGGAACCACCAAGGCCGTCGCGACGGCCAAGGTGAAGACCCTGGGCCTGCCCGACTGGGCCGATGACAACCGGGACATCAAGGACCCGCTGGAGGGCTTCCTCTACCCCGATACGTATCCGGTCGCCAAGGGCATGAAGCCGGAAGCTGTCCTTCAGAAGATGGTCGCCCAGGCGAACGAGGCATTCGGCAAGAAGGACCTCAAGGCCGAGGCCGCGAGGCTGGGCCTGAAGTCGCCGCTCGAGGTGCTCACTGTCGCGAGCCTCGTCCAGGCCGAAGGCAAGTACAAGCAGGACTTCGACAAGGTCTCGCGAGTCGTCTACAACCGCCTCAAGCCGAACAACGCCGAGACGGTCGGGCGCCTCGAGTTCGACTCGACGATCAACTTCATCAAGAGCGAGAGCACTCTCGACGTCGGTTCCGTGGACAACCTGCGGAAGATAAAAGATCCGTACAACACGTACGACATCAAGGGTCTGCCGCCGGGCCCGATCAGCAACCCGGGCCTGGACGCCTTCGGCTCGGCGCTCAACCCGACGCCCGGCCCCTGGTACTACTTCGTGTCGATCACCGAGGACGAGACGCTCTTCGCGGTCACCAACGCGGAGCACGAGCGGAACCGTAAGAAGTACGAAGAGCAGCAGGAGAAGAACAGGCAGTGAGCACTCCGAAGCGGGCGGCGGTCCTCGGATCGCCGATCGCCCACTCCCTCTCTCCGGTGCTGCACCGGGCGGCCTACGCGGAACTCGGCCTCGCCCACTGGTCGTACGACCGTTTCGAGGTGGACGAGGCGGGGCTGCCGGAGTTCGTGGAGAGGCTCGACGACTCCTGGGCCGGGCTGTCGCTGACCATGCCGCTCAAGCGCGCGATCATTCCGCTGCTCCACGGCATCAGTGACACCGCGGCTTCGGTGGAAGCCGTCAACACGGTGGTCTTCACCGAGAACGGCCGCCGTCTCGGCGACAACACCGATATCCCCGGCATGATCGCCGCACTGCGCGAGCGGGGCCTCGACAAGGTCGAATCGGCCGCGGTGCTGGGCGCGGGCGCGACCGCGTCGTCCGCTCTCGCCGCGCTCTCGCGGGTCTGTACAGGACCGGTCACCGCCTATGTACGCAGTGCCGCCCGGGCGGACGAGATGCGCGGCTGGGGCGAGCGGCTCGGTGTCGAGGTGCGTATCGCCGACTGGGCCGAGGCCGCCGCGGCGCTGCGTGCGCCGCTGGTCATCGCCACTACGCCGGCCGGTGCCACCGACGAGCTGGCGCACGCCGTACCGGCCCGCCCCGGGACGCTCTTCGACGTGCTGTACGACCCCTGGCCGACCGCACTCGCCGCCGCCTGGTCGCGGCACGACGGAGACGTCGTCGGCGGCCTCGACCTCCTGGTCCACCAGGCGGTGCTCCAGGTCGAGCAGATGACTGGGCGGACCCCCGCGCCGCTTGCGGCCATGCGGGCCGCCGGGGAGAAGGCGCTGACCAGCGGCGGAACCGCGTGAATCTCGCAGGGCGCGTCCCGGAGATCACCGTCAGGTTCCTTCTGCACATGGTGCCTCTCCAGGTGTACGCCGGACTGGCCGTCGGTATCGCCGTGATCGTGCTGCTGGTGAGGCTGAGGCGGGCTCGGGCGTCCGCTTGATGGACCGGAGACCAGGTCACGATGCCGGACGTGGGAGGATCGGAGGAGGCGGGCCAGGGCCGCGCACCCGGTCGCGCCGTCGCAGTTCCAGGCGCGAGCAGGAGGAGCACCGTTGAGCAGGTTGCGTTGGCTGACGGCGGGGGAGTCGCACGGACCCGCACTGGTGGCGACGCTGGAGGGTCTTCCCGCCGGTGTGCCCATCACCACGGAGATGGTGGCGGACCACCTTGCCCGGCGGCGCCTCGGCTATGGACGCGGTGCGCGGATGAAGTTCGAGCGTGACGAGGTCACCTTCCTCGGTGGCGTACGGCACGGACTGACCATGGGCTCGCCGGTGGCGGTCATGGTGGGCAACACCGAGTGGCCGAAGTGGGAGCAGGTCATGTCGGCCGACCCGGTCGACCCCGATGAGCTCGCGAAGCTGGCCCGCAACGCGCCGCTGACCCGGCCGCGTCCCGGCCACGCCGACCTGGCCGGTATGCAGAAGTACGCGCTCGAAGAGGCCCGGCCGATCCTGGAGCGGGCCAGCGCCCGCGAGACCGCGGCGCGTGTCGCGCTGGGCGCGGTCGCCCGCTCGTACCTCAAGGAGACGACGGGCATCGAGATCGTCTCCCACGTCGTCGAGCTGGCCGCCGCCAAGGCTCCGTACGGCGTGGTTCCCGTCCCCGCCGACGAGGAGAAGCTCGACGCGGACCCGGTTCGCTGCCTGGACGCGGACGCGTCGAAGGCGATGGTCGCGGAGATCGACCAGGCCCACAAGGACGGTGACACCCTCGGCGGCGTTGTCGAGGTACTGGCCTACGGCGTGCCGGTCGGTCTCGGCTCGCATGTGCACTGGGACCGGCGCCTCGACGCCCGTCTCGCGGCCGCGCTGATGGGCATCCAGGCCATCAAGGGTGTCGAGGTCGGAGACGGCTTCGAGCTGGCGCGGGTCCCCGGGTCGAAGGCGCACGACGAGATCGTGCCGACCGAGGACGGCATCCGCCGCACATCCGGCCACTCCGGCGGTACGGAGGGCGGCATGTCCACCGGTGAACTGCTGCGCGTACGGGCCGCGATGAAGCCGATCGCGACCGTGCCGCGTGCGCTGGCCACGGTCGACGTCGCCACCGGCGAGGTCGCGGCCGCCCACCACCAGCGTTCCGACGTCTGTGCAGTACCGGCCGCCGGGATCGTGGCCGAGGCGATGGTGGCGCTCGTCCTCGCGGACGCCGTCGCGGAGAAGTTCGGCGGAGACAGCGTCTCCGAGACCCGCCGCAACGTGCAGTCCTACCTCGACAATCTGCACATCCGGTGAACGCCCCGCTGATCGTCCTGGTCGGGCCCATGGGCTCGGGAAAGTCCACCGTGGGTGAACTGCTCGCCGAGCGGCTCGGCGTGGCCTACCGCGACACCGACGCCGATATCGTCGCGGCGCAGGGCCGCGAGATCTCGGACATCTTCGTCGACGAGGGCGAACCGTACTTCCGTGACCTCGAGCGCAAGGCCGTACGGGCCGCCGTGACCGAGCACCCCGGAGTGCTCGCACTCGGCGGCGGCGCGATCCTCGACGACTCGACCCGTGAACTGCTGGCGGGCCTGCCCGTCGCCTATCTCTCGATGGAAGTGGAGGAGGCGGTCCGGCGGGTCGGCCTCAACCAGGCGCGCCCGCTGCTCGCGGTCAATCCGCGCCGGCAGTGGCGGGAGCTGATGGACGCCCGCCGCCATCTCTACACCGAAGTGGCACGCGTCGTCGTGGCCACCGACGACCGCACCCCCGAAGAGGTCGCCCAGGCGGTCCTCGACGCACTGGAGCTGAAGGACGTATGACCGATCAGGCAGTGACCCGTATCCAGGTCGGCGGTACGGAAGGCTCCGATCCGTACGAAGTGCTCGTCGGCCGGCAACTGCTGGGCGAGCTGCCCGGGCTGATCGGCCCGCGCGCCCAGCGGGTGGCGGTGCTGCACCCCGAGGCGCTCGCCGGCACCGGAGACGCGATCCGCGAGGATCTGGCCTCCCAGGGCTACGAAGCCATCGCCATCCAGCTGCCGAACGCCGAGGAGGCCAAGACCGTCGAGGTCGCGGCGTACTGCTGGAAGGCGCTCGGCCAGACCGGATTCACCCGCAGCGACGTCATCATCGGCGTCGGCGGCGGATCCACCACCGACGTCGCAGGCTTTGTCGCGGCGACCTGGCTGCGCGGGGTGCGCTGGATCGCCGTCCCGACGACCGTGCTCGGCATGGTCGACGCGGCGGTCGGCGGGAAGACCGGCATCAATACCGCCGAGGGCAAGAATCTCGTCGGGGCCTTCCATCCGCCGGCCGGAGTGCTGTGCGATCTGGCCGCCCTGGACTCGCTGCCGGTCAACGACTACGTCAGCGGCATGGCTGAGATCATCAAGGCCGGCTTCATCGCCGACCCCGCCATCCTCGACCTGGTCGAAGCCGATCCGCAGGGTGCGCGTACGCCGGCGGGGCCGTACACCGCCGAGCTGATCGAGCGCTCCATCCGGGTCAAGGCCGAGGTCGTCTCCAACGACCTCAAGGAATCCGGACTGCGCGAGATCCTCAACTACGGCCACACCCTCGCGCACGCGATCGAGAAGAACGAGCGCTACAAGTGGCGGCACGGCGCGGCCGTGTCGGTCGGTATGGTCTTCGCCGCCGAACTGGGCCGGCTGGCAGGGCGTCTTGACGACGCGACCGCCGACCGGCACCGCTCCGTCCTGGAGTCCGTCGGACTGCCGCTGACCTACCGCGGCGACCAGTGGCCCAAGCTCCTGGAGACCATGAAGGTCGACAAGAAGTCCCGCGGCAATCTGCTGCGCTTCATCGTCCTCGACGGTCTCGCCAAGCCGACCGTGCTGGAAGGCCCGGACCCGGCGGTACTGCTCGCAGCCTACGGAGAGGTGTCCGCATGACCCGTCGGGTGCTGGTCCTCAACGGCCCCAACCTCGGGCGGCTCGGCTCCCGCGAGCCCGACGTCTACGGCGCGACCTCCTACGCCGGGCTGGTGGAGACCTGCCAGGCGCTCGGCAAGGAGCTCGGCTTCGATGTCGACGTACGCGAGACGAACGACGAGGGCGAGATGATCCGCTGGCTGCACGAGGCCGCGGACGGCTCAATTCCGGTCGTTCTCAACCCCGGTGCCTTCACGCACTATTCGTACGGGATGCGCGACGCGGCCGCTCAGCGGACCGCCCCGCTCGTCGAGGTGCACATCTCCAACCCGTATACGCGCGAGGCATTTCGGCACACCTCGGTGGTCGCGGCCGTGGCCAGCGGCACGATCGCCGGATTCGGCGTCGGCTCGTACCGCCTCGCCCTGCGCGCGCTGGCCGAAGAATTGACCGGCTGACAGGGCACTTTGGGCCTGCCCCGGCCGTTCCCACTGTGGCGGCCGGGGGAGGTACCGTTCGGTAGCAAGGCGGCCCAGCTGCCGCCTGACCAGCGACAGTCGTACGAGACGGAGTGGCACCGGATGCAGCAAGCAGTGGGGGCTCCGCTGCCGCCGCCCCACGGACCGGGGCACGGACCGGCCGGATGGATACACAGCGCCCAGCACCCGGGGCCTGTGCAGGGGGCTCCCGCCGGACCGCCGCCGCCCGTCGGCCCTCCACCGCCGCAGGGCGGCCATCCCACGGCTCCCGCCGGACCTCCGCCCGCGGCCCCTGCCGGACCTCCGCCCGCGGCCCCTGCCGGACCTCCGCCCGCGGCCCCTGCCGGGCCTCCGCCGCCACAGGGACGGCCGCACGGCGGGCATCCCGCGGCTCCCGTCGGACCTCCGCAGCCGCAAGGCGGCCATCCCGCCCCCGGCTGGACGAGTCAGGCCCCTCAGCATGACTCCGCGCCGCCGTCCCGCGACACGACGGGGCACATCCAGCTGCCGCCGGGCGGGCCGGTTCCCATACCCGCCCCGCCACCCGCCGAGATCGGCACCGGCGCGACCACCCTCGCCGTCCTGCTGATCGGCCCGGCCGGCGCCGGGAAGACGACCGTGGCGCGCCACTGGGCCGCCGGGCGCCGCGTCCCCACCGCGCACATCAGCCTCGACGACGTACGCGAATGGGTCTGCTCCGGCTTCGCGGACCCGCAGTCAGGCTGGAACGACCACTCCGAGGCCCAGTACCGCCTCGCCCGCCGCACCTGCGGCTTCGCCGCCCGCAACTTCCTGGCCAACGGGATCTCCTGCATCCTCGACGACGCGGTCTTCCCCGACCGGCCCGTCGTCGGCCTCGGCGGCTGGAAGCGCCACGTCGGCCCCGGTCTGCTGCCCGTGGTCCTCCTGCCGGGCCTCGAGATCGTCCTGGAGCGCAACGCCGAGCGCAGCGGAAACCGCCGCCTCTCGGACGAGGAAGTCGCGAGCATCCACGGCCGGATGGCCGGCTGGTACGGATCGGGGCTGCCGATCATCGACAACTCCAAGTACGACGTGGAGACCACGGCACGGGTCCTCGACGACGTACTCGCCCGTTCCATCGCCAGCCCGCCGAACTGGTAGGCCGCGCACTCGCGTGCCCACCCCCGGTCGGACGCGCTGACCAGGCCGGGCCGGGCCCACGCTCGTAGGCTCGTGACATGTCAGAGGTCTATGGGATCCGCCGCGGCAGGCTGCGCGACCGGTGCGCGGCGACCGGCAGCGCAGGGGCCCTGGTCTCCCGCCCCGCCAACGTCCGCTATCTCGCGGGCGGAGCGCCACCCGGCGCCGTACTGCTGGTCGGCCCGGGCGAAGACGTCCTGCTCTGCCCCCGTACGCCCACCGGCGATCCCGCCGACGGCCGTCCCGACGAACAACTGCGGCTGACCGTCCTGCCGACCTCGGCCGGCGACCCGGCGGTCGCGGCCGCAGAGCTGGCGAGGACGGTGGGGGTGGAGTCGCTCGCCGTCGAGGAACACCATCTGACCGTCGCCAGGCACCGGGCGGTGGGCTCGGTGGCACCCCGGCTGCGCCTCACCGACCTCGGTCTCGCCGTCGAGCAGCAGCGCCTCGTCAAGGACGAGGAGGAGATCGCCTGCCTGCGGATCGCGGCGGAGATCACCGACCAGGCCCTCGGCGAGCTGCTGGAGTCGATCCTGGTGGGCCGCACCGAGCGGCATCTCGCGCTGGAGCTGGAGCGCCGACTCGTCGACCACGGCGCCGACGGCCCCGCCTTCGCGACCTCGGTCGCCACCGGACCCAACTCCGGGCAAGGCGGCCACCGGCCCTCCGACCGCCGGGTCGAGGAGGGCGATTTCCTCTCCGTCTGCGTCGGCGCCAATTACCGCGGCTACCGGTGCGAGATCGGCCGTACGTTTGTGATCGGGACGACCCCGGCGGACTGGCAGATCGAGCTGTACGACCTTGTCTTCGCCGCTCAGCGGGCCGGCCGGGAGTCTCTCGTACCGGGCGCCGCCTACCGCGACGTGGACCATGCGACCCGGCAGATCCTGGACGCCGCGGGCCACGGAGAGGGCCTCGCGCCGCTCACCGGGCACGGTGTCGGGCTCGAAATCGACGAGGACCCGCAGCTGGCACCTGCGGCCATGGGTAAACTGGACGCTTGTGTGCCGGTCACCGTCGAACCGGGGGTCCACCTCCCGGGCCGGGGCGGTGTCCGGATCGATGACACGCTCGTCGTACGCCAGGAGGCGGACGGCGGACCCGAGCTACTCACCATCACGACCAAGGAGCTGCTCGCGCTCTAGCTTTGCTGCAGCGCGCTTCCTCGGTCGTCCACCAGCGTCAGTCCAGGAGATTCCGCAACCGTGGCTTCCACGAACGACCTCAAGAACGGCATGGTGCTCAAGCTCGACGGAGGCCAGCTCTGGTCCGTCGTCGAGTTCCAGCACGTCAAGCCCGGCAAGGGCCCTGCTTTCGTGCGCACCAAGCTCAAGAACGTGCTCTCCGGCAAGGTCGTCGACAAGACGTTCAACGCCGGCGTGAAGGTCGAGACGGCCACCGTCGACCGCCGCGACATGCAGTTCTCGTACATGGACGGCGAGTACTTCGTCTTCATGGACATGCAGACGTACGACCAGCTGATGGTCGACCGCAAGTCCGTCGGCGACGCCGCCAACTACCTGATCGAGGGCTTCACGGCCAGCGTCGCCACGCACGAGGGCGAGGTGCTCTACGTCGAGCTGCCGGCCGCCGTCGAGCTGGTCATCCAGCACACCGAGCCGGGCGTCCAGGGCGACCGCTCCACCGGCGGCTCCAAGCCGGCCACGCTGGAGACCGGTTTCGAGATCGGCGTCCCGCTCTTCATCACCACCGGTGAGAAGATCAAGGTCGACACCCGCTCCGGTGAGTACCTCGGCCGGGTGAACAGCTAACCGTGGCTGCCCGGAACAAGGCCCGTAAGCGCGCCTTCCAGATCCTCTTCGAGGCCGACCAGCGCGGTACCTCCGTGCAGACGGTCCTCGCGGACTGGGTGCGGCACGCGCGGACCGACGACCGGCAGCCGCCGGTCGGCGAATACACGATGGAGCTGGTCGAGGGGTACGCGGAGTACGCGGACCGGATCGACGACCTCATCGCCACCTACTCGGTCGGCTGGACGCTCGACCGGATGCCGGTCGTCGACCGGAACATCATCCGGCTCGGGGCGTACGAGCTGGTGTGGGTGGACGAGACTCCGGACGCGGTGGTGATCGACGAGGCGGTGCAACTCGCCAAGGAGTTCTCCACCGACGAGTCCCCGTCGTTCGTGAACGGCCTGCTGGGCCGCTTCAAGGACCTCAAGCCGAGCCTGCGCCGGGACTAGGGCGCGACCGGCTCCACCGGGCCCGTGGCGGAAGACGAACAGTCTTCCGCCACGGGCCCGGTGCATGTCCGGCTGCCGCGGCTGACGCCGGCCGGGGACCAACCCCCGAACGCACCGGAGGGCGAACCCGGAACAACCGGGTTCGCCCTCCGACGTGACGTTTCTCCTGAAGTGGCGTCAGCCTTCTTCATGCGCGACCGCGCGCCGCGCGTCCGCGTCGAGCACACCCCAGCTGATGAGCTGCTCGGTCAGGACCGACGGCGACTGGTCGTAGATGACGGCGAGGGTGCGCAGGTCGTCCTGGCGGATCGACAGCACCTTGCCGTTGTAGTCGCCGCGCTGGGACTGGATCGTGGCGGCGTACCGCTGGAGAGGGCCGGCCTTCTCCTGCGGGACGTGGGCCAGGCGCTCCAGATCCAGGACGAGCTTCGGCGGCGGCTCGGCGGCCCCGCCCGGCGTGGTGCCAGGAAGCAGTTCCTGCACCGGGACGCCGTAGAAGTCCGCCAGCTCGGCAAGACGCTGCACGGTCACGGCACGGTCGCCACGCTCGTACGAGCCGACCACGACGGCCTTCCAGCGGCCCTGGGACTTCTCTTCCACGCCGTGGAGGGAAAGCCCCTGCTGGGTGCGGATGGCGCGGAGCTTGGCCCCGAGCTGTTTTGCGTATTCGCTGGACATATAGCTCCCCGGACACTGTGTCGACGTGCGGCTCCGCCGCGCGGCTGGTCACTCACTGTGAGGTTACGCAGCGTTACTTGGACTCGTCAAGCCGAATGGTCCGTAGCGGGTGCTGCCGGCGCCGGGACGAGGGGCGGGAGCCGGGGCCGCGCAAGGCCCTGGTACCGTTGATGGCGTAATTCCGACGTCCTTTAAGATCCGTCCCGTGAGGCGGAGAAGGAGGTCCGTTTCATATGGACTCGCACGACAGTTCCGATGTGGCACGCCCCGTTCTCGAGGCTCCCGACATCGCGCGGGTACTGACCCGCATCGCCCACGAGATCGTCGAACGCGCGAAAGGCGCCGACGACGTGGTGCTTCTCGGCATTCCGACCCGCGGTGTGTTCCTTGCCCGCCGGCTGGCCGACAAGCTCGAAGAGATCACCGGCCGAAAGATTCCGGTCGGCTCCCTCGACATCACCATGTACCGCGACGATCTGCGTATGCGGCCCGCCCGCACGCTGGCGCGCACCGAGATCCCCGGTGACGGCGTCGACGGCCGGCTGGTCGTCCTCGTCGACGACGTGCTCTTCTCCGGCCGCACCATCCGCGCCGCGCTCGACGCACTGGGCGACATCGGCCGACCGCGCGCCGTACAGCTCGCGGTCCTGGTCGACCGCGGCCACCGCGAACTCCCCATCCGCGCCGACTATGTCGGCAAGAACCTCCCCACGTCGCTGCGGGAGACGGTCAAGGTTCAGCTCGCCGAGGAGGACGGTCGCGACACCGTGCTGCTCGGTGTGCGCGAGACCGCCCCGGCCGGCGAGCAGTAGCACCCTCCGTACGCCCTTCGAACCCTCGTACGGACGTGCTAGCCGCGCGCCCGCATGCCGCTGTGCTGTCCGGGGCCGCATACCGATGGCGGCTCCGCCGCAGGCCTCCGGACCCACGACTTCCAGACAACGGAGCACACCCAGATGAAGCGTCACCTCATCTCGGCCGCCGACCTCACCCGCGACGACGCCGTTCTCATCCTCGACACCGCCGAGGAGATGGCCCGGGTCGCGGACCGGCCGATCAAGAAGCTGCCGACCCTGCGCGGCCGTACCGTCGTCAACCTCTTCTTCGAGGACTCGACCCGGACCCGGATCTCCTTCGAGGCTGCCGCCAAGCGGCTCTCCGCCGACGTGATCAACTTCTCCGCCAAGGGATCCTCGGTCTCCAAGGGCGAGTCCCTCAAGGACACCGCGCTGACCCTGGAGGCGATGGGAGCGGACGCCGTCGTCATCCGGCACGGCGCCTCCGGAGCCCCCTACCGGCTCGCCACCTCCGGCTGGATCGACGGCGCGGTCGTCAACGCCGGCGACGGCACCCACGAGCACCCCACCCAGGCGCTGCTCGACGCCTTCACCATGCGCCGCCGCCTGGTCGGCGCGGATGCCGGGATAGGGCGTGACCTCACAGGACGTCGCATCACGATCGTCGGCGACGTGCTGCACAGCCGGGTGGCCCGCTCCAACGTCCTGCTGCTGAACACCCTCGGCGCCCAGGTCACCCTCGTTGCCCCGCCCACCCTGGTGCCGATCGGTGTCGAAAACTGGCCGTGCGAGGTCTCGTACGACCTGGACGAGGTGCTGCCGAAGTCCGACGCCGTGATGATGCTGCGTGTGCAGCGCGAGCGCATGAACGCCGCCTTCTTCCCGACCGAGCGCGAATACTCACGCCGCTACGGCCTGGACGGCGACCGCATGGCCCGGATGCCCGAGCACGCCATCGTGATGCACCCCGGACCGATGAACCGCGGCATGGAGATCACGGCGCAGGTCGCCGACTCCGACCGCTGCACGGCCGTCGAGCAGGTCGCCAACGGCGTCTCGACCCGCATGGCCGTCCTGTATCTGCTTCTGGGCGGCAATGAGCCCGCCGTCAGCCCCACCCACGCGCGCACCGAGGAGAGCAAGTAACCATGAGCAAGATTCTTATCCGTGGCGCGAAGGTGCTGGGCGGCGAGGCGCAGGACGTCCTGATCGACGGCGAGACCATCGCACAGGTCGGCACCGGGCTGAGCGCGGACGACGCGACCGTCGTCGAGGCCGAGGGGCAGATCCTGCTGCCGGGCCTCGTCGACCTGCACACCCATCTGCGTGAGCCGGGCCGTGAGGACTCCGAGACCGTCCTCACCGGCACCAAGGCGGCCGCTGTCGGCGGATTCACCGCCGTGCACGCCATGGCCAACACCTTCCCGGTCGCCGATACCGCCGGCGTCGTCGAGCAGGTCTACCGCCTCGGCAAGGAGTCCGGCTATTGCGACGTGCAGCCCATCGGCGCCGTCACCGTCGGCCTCGAGGGCAAGAAGCTCGCCGAACTCGGCGCGATGCACGACTCCGCCGCCGGCGTGAGGGTCTTCTCCGACGACGGCAAGTGCGTCGACGACGCGGTGATCATGCGCCGCGCGCTGGAGTACGTGAAGGCCTTCGACGGCGTCGTGGCCCAGCACGCCCAGGAGCCCCGTCTCACCGAGGGCGCCCAGATGAACGAGGGCATCGTCTCCGCCGAGCTCGGCCTCGGCGGCTGGCCGGCCGTCGCCGAGGAGTCGATCATCGCCCGCGATGTCCTCCTCGCCGCCCACGTCGGCTCCCGGGTGCACATCTGCCACCTCTCCACGGCCGGCTCCGTCGAGATCGTCCGCTGGGCCAAGTCCAAGGGCTGGAACGTCACCGCCGAGGTGACCCCGCACCACCTGCTGCTCACGGACGAGCTCGTACGCTCGTACAACCCCGTCTACAAGGTGAACCCGCCGCTGCGCACCGAGACCGATGTGCTGGCGCTGCGCGAGGCTCTCGCCGACGGCACCATCGACTGCGTCGCCACCGACCACGCCCCGCACCCGCACGAGGACAAGGACTGCGAGTGGGCCGCGGCCGCCATGGGCATGGTGGGCCTGGAGACCGCGCTCTCCGTCGTCCAGCAGACGATGGTCGACACCGGCCTCATCGACTGGGCCGGTGTCGCGGACCGGATGTCCTTCCGGCCCGCGCAGATCGGCCGGCTGGAGGGCCACGGAAGGCCCGTCTCGGCAGGTGAGCCCGCGAACCTCACGCTCGTCGATCCGGCATACCGTGGAGTGGTGGACCCCGCGGGCTTCGCATCCCGCAGCCGCAACACCCCCTACGAGGGGCGTGAGCTGCCGGGACGCGTCACCCACACCTTCCTGCGGGGCCGGGCAACGGTCGTGGACGGGGAGCTGGCGTGACAACTCTGATCGACATCGCCGCCGAGCAGAAGTCGGCGGAGGTCACCGACTGGGCGGCCCGCATCGGCTGGGTCGTCGGACTGCTGCTCTTCATCGCCTTCGTCTACTGGCTGATGCGCCAGGGATGGAAGTGGCGCGGCAGCCTCCAGTCCGACCTCCCCGAGCTGCTCGCCGCGCCCGACGCGCCCGGCGAGGCGAAACTTGAACTGACCGGCCGCTACCACGGCTCCACGACCGCCGGACAGTGGCTCGACCGGATCGTGGCCCACGGCCTGGGCACCCGCAGCCGCGTGGAGCTCACGCTCACCGACGCGGGCCTGGACGTCGTACGCCCCGGTGCGACCGACTTCTTCATCCCGGCAGCGCAGCTGCGTGAGGCCAGGCTCGACAAGGGCATCGCCGGCAAGGTCCTCGCCGAGGGCGGACTCCTGGTCGTCACCTGGGCGCACGGCGACAAGCTGATCGACTCCGGGTTCCGCGCCGACCACGCGGCCGAGCACGCCGCCTGGGTCGAATCCATCAACAGCATGATCAACACGACGGAAGGCACCGCACGATGACGATCTCCACCCGGGGAGCCGCCAAGGCTCCCGCCGTACTCGTCCTGGAGGACGGCCGCACGTTCCGCGGCCGCGCCTACGGGGCCGTGGGGGAGACCTTCGGCGAGGCGGTGTTCAACACCGGCATGACCGGCTACCAGGAGACCCTCACCGACCCGTCGTACCACCGCCAGGTCGTTGTGATGACCGCCCCGCACGTCGGCAACACCGGCGTCAACGACGAGGACGACGAGTCGCAGCGGATCTGGGTCGCGGGCTATGTCGTACGTGACCCCGCGCGCGTGCCCTCCAACTGGCGCTCCCAGCGCTCCCTGGACGACCAGCTCGTCGCCCAGGGCGTGGTCGGCATCAGCGGCATCGACACCCGCGCGCTCACCCGCCATCTGCGCGAGCGCGGCGCGATGCGCGTCGGCATCTTCTCGGGTGACTCTCTCGCCGACGAGGCCACACTGCTGGCCCGGGTGCAGGAAGCCCCCCAGATGAAGGGCGCGAACCTTTCCGCCGAGGTCGCGACGGAGCGGACGTACGTCGTCCCGGCGATCGGCACCAAGAAGTTCACCGTCGCCGCCATAGACCTCGGCATCAAGGGCATGACCCCGCACCGCATGGCCGAGCGCGGCATCGAGGTGCACGTCCTGCCCGCCACCGCCACGGTCGAGGACGTGTACGCGGTCAACCCCGACGGCGTGTTCCTCTCCAACGGCCCCGGCGACCCCGCCACCGCCGATCTGACCGTCGTCAAGGGCGTCCTCGAGCGCAAGACGCCGCTCTTCGGCATCTGCTTCGGCAACCAGCTGCTCGGCCGCTCGCTCGGCTTCGGCACGTACAAGCTGAAGTACGGCCACCGGGGCATCAACCAGCCCGTCCAGGACCGCTCCACCGGCAAGGTCGAGGTCACCGCGCACAACCACGGATTCGCCGTCGACGCGCCGCTCGACAAGATCTCCGACACCCCCTACGGCCGCGCCGAGGTCTCCCACGTCTGCCTCAACGACAACGTGGTCGAAGGCCTGCAACTGCTCGACCAGCCGGCCTTCAGCGTCCAGTACCACCCCGAAGCGGCCGCGGGCCCGCACGACGCCGCGTACCTCTTCGACCGCTTCGTATCCCTGATGGAGGGCCAGCGTGCCTAAGCGCTCCGATATCCAGTCCGTCCTGGTCATCGGCTCCGGCCCGATCGTCATCGGTCAGGCCGCCGAGTTCGACTACTCCGGCACCCAGGCCTGCCGCGTCCTCAAGTCCGAGGGCCTGCGGGTCATCCTGGTGAACTCCAACCCGGCGACGATCATGACCGACCCGGAGATCGCCGACGCCACCTACGTCGAGCCGATCACCCCGGAGTTCGTCGAAAAGATCATCGCCAAGGAGCGCCCCGACGCGCTGCTGCCCACCCTCGGTGGCCAGACCGCGCTCAACACCGCGATCTCCATGCATGAGCAGGGTGTGCTGGAGAAGTACGGCGTCGAGCTCATCGGCGCCAATGTCGAGGCGATCAACAAGGGCGAGGACCGCGAGCTGTTCAAGGGCGTCGTCGAGGCCGTCAACGCCAAGATCGGCCACGGCGAGTCCGCCCGCTCGGTCATCTGCCACTCCATGGACGATGTGCTGAAGGGCGTCGGGACGCTCGGTGGCTACCCCGTCGTCGTCCGCCCCTCGTTCACGATGGGCGGCGCCGGTTCCGGCTTCGCGCACAACGAGGACGAGCTGCGCCGTATCGCCGGTCAGGGCCTCACGCTCTCGCCGACCACCGAGGTGCTCCTGGAGGAGTCCATCCTCGGCTGGAAGGAGTACGAGCTGGAGCTGATGCGCGACAAGCACGACAATGTCGTGGTCGTCTGCTCCATCGAGAACTTCGACCCGATGGGCGTGCACACCGGCGACTCGATCACCGTCGCCCCGGCGATGACGCTGACCGACCGCGAGTACCAGCGGCTGCGCGACGTCGGTATCGCGATCATCCGCGAGGTCGGCGTCGACACCGGCGGCTGCAATATCCAGTTCGCCGTCAACCCCGACGACGGCCGGATCATCGTCATCGAGATGAACCCGCGTGTCTCCCGCTCCTCGGCGCTCGCCTCCAAGGCCACCGGCTTCCCGATCGCCAAGATCGCCGCCCGTCTCGCCGTCGGCTACACGCTCGACGAGATCCCCAACGACATCACCGAGAAGACGCCGGCGTCCTTCGAGCCCACTCTCGACTACGTCGTCGTCAAGGTGCCGCGCTTCGCCTTCGAGAAGTTCCCGTCCGCCGACGCCACCCTCACCACCACCATGAAGTCGGTGGGCGAGGCCATGGCGATCGGCCGGAACTTCACCGAGGCGCTCAACAAGGCGCTGCGCTCGCTGGAGAAGAAGGGCTCGCAGTTCTCCTTCACCGGTGAGCCGGGCGACAAGGCGCAGCTGCTGCTCACCGCCAAGGTCCCCACCGACGGCCGGATCAACACCGTCATGCAGGCCATCCGCGCGGGCGCCACGCCCGAGGAGGTCTTCGAGGCGACGAAGATCGACCCGTGGTTCGTCGACCAGCTCTTCCTGATCAAGGAGTACGCGGACGAGCTCACCGCCGCCGAGAAGCTCGACCCCGAGCTGCTCGCCGACGCCAAGCGGCACGGTTTCTCCGACGCCCAGATCGCCGAGATCCGCGGGCTGCGCGAGGACGTCGTCCGCGAGGTCCGGCATGCGCTCGGCATCCGCCCGGTCTACAAGACGGTCGACACCTGCGCCGCCGAATTCGCCGCCAAAACGCCGTACTTCTACTCCTCGTACGACGAGGAGAGCGAAGTCGCGCCGCGCGAGAAGCCCGCAGTGATCATCCTCGGCTCGGGGCCGAACCGTATCGGCCAGGGCATCGAGTTCGACTACTCCTGTGTCCACGCCTCCTTCGCGCTGAGCGACGCCGGCTACGAGACCGTGATGGTTAACTGCAACCCCGAGACCGTCTCCACCGACTACGACACCTCCGACCGGCTCTACTTCGAGCCGCTCACCCTGGAGGACGTCCTGGAGATCGTGCACGCGGAGTCCCAGGCGGGGCCGATCGCGGGCGTCATCGTCCAGCTCGGCGGCCAGACCCCGCTGGGTCTCGCGCAGGCGCTCAAGGACAACGGCGTGCCGGTCGTGGGCACCTCGCCCGAGGCGATCCACGCCGCCGAGGACCGCGGCGCCTTCGGCCGCGTACTTGCCGAGGCCGGCCTCCCGGCTCCCAAGCACGGCACCGCGACGACCTTCGCCGGCGCCAAGGCCATCGCCGACGAGATCGGATACCCCGTCCTCGTACGCCCGTCGTACGTGCTGGGCGGGCGCGGTATGGAGATCGTGTACGAAGAGGCCCGCCTCGAGTCGTACATCGCCGAGTCCACCGAGATCAGCCCCACCCGTCCCGTCCTGGTGGACCGCTTCCTCGACGACGCGATCGAGATCGACGTCGACGCGCTCTACGACGGCACCGAGCTCTACCTCGGCGGCGTGATGGAGCACATCGAGGAGGCCGGAATCCACTCCGGCGACTCGGCGTGCGCGCTGCCCCCGATCACGCTCGGCGGCTTCGACATCAAGCGGCTGCGGGCCTCGACCGAGGCCATCGCCAAGGGCGTCGGCGTCCGCGGACTGATCAACATCCAGTTCGCGATGGCCGGCGACATCCTGTACGTCCTCGAGGCCAACCCGCGTGCCTCGCGCACCGTCCCCTTCACCTCGAAGGCGACCGCAGTGCCGCTGGCGAAGGCCGCAGCCCGTATCTCGCTCGGCGCGACCATCGCCGAACTGCGCACGGAGGGCCTGCTGCCCGCGAACGGCGACGGCGGCACGCTCCCGATGGACGCGCCGATCTCCGTCAAGGAGGCCGTGATGCCGTGGTCGCGCTTCCGCGACATCCACGGCCGCGGCGTCGACACCGTCCTCGGCCCGGAGATGCGCTCCACCGGCGAGGTCATGGGCATCGACTCGGTCTTCGGCACCGCCTATGCCAAGTCGCAGGCCGGCGCCTACGGCCCGCTGCCCACCAAGGGCCGCGCCTTCATCTCCGTCGCCAACCGCGACAAGCGCTCGATGATCTTCCCGGCGCGTGAGCTGGTCGCCCACGGCTTCGAGCTGCTTGCCACATCCGGCACGGCCGAGGTGCTCAAGCGCAACGGCATCAACGCCACCATCGTGCGCAAGCAGAGCGAGGGCGAGGGCCCGAACGGCGAGCGGACCATCGTCCAGCTGATCCACGACGGCGATGTCGACCTCATCGTCAACACCCCGTACGGCACCGGCGGCCGCCTCGACGGCTACGAGATCCGTACGGCGGCCGTGGCGCGCTCCGTGCCGTGCCTGACGACGGTCCAGGCGCTCGCCGCCGCCGTCCAGGGCATCGACGCGCTCAACCGCGGTGATGTGGGCGTCCGTTCACTCCAGGAACACGCGGAACACCTGATCGCGGCCCGCGACTAGCAATCGGGGAGGGGACACCGGAAACGGTGTCCCCTCTCGGGGATCTGGGGGTGTCCCCCAGAAAACACAGCGTGAGGACGCCTTCATGTACAAGTTCTTCTTCAACCTGGTCTTCAAGCGGATGGACCCGGAGGAGGCCCACTACCTGGCCTTCCGCTGGATCCGCCTCGCGGTCCGCATCCCCGTACTGCGTACGTTCGTCGCCGCGGCTCTCGCGCCCCGCTACAAGGAGCTGCGCACCGAGGCGCTCGGCCTGCGGATGCACGGTCCCTTCGGCCTCGCCGCAGGCTTCGACAAGAACGCCGTCGCCATCGACGGAATGTCGATGCTCGGCTTCGACCACATCGAGATCGGCACGGTCACCGCACAGCCGCAGCCCGGCAATCCCAAGAAGCGGCTCTTCCGGCTCGTACCGGACCGTGCGCTGATCAACCGCATGGGCTTCAACAACGAGGGCTCGGCGGCCGTGGCGGAGCGCCTGGGCGCCCGCAAGGCGGTCTTCGCGACCACGGTCGGCGTCAACATCGGCAAGACCAAGGTCGTGCCGGAGGCGGAGGCCGTGGGCGACTACGTCACCTCCACCGAGCGACTCGCGCGCCACGCCGACTACCTGGTCGTCAACGTCTCGTCGCCGAACACGCCCGGTCTGCGCAACCTCCAGGCGACCGAGTCGCTGCGCCCGCTGCTCACCGCCGTGCGAGAGGCCGCCGACCGGAGTGTGCAGGACCGCCGCGTCCCGCTGCTCGTCAAGATCGCGCCGGACCTCGCGGACGAGGACGTCGACGCGGTCGCGGACCTCGCCCTCGAGCTGGGCCTCGACGGCATCATCGCCACCAACACGACGATCGCGCGGGACGGCCTGGGCCTGAAGTCCGACCCGGACCTGGTCAAGGAGACGGGTGGCCTGTCCGGCGCGCCCGTGAAGGACCGCTCGCTGGAGGTCCTGCGGCGGCTGTACGCGCGCGTGGGCGACCGGATCACGCTCGTGGGCGTCGGGGGCATCGAGAACGCCGAGGACGCCTGGCAGCGGATCCTGGCGGGCGCCACGCTGGTCCAGGGCTACAGCGCGTTCATCTACGAGGGTCCTTTCTACGCCCGCGCCATCCACAAGGGCCTGGCGGCGCGGCTCGCGGCCGGCCCGTACGAGACGCTCGCCGATGCTGTCGGCGCCGAGACCCGAAAGGCCACCGCATGACCCCCCTCCAGACCACGGCGCCCTTCGGCGCACGCCTGCGCCACGCCATGGACACCCGTGGACCGCTCTGCGTCGGCATCGACCCGCACGCGTCCCTGCTGACCGCGTGGGGCCTGAACGACGACATCGCCGGCCTGGAGCGCTTCACGCGCACGGTCGTGGAGGCACTGGCCGACCGGGTCGCCGTGCTCAAGCCGCAGTCGGCGTTCTTCGAGCGCTTCGGCTCTCGGGGCATCGCCGTACTGGAGAAGGCGGTGGAGGAGGCGCGTGCGGCGGGTGCGCTGGTCCTGATGGACGCCAAACGCGGCGACATCGGCTCGACGATGGGCGCGTACGCGGCGACCTACCTCGACAAGGACTCGCCGCTCTTCTCGGACGCGGTGACCGTCTCCCCGTATCTCGGCTTCGGCTCGCTGCGCCCGGCGCTGGACGCGGCCGCTGTGTCGGGTGCGGGCGTCTTCGTGCTGGCCCTCACCTCCAACCCGGAGGGCGCGGAGGTCCAGCGCTCCACGACCGCGGACGGCCGCTCCCTGGCCCAGCTGATGCTCGACCACATGGCGGCCGAGAACGCGGGCGCCGAGCCGCTCGGCTCGGTCGGCGCGGTGGTCGGCGCGACGCTGGGCGACGCCGGTGTGAACCTCGACATCAACGGCCCGCTGCTCGCCCCCGGCATCGGGGCTCAGGGCGCGACGCCCGCGGACCTTCCGGGTGTCTTCGGGGCGGCGGTCGGCAATGTGGTCCCGAGCGTGAGTCGTGGCGTGCTGCGGCACGGCCCGGATGTGGCGGCCCTGCGTGAGTCGGCGACGCGCTTCGCGGACGAGGTGCGGTCGGCGGTCGCCGGGGCCTGAGCCTGGGCCTCGGGGCGCGGGGGTGCTGTTCGATGCGGGCGCAGGCGCGACCACAGCTGCGGTCGCAGGTGGGGCAGAGACCCTGCCTGGGCAGCTTGGGAAACCTCCGCGGCCGGCCCAATGACAGAATCTCGGCCCAAAAGTCGGTCGTTTCGCCAGAAATGTCCCAGTCGGTCGATGCTGACCAGGACTTTTCGTCTGTTCTCGCTGACTGGAGCGGTCCTGGCCGCTAGTCTCCGTCGAAGAGTAAACGTGCAGCGCAGGTGCATTGCGTTGCTCGTTGCTCGCCTGGTGTGGGGCGACTAGCTTCCTCACCGGTCCGTATCCGACAGTTCGACATCCGAGGTGACGTAGGCGTGGCTCTTCCGCCCCTTACCCCTGAACAGCGCGCAGCCGCGCTCGAAAAGGCCGCCGCGGCTCGCCGGGAGCGGGCCGAGGTCAAGAATCGACTCAAGCACTCCGGCGCCTCGCTCCACGAGGTCATCAAGCAGGGCCAGGAGAACGACGTCATCGGCAAGATGAAGGTCTCCGCTCTTCTTGAGTCCCTGCCGGGCGTGGGCAAGGTCCGCGCCAAGCAGATCATGGAGCGGCTCGGCATCTCCGAGAGCCGCCGCGTGCGCGGTCTCGGCTCCAACCAGATCGCGTCACTTGAGCGCGAGTTCGGCGGCGGTGCCGCCTGACGTTCTCGGGCACTCCCGGGAACCTGGATAATCGCTGCATGGCAGCAGAGGTACGTCCGCGGCTGACCGTGCTCTCCGGCCCCTCCGGGGTCGGTAAGAGCACGGTCGTCGCCCATATGCGCAAGGTCCACCCCGAGGTATGGCTCTCGGTGTCGGCCACCACAAGAAAGCCGCGCCCCGGCGAGCGCCACGGCGTTCAGTACTTCTTCGTCACCGACGAAGAGTTCGACAAGCTGATCGCCAATGGCGAGCTGCTGGAATGGGCCGAGTTCGCGGGCAATCGCTACGGCACACCGCGCCGTGCGGTCCTCGAACGCCTGGAGGCGGGCGAGCCCGTGCTGCTGGAGATCGATCTCCAGGGCGCACGGCAGGTCAAGGAGTCCATGCCGGACTCGCAGCTGGTCTTCCTGGCCCCGCCGAGCTGGGAGGAACTGGTCCGTCGGCTCACCGGCCGCGGCACCGAGTCTCCCGAGGTGATCGAGCGCCGGCTGGCGGCCGCGAAGGTCGAGCTGGCCGCCGAGTCGGAGTTCGATATCACGCTGGTCAATACCTCCGTCGAGGACGTGGCCCGTGAGCTGCTAGCCTTGATGCAGCTGTCTCCTGGGGACTGAAACATCAGCGGCTGACACCGTGGGCCCCCGGACCCCAGTGTTTGATCTTTGTCCGAACATTTTGCACGTTCTTCGGAAGGCTTAGCGTGTCCTCTTCCATCACTGCGCCCGAGGGCATCATCAACCCGCCGATCGACGAGCTGCTCGAGGCCACTGACTCGAAGTACAGCCTCGTGATCTACGCGGCCAAGCGCGCGCGCCAGATCAACGCGTACTACTCGCAGCTCGGTGAGGGTCTGCTCGAGTACGTCGGTCCGCTGGTGGACACCCACGTCCACGAGAAGCCGCTCTCGATCGCCCTGCGTGAGATCAACGCGGGTCTGCTGACCTCGGAGGCCATTGAGGGCCCGGCTCAGTAGGCACATTCTGTTCCTTCACCACAGGCCCGGCGGAGCATCCGCCGGGCCTGTGGTGTGTCATGGGAAGGTACGCATCCGAATGCGGGGAGACGCAGCAGTGTCACTGGACAAGCCGAAGGTCGTTCTGGGGGTCAGCGGAGGCATCGCCGCGTACAAGGCGTGCGAGCTGCTGCGGAGGCTGACCGAGTCGGGTCACGACGTACGGGTGGTGCCGACCGCGTCGGCACTGCACTTCGTCGGCGCGGCGACCTGGTCGGCGCTCTCCGGCCACCCCGTCTCGACCGAGGTCTGGTCCGACGTCCACGAGGTGCCGCACGTACGGATCGGACAGGACGCCGATCTGGTCGTCGTCGCGCCCGCCACCGCCGACATGCTCGCCAAGGCGGCCCACGGCCTCGCAGACGACCTGCTCACCAATACGCTCCTGACCGCCCGCTGTCCGGTGGTCTTCGCGCCCGCGATGCACACCGAGATGTGGGAGCACCAGGCCACCCAGGAGAATGTGGCGACGCTGCGCCGCCGTGGAGCCGTTGTGATCGAGCCGGCCGTGGGGCGGCTCACCGGTGTGGACACCGGCAAGGGCCGGCTTCCGGATCCGGGCGAGATCTTCGAGGTCTGCCGCCGGGTGCTCGCCCGCGGTGTCGCCGCGCCGGATCTTGCCGGCCGCCATGTCGTCGTCAGCGCGGGCGGCACGCGCGAGCCGCTCGACCCGGTCCGCTACCTGGGGAACCGCTCCTCCGGCAAGCAGGGGTACGCCCTGGCGCGCACCGCGGCGGCCCGCGGCGCCAGGGTCACGCTCATCGAGGCGAACACCGGGATACCGGACCCTGCGGGCGTCGACGTGGTCCACGTCGGCACGGCGGTCCAGCTGCGCGAGGCCGTGCTCAAGGCGGCGGCGGCCGCCGATGCCGTGGTGATGGCCGCGGCCGTCGCGGACTTCCGCCCCGTCGCGTACGCCGAAGGCAAGATCAAGAAGAAGGACGGCCAGGAGCCCGCGCCCATCGCACTGGTCCGCAACCCGGACATACTCGCGGAGATCTCCACCGAACGGGCCCGCCCCGCCCAGGTCATCGTCGGCTTCGCCGCGGAGACCGACGACGTCCTCGCCAACGGCCGCGACAAGCTGCGCCGCAAGGGCTGCGACCTGCTCGTGGTCAATGAGGTGGGGGAGCGCAAGACCTTCGGCTCCGAGGAGAACGAAGCCGTGGTGCTCGCCGCGGACGGCGGCGAGACGCCGGTGCCTCACGGACCCAAGGAATCTCTCGCGGACACCGTGTGGGACCTTGTTGTCCCGCGACTCGGGTGAATTCTTGGATTCGCCCAGTGGATGTATGAAACCCCACGAAAACCGGCGAAACGCTCGTGGATTGGGGCCGATCGGCCTACAGTTTTCAGTCGCGTCACAGGTCACAGAGCTCCCACGGAGCGAGACGGGTGGTCCGGCGGGGGAGGGCGACCGATAAACTGCTCGTGGAACGTCGCGGGGCGCAGCCCCCGGCCGGTCCAAAAATGATCAGCCAGCAGCCGCTGCAACCCCAGGGAGCGATGTGTCCCGCCGTCTCTTCACCTCGGAGTCCGTGACCGAGGGTCACCCCGACAAGATCGCTGACCAGATCAGCGACACCATTCTCGACGCCCTTCTGCAGGAGGACCCGACCTCCCGCGTTGCCGTGGAGACCTTGATCACCACCGGTCTGGTGCATGTGGCCGGCGAGGTGACCACCAAGGCGTACGCCGACATCCCCACGCTCGTGCGGAACAAGATCCTTGAGATCGGTTACGACTCCTCGAAGAAGGGCTTCGACGGCGCGTCCTGCGGCGTCTCGGTCTCCATCGGCGCGCAGTCGCCGGACATCGCGCAGGGCGTCGACACCGCGTACGAGAAGCGCGTCGAGGGCGACGAGGACGAGCTCGACAAGCAGGGCGCCGGCGACCAGGGCCTGATGTTCGGCTACGCCTGCGACGAGACGCCCGCGTTGATGCCGCTGCCGATCCACCTGGCGCACCGGCTCTCCCGCCGCCTCTCCGAGGTCCGCAAGAACGGGACCATCCCCTACCTGCGCCCCGACGGCAAGACCCAGGTCACCATCGAGTACGACGGTGACAAGGCCGCGCGTCTGGACACTGTGGTCGTCTCCTCGCAGCACGCGTCCGACATCGACCTGGACTCGCTGCTCGCCCCCGACATCCGCGAGTTCGTCGTCGAGCATGTGCTGAAGCAGCTCGTCGAGGACGGCATCAAACTGGACACCGACGGCTACCGGCTGCTGGTCAACCCGACGGGCCGGTTCGAGATCGGTGGCCCGATGGGCGACGCCGGCCTCACCGGCCGGAAGATCATCATCGACACCTACGGCGGCATGGCCCGCCACGGCGGCGGCGCGTTCTCGGGCAAGGACCCGTCGAAGGTGGACCGCTCGGCCGCGTACGCGATGCGCTGGGTCGCCAAGAACGTGGTGGCCGCCGGCCTCGCGGCGCGCTGCGAAGTCCAGGTCGCGTACGCCATCGGCAAGGCCGAGCCGGTCGGACTCTTCGTCGAGACCTTCGGCACGGCCACGCTCGAGGTCGACAAGATCGAGCAGGCCATCGCCGAGGTCTTCGACCTCCGCCCGGCCGCCATCATCCGCGACCTGGACCTGCTGCGCCCGATCTACGCGCAGACCGCGGCGTACGGCCACTTCGGCCGCGAACTCGCGGACTTCACGTGGGAGCGCACGGACCGCGTGGACGCGCTGCGCAAGGCCGCGGGGCTGTAAGGCTCCGTAAGCCACAACGCCCGTGTGACGGCCCCGGACCGCAATGGTCCGGGGCCGTCGCGCGTACCGGGGTTCGGGCGGGTGGCCGTGTCAGTGGCGTCTGGTAGGAATTTGGCTGTGAGCAGCGACAACAAGCAGCCCGAAGAGCCCGCCGCCGGTGGGCCGGAGCAGCTTGCGCTCATCCGGGAGACCGTGCGCAAGGCCAAGGTGCCCAAGGCCAAGCCGCGGACCTGGCGTGGGGCCGTGCTGGCCAAGGAGCTGCCCGTGGCGCGGGTCATGGTCAACAAGGGCGTGCTCCATCTCGACCAGTACTTCGACTACGCCGTGCCCGAGGAGCTGGACGCGGACGCGCAGCCCGGAGTGCGGGTGAGGGTGCGGTTCGGGGCCGGGGCGCACCGGGTGCGTGAAGGCCGGCGTGAAGGCGGCGGGCTGATCGACGGGTTTCTCATCGAGCGGCGCGCGGAGTCCGACTACGCGGGAGCGCTCGCGGCGCTCGCCTACGTGGTCTCTCCCGAGCCGGTGCTCAGCCCCGAGATGCTTGCCCTCGCGCGCGCGGTCGCCGATCGGTACGCCGGGAGTCTGGCGGATGTGCTGCAGCTCGCTGTCCCGCCCAGGAACGGGCGGGCCGAGTCGAAGCCCTCGCCGGAGCCGCTGCCGCCGCCGGCCGCGCCGGAGGCAGGGAGCTGGGGGCGGTACGGGCGTGGGGCGGCCTTTCTGGAGGCGCTCGCGAGTGGTGGCGCGCCGCGGGCCGTGTGGACCGCGCTCCCCGGGCCGCAGTGGCCGGACGAGCTGGCGCGGGCCGTCGCGGCAACGCTGGCCTCCGGGCGGGGCGCGCTGGTGGTCGTGCCCGACGGGCGGCGCGCGGCGCGGGTCGATACCGCGCTGACCGCGCTGCTGGGGGAGGGGCGGCATGCTGTGCTGACCGCCGAGTCCGGGCCCGAGAAGCGGTACCGGCAGTGGCTCGCCGTGCGCCGGGGGTCGGTGCGGGCCGTCGTAGGCACCCGGGCCGCGATGTTCGCTCCCGTCCAGGATCTCGGCCTCGTCGCGATCTGGGACGACGGCGACTCGAGCCACAGCGATGAGAACGCACCGTTCCCGCATGTGCGCGAGGTGCTCGAGCTGCGGGCCACGCACGACTCGTGCGGCTTCCTGCTGGGGAGTACGAGCTGCACGGTGGAGGCCGCCCAGCTGGTGGCGAGCGGGTGGGCCCTGCCGCTGATCGCCGACCGGGAGCAGGTGCGCAGCGCCGCGCCCTTGGTGCGTACCGTCGGGGACGGCGAGCTGGCGCGCGACGAGGCGGCGCGGGCGGCGCGGCTGCCCAGTCTGGCCTGGCGGACCGTTCGGGACGGGCTGAAGAGCGGGCCGGTGCTGGTGCAGGTGCCGAGGCGGGGCTATGTGCCGAGGCTGGCGTGCGAGCGATGCCGGACGCCCGCCCGGTGCCGGCACTGCTCAGGACCCCTGGAAGCGCCGGACGCGCACGATCTGAAGTGCGGCTGGTGCGGGCGCGGTGCGCCGGACTGGCACTGCGTCGCGTGCGGGAGTACGAAGCTGCGCGCCCAGATCGTCGGCGCACGGCGTACGGCGGAGGAGCTCGGCCGGGCCTTCCCCGCCGTCCAGGTACGTACATCGGGCCGGGACCATGTGCTGGACACCGTGCCGGGGCGCCCCGCGCTGGTGGTGAGCACGCCCGGCGCGGAGCCCGTCGCGGACGGCGGATACGCGGCGGCGCTGCTGCTCGACGGATGGGCGATGCTCGGACGGCCCGATCTACGGGCGGGCGAGGATGCGCTGCGGCGCTGGATGGACGCCGCCTCGCTGGTGCGCGGGCAGAGCGAGGGCGGCACGGTGGTGATCGTCGCCGAGCCGACGCTGCGGCCCGTGCAGGCGCTGGTGCGCTGGGACCCGGTGGGACACGCGCAGCGCGAGCTCGGCGAGCGGGCCGAGCTGGGATTCCCGCCGGTGTCGCGGATGGCCGCGGTGACTGGCCCGGGGGAGGCGATCGCCGCCTTCGTGGCGACGGCCGAGCTGCCGGGCGACGCCGAGGTGCTTGGCCCTGTCCCGGTGCCGGCCACCGACCCCGGCAGGCCCCGCAGGCCGGGCGATCCCCCGCTGGGTGAGGTGTGGGAGCGGGTGCTGCTGAGGGTTCCGCCGGGCAGCGGTTCGGCGCTCGCTGCCGCACTGAAGACCGCACAGGCGGCCAGGACGGCACGCGGCGGCGGCGAGCCGGTACGGATCAGAATCGACCCGCCGGACATCGGCTGAGACTGACGGCGGGAAGTCCCCGACAACGGGGGCAGGGCCCTGTACAAGAAGCGGCTGCCCCCGCCCCGAAGGGGGCAGGGGCAGCCGGCGGAAGGTCAGCCGTTGCGCGGGCCGGGGAAGGCGCTCGGGCGGGCCTCCTCACAGAGGGATTGGCTGCTGACCGTCGGCTGCGGCGGCATCGCACGGGCGGCGGGCACGGCAGGCAGTCCCGGGCCGACCGCCAGGGCGCGGGTGGTGGCCGTCTCCGCGCCGTGGTCCAGATCGGCCGGACCCGCCTGCTGCGCGGCCCGCCGCGCGCCGTAACGGCGGTGCACCGCCTGCTTGGTGACCCCGAGTGCCGAGCCCACCGCGTCCCACGAGAAGCCCAGCGAACGGTCGAAGTCCACCGCGGCGGTCACCAGAGTCTCGACGCTGTCCCGCAGCTCCTGTGCGAGACGGACGGTCGGAGCCGGGGCCCTGCCGTAGACGACAAAGCCCGTGGAAGGGCCTGAGCGGCGCGGGCGGTAGACATTGCCCAGCTGGGCGGTGAGCGTGCGCAGAGCATCCACCTGCCGGCGGACCCGCTCGATGTCCCGCACCAACAGATGCAGGCTTGCCCGGGCTTGGGCGTCGTGGGTTGCGTGGTCGGCCATGGACAAGCCTCTCGAACCGGCGTTGAAAAGGGGTCGGGCAGCATCGTGGCGGCCCGCTTTCGGTCAATCTCTCTTGACCAACGCTCAACCCGGCGATGTGGTCACGCTGCGGGGGCGTATGCGTATGTGCGCGGGGCGCACAGTCCTCCGTACGCCCCCTGCTGCCCCGCGCATAGACTGGTGCGCTGCTCGTCACCGCACCGCATGCACGCCAGTTACCTGCACGTACCAGCCTGAGAGGCAGTCAGCCACCGATGAAGCTCGTCTTCGCAGGCACCCCCGAGGTCGCCGTACCCGCCCTGGACGCACTGATCGCCTCCGACCGGCATGAAGTGGCCGCCGTCGTCACCAGGCCGGACGCTCCCGCCGGGCGCGGCCGCCATCTGGTCGCCAGCCCGGTCGCCCAGCGTGCCGAGGAGGCCGGGATCGAGGTGCTCAAGCCGGTCAAGCCGCGGGACGAGGAGTTCCTGGCGCGGCTGCGCGAGATCGCGCCCGACTGCTGCCCGGTCGTCGCCTACGGTGCGCTGCTGCCGAAGGTGGCGCTGGACGTGCCGGCCCGTGGCTGGGTCAATCTGCACTTCTCGCTGCTGCCTGCCTGGCGTGGCGCCGCACCCGTCCAGCACGCCATCATCGCCGGTGACGAGGTGACCGGCGCCTCGACCTTCCTGATCGAGGAAGGGCTGGACTCGGGCCCGGTCTACGGGGTGATCACCGAGCAGGTGCGGTCCACCGACACCAGCGGCGATCTGCTCACCCGGCTCGCTTTTGCCGGCGCCGGGCTGCTTGTCGCGACCATGGACGGCATCGAGGACGGCAACCTGCAGGCCGTGCCGCAGCCGGCCGAGGGCATCTCGCTCGCGCCGAAGATCAACGTCGAGGACGCCCACCTGGACTGGACGGCTCCGGCGCTCCGCCTCGACCGCCTCGTACGCGGCTGCACGCCCGCTCCCGGTGCCTGGACGGTCTTCCGCGGCGAGCGGCTCAAGCTGATCCAGGCGGCGCTGCTGCCCGACCGCACGGACCTCGCGCCCGGACAGCTCTCGGCCGGCAAGAACAATGTGTACGTCGGCACCGGATCGCACGCCCTCGAGCTGCTCTGGGTCCAGCCGCAGGGCAAGAAGCCGATGCGGGCCGCCGACTGGGCGCGCGGGGTGCGGATCGCCCCGGGCGAGCGGGTGGGAGCCGCGGACGTAGGCTGAGGGGGTTCGACCCTTTCAGCTGAGAGGGGTTCGACCCTTTCAATCGCGGAGCACCTTTGAACGAGCAGGCACATCGCCGTCCCCCGAAGCCGTACCGCCGCCCCAAGAAGGATCCAGTGCGGATCCTCGCCTACGAGGCGCTGCGGGCCGTCGACGAGCGGGACGCGTACGCGAATCTCGTCCTGCCGCCCATGCTCAAGAAGGCCAGGGAGAAGGACGATTTCGACGGGCGCGACGCGGCGCTCGCCACTGAGCTCGTGTACGGGACGCTGCGCCGCCAGGGTACGTACGACGCGATCATCGCGAGCTGCATCGACCGGCCGTTGCGTGAGGTCGACCCGCCGGTGCTCGATGTGCTCGCGCTCGGTGCGCACCAGCTGCTCGGGACGCGGATCCCCTCGCATGCCGCGGTCTCGGCGAGCGTGGAGCTGGCCCGGGTGGTGCTCGGCGACGGGCGGGCGAAGTTCGTCAACGCAGTACTGCGGAAGATCGCCCAGGACGACCTCGACGCCTGGCTGGAGCGGGTCGCGCCGCCGTACGACAAGGACGCCGAGGATCATCTGGCGGTGGTGCACTCGCATCCGCAGTGGATCGTCTCCGCGCTGTGGGACTCACTCGGCGGCGGGCGCGCCGGGATCGAGGACCTGCTGGAGGCCGACAACGAGCGGCCCGAGGTGACGCTCGTCGCCCGGCCAGGACGTTCCACGGCCGATGAGCTGCTCGAGGCGCTGGGGGAGGAGTCGGGGCTGCCGGGACGCTGGTCGCCGTACGCCGTGCGGCTGGCCGAGGGCGGCGAGCCCGGCGCCATTGAGGCTGTACGCGAGGGGCGGGCCGGAGTCCAGGACGAGGGCAGCCAGCTTGTCGCGATCGCCCTGGCCAACGCGCCGCTGGACGGTCCCGACGAGCGCTGGCTCGACGGCTGCGCGGGACCCGGCGGCAAGGCGGCGCTGCTGGCCGCGCTCGCCGCGCAGCGGGGTGCGTCGCTGCTGGCTTCCGAGAAGCAGCCGCACCGGGCCCGGCTGGTGGAGCGGGCGCTGGCCGGCAACCCCGGCCCGTACCAGGTCATCACGGCCGACGGCACCCGGCCGCCGTGGCTGCCCGGCTCGTTCGACCGCGTACTGATGGACGTGCCGTGCACCGGACTCGGCGCGCTGCGGCGCAGGCCCGAAGCCCGCTGGCGCAGACGCCCCGAGGACCTCGAGGGCTTCGCGCCGCTCCAACGTGCGCTGCTGCGCGAGGCGTTGAGTGCCGTACGGGTCGGGGGAGTGGTCGGATACGCGACCTGCTCGCCGCATCTCGCGGAGACCCGGGTGGTCGTGGACGACGTGCTCAGGGGCCGAGGGGGCCCGGCCGTGGAAGCCGAACTGCTCGACGCGCGGCCTCTGATGCCGGGTGTTCCCGCGCTGGGCGAGGGACCCGACGTACAGCTGTGGCCCCATCTGCACGGCACGGACGCGATGTATCTCGCGCTGCTGCGCCGTACGGCCTGAGGCGTACAGCCGGAGGTGTACTTCAATTCGCTGCCTTACGGACGCGAACAAGGTCCGAAATTCCTCTCGGTGCGTGACTTCTCGTTACGATGAACCGTATGTTTCAGGCCACATCCGAGTGGCTGGATTAGCGAGGGTCGGGTTTTGTGGCCGCCCGCCCGATTGCGGGACGAGCAGCCTCAAGATTGCTCCCGAGGCGAAGTCCGGCACGCGAGCCATCGCCGCCACAAATCCGGCTGCCGCCCAGGCTGCGGCCAACGTGTGTGGCACCGGATGCACGATCTACTACGCCGAACGCCTGCCGGGCGAGCGGCGTTGGGGCACTCTGTTCATCCACACGAAGCCGGGTGCGGCCAACAACCAGCCCGTGTGTTCCATCCTGGACAACAACACGAGCTAGGGCCAAGTACATGAAGCTCAAGCTGTGTTCGAACGTCATCGCCGACGGATGCACCCAGGACTCGGGCACTTTCACCCAGTACGCGGGCCCCGTCTACCAGAAGCGGGGAGAGTGCGGGGAGGCCACAGCGATCATGAAGACCTCTTCCGGTGCGTCGACCGCACTCATTGACGCCGTCCGCGGCGCGACCGCCTGCTGACGGCGTTTCCTGCGCCAGTCCGACGCGGCGCTCTCCCGGTCCGCACTCTTCCGCGGCCGGGAGCACCGCCCTCCCGCCGTCCTGCCGATGGCCTGTGGTGCGTCGGTGATGATCACCAGGGGTCGCCGCTGCCCGCCGTGCCCGTCCCTTGTGTGCGTCCGCCATGACGCCCCCAATTGCCCCTGGTGCCGGGCCGAATCGCCGGGATTGCGCGGACTGTGCTGATCCGGGGAGCCTCTGGTCCATACCGGGAGCCCTACCGGGGAGGGGAAGCGCCCCGGAACGTGGCAGGCTTGGCCCATGGCCGTTCAGATCAGTCCCAGCATCCTCTCCGCCGACTTCTCGCGCCTGGCGGAGGAGGCCAGAGCCGTCGAGGGCGCCGACTGGCTCCATGTCGATGTCATGGACAACCACTTCGTGCCCAACCTCACCCTGGGCGTGCCGGTCGTGGAATCCCTCAGCCGCGCGACGGATACCCCGCTGGACTGCCATCTGATGATCGAGGACCCCGATCGGTGGGCCCCGCAGTACGTCGAAGCGGGGGCCGGATCCGTCACCTTCCATGTCGAGGCAGCCGCCGCTCCGGTACGGCTGGCGCGCGAGATCCGGGCCAAGGGTGCCCGCGCGTCGATGGCGCTCAAGCCCGCCACCCCCATCGAGCCGTACGAGGACCTGCTCCCCGAGCTCGACATGCTGCTGATCATGACCGTGGAGCCAGGCTTCGGCGGCCAGGCCTTTCTGGACATCATGCTGCCCAAGATCCGCCGCACCCGGGAGCTGATCTCCAAGCACGGCCTCGAGCTGTGGCTGCAGGTCGACGGCGGGGTTTCGGAGGCGACGATCGAGCGCTGCGCCGAGGCGGGCGCGGACGTTTTCGTCGCCGGTTCTGCGGTGTACGGGGCGCAGGACCCGGCGCAGGCGGTGCGGGAACTGCGCGGCAAGGCGCAGCAGACCATCACCTCGGCGGCCTGGGCTTGCAACCACTGAGCCACAAGCAAGTGAACTCGGCCCATCAGGGCCGATCAAGGACCGGCGGATCTGACAGGATGACGGATCCGGAGTGTGTACAGCAGTGAGGAGATCGCGGTGTCGACGGGCCGGTCAGCCATGCGGATGGGACCCGCGGAGCTGGTGCAGGCGGCGGCCATGGCCCGCCGCTTCTATCTCGAGGGCAAATCCAAGATCCAGATCGCGGAGGAGTTCGGCGTCAGCCGCTTCAAGGTCGCGCGGGTTCTGGAGACGGCGCTCGAGCGTGATCTCGTACGGATCGAGATCCGCGTACCCGCCGAGCTGGACGCAGAGCGCTCCGACGCGCTCCGCGCCCGCTACGGCCTGCGGCACGCGGTCGTGGTGGAGTCCCCGGCGGAGGGCGAGGACGAGTCGCCCGACCCGGAGAACCTGGGCGAGGTGGCCGCCGACCTGCTCGGCGAGCTGGTGAACGAGGGCGATGTGCTGGGTCTGGCCTGGGGCCGGTCCACCATCCATATGGCGGCCGCGCTCGACCGGCTGCCGCCGTGCACGGTCGTCCAGCTGACGGGCGTGTACGACGCCGGGACCGCCGAGCGCGGCTCCGTCGAGGCGGTACGGCGTGCCGCGCAGGTCTCCGGCGGCGAGGCCCACCCCATCTATGCCCCGATGCTGCTGCCCGACCCGGCGACCGCCGCGGCGCTGCGCAACCAGACCGGGATCGCCCGCGCCTTCGAGTACTTCGACAAGGTCACCGTCGCCGCGGTCTCCATCGGCTCCTGGGAGCCGGGTATCTCGACCGTGCACGACATGCTCACCGACGAGGAGCGCGCGCACTACGCCTCGCTCGGCGTCGCCGCCGAGATGTCCGCCCACCTCTTCGACGCGGAGGGCCGTCGGGTCGGCCGCGACCTGGGCGAGCGGTGCATCACGGTCGAGGCCGACCGGCTGCGCCGTATCCCCGAGGTGGTGGCGATCGCGGGCGGCCAGCGCAAGGCGGAGGCGATCGCTGCCGTGCTGCGCTCCGGCCTGGTCACCAGCCTGGTGACGGACACGGCGGCAGCCGACCAGCTGCTGATGGCCCCGCCCGGACCGCGGCCCGCACTCGACCGGGCCGACCCGGACGACTGACGGGACGGTTCGCAGGACGACTGCCGGCCCGCCGTCGGGGGCCGGCAGCCCGAGTCACGGCCGCGCTTTGTGCCCCGGGTTGACCCGTGTCTCCGACCGGGTCCAGTGCGTAACCACCGGGCTGCGAGAGGGCGTTGGGCAGACAGAGGCACGCCGAAAACGAGAGTGACGCGGCCGATCGGGTCACCCACGTCGTGCAGAGCACCGTCCTGGGCTCATTGTCCGATCCGCCGGTGCCCATTCACGCCTCCCACGGCCTTGGCGCACGCCGTTCGGCCGCGGCGCACGCGCTCGGCCCCGCGCCCCGGACACCCACGGCGGACGCGTTTGGAGGATCCGCTCGACCGCACGGCCATGAGCTGGACTTTTCTCCCAGGCAACACATGCGCATGGGCATGGGACAATGAAGTACGTGCGATTTCCCCGGCTGAAATGACCGGGGGCCAACTCCGATCGACTGGGATGATCAGCACGTGCGTTTCCTCAATGACCTGAAGCCGCCGTACGACCTCACGTACGACGACGTTTTCATGGTGCCGAGCCGCTCGGCCGTCGGCTCCCGCCAGGCCGTCGACCTCTCCGCTCCCGACGGCACCGGCACGACCATCCCGCTGGTCGTCGCGAACATGACCGCCATCGCGGGCCGCCGTATGGCCGAGACGCTCGCCCGCCGCGGTGGCCTCGTCGTCATCCCTCAGGACATCCCGATCGATGTCGTCACCGACGTCATCTCCTGGGTCAAGACGCGCCACCTCGTGCTCGACACCCCGATCGTGCTCGCCCCCGGCCAGACCGTCGCCGACGCGCTGTCCCTGCTGCCGAAGCGCGCGCATGACGCGGGCGTCGTCGTGGACGCGGACCACCGGCCGATCGGCGTTGTCACCGACGCCGACCTGTCCGGCGTGGACCGCTTCACACAGCTGTCCGAGATCATGTCCAGGGACCTGCTGCTGCTCGACGCGGACATCGACCCGCGCGACGCCTTCAACAAGCTCGACGCCGCCAACCGCCGCTACGCCCCTGCCGTGGACAAGGACGGCCGGCTGGCCGGCATCCTCACCCGCAAGGGCGCGCTGCGCGCGACCCTCTACAGCCCCGCCGTCGACAACGACGGCAAGCTGCGCATCGCCGCCGCCGTCGGCATCAACGGCGATGTGGCGGGCAAGGCCAAGCAGCTCCTCCACGCAGGCGTCGACACGCTCGTCGTCGACACCGCGCACGGCCACCAGGAGTCGATGATCACCGCGATCAAGGCGGTCCGGGCGCTCGACCCGCAGGTGCCGATCGTCGCGGGCAACATCGTCGCCGCCGAGGGTGTACGCGACCTCATCGAGGCCGGCGCGGACATCATCAAGGTCGGAGTGGGCCCCGGCGCGATGTGCACCACCCGCATGATGACCGGCGTGGGCCGGCCGCAGTTCTCGGCCGTCCTGGAGTGCGCCGCCGAGGCGAAGAAGTTCGGCAAGCACGTCTGGGCCGACGGCGGTGTGCGACACCCGCGCGACGTCGCCATGGCGCTCGCCGCCGGCGCGTCCAACGTCATGATCGGCTCCTGGTTCGCCGGTACGTACGAGTCGCCGGGCGACCTCCAGCAGGCCGCCGACGGGCGTCTGTACAAGGAGTCCTTCGGCATGGCGTCCGCCCGCGCCGTCCGTAACCGTACGAGCGAGGAGTCGGCGTACGACCGGGCCCGCAAGGGACTGTTCGAGGAGGGCATCTCCACCTCCCGGATGTTCCTCGACCCGACCCGGCCCGGTGTCGAGGACCTGATCGACTCGATCATCGCGGGCGTCCGCTCCTCCTGCACCTACGCCGGCGCCGGCTCGCTCGAGGAGTTCGCCGAGAAGGCGATTGTCGGCATTCAGAGTGCCGCCGGCTATGCCGAGGGTCAGCCCCTGCACGCCAGCTGGAGCTAATAACTTCCATCCGTGTCCGGCCCGTGCGCTCGCCGCGCGGGCCGGACACGGTGTTTTGGCGTCAACTCGCTTTCCCCAGGCATGTGTGGAGCAAGCCGGGGTATACGCGCTCTGCACTGACCACGGAGCAGGGGAGGACCAAGTGTCCACGGCGAGCACGGTCCCGGCCGAACGCACGCAGCCTGGAACACAGCGCCCGAACATCGCGGAGCTGGATCTTCCGGACGTGGCGAACCCGGCGGAGGTGGCACCCAAGGACGCACGTGAGATCTCGAGGCTCTTCTTCGTTCGGCTCGCCTCGCTGGAGGAGGGAACGCACGAGCATCAATACGTACGGAACACACTCATCGAACTCAACCTGGCGCTCGTCAGGTACGCGGCCGGCCGGTTCCGTAACCGCGCGGAGCAGATGGAGGACATCGTCCAGGTCGGCACGATCGGCCTGATCAAGGCGATCGACCGGTTCGAGCTGAGCCGCGAGGTGGAGTTCGCGACCTTCGCCGTCCCGTACATCGTCGGTGAGATCAAGCGGTTCTTCCGCGACACGAGCTGGGCCGTGCATGTGCCGCGCCGGCTGCAGGAGTTGCGGATCGATCTGGCGAAGGCCACCGACGAACTCTCCCAGCAGCTCGACCGCGCGCCGCGCACCGCCGAACTGGCCGAGCACCTCGGGCTCGACGAGGAAGAGATCATCGAAGGCGTGGTCGCCAGCAACGGCTACACGGCCGGCTCGATCGACATGCCCGTGGACGACGCGTCCGACCACGCGTCGACGCCGCTGTCCGACCGGCTCGGAGCGCCCGACGCCGATCTGGAGATCGCGGAGAACGTCCAGGCGCTCAAGCCCCTCATCGAGGAACTCGACGACCGCGACAAGAGGATCCTGCAGATGCGCTTCGGAGAGGAGATGACCCAGTCGGAGATCGGTGTGGAACTGGGCGTTTCCCAGATGCATGTCTCCAGGCTGCTGACGCGCATCACCTCACGGCTGCGTGAGGGCCTGCTTGTGGTGGAGTGAGACTCCACCCCACGCATCACCATTCCCCCCACGGGAGAAGCGGCGTCCCGAGCACCGGGACGCCGCTTTCGCCTGCTGTCTTCGGCGTGCGCGATTCCGCGTGCTCCAGTGCGCGTGCTCCGGGTCCGCGTGCTCCGGGTCCGGGAATCAGCAGCGTCGTTTCCGGGATCAGCAGCTGGACTGAGCCGACACCGGCCGCATCCAGGTCGCCTGCACCCGCTTGCCGTACGGCAGCGGGCGGACCTCCACCCGGCCCGCCAGCCGGAGCACCATGTGCCAGCCGAATCCGCCGCCGCCGGTGAAATCGGGCTCGCGCGGTACGGGAGGCAGCGGGCTGGAGTCGTCCATCTCCACCACCAGCGTGTCCTGCCCCGCTGTCAGATGCAGCCGCCACCAGCCGGCGGTGTGCCGCAGCGCGTTGGCGACCAGCTCGGAGACGACGAGCAGCACTGCGTCCCCGTCGGCCCAGGGGCAGTACTGCAGCAGGAAGTCCGCGGTCGCGCGGCGGGCTCCCGAGCTGTCTCTGTGTGGCGAATCCTCGATCACCACATGCGGCTCTGCGTTCATCACCGCTCGCATACCCCAGATGTCGCTCTTCAGCCCATGTTCTTTAACTATCGGACGGCCGGATTGACGGGAACGCCGCCCGGAGCGCGTCGGCGACCGCGGCGGCCAGCACGGCATGGCCCTCGTCATTGGGGTGCACCCCGTCGGCCAGCTGCCCGGGACCGAGCAGATCGCGTCCTGGCAGCAGCGTGAGCCGCTGGTCGCCGGACCCGTCGCCGATACGGTCGCGGACGGCCTCCTCCATTGCCGTACGCAGCTCGGCGAGAGTGGCGCCGAGCGGGTTCGGGGTCTGCTCGGCGTCGGGGCGCAGTACGGGGGAGACCAGCAGGAGCGGGATGTCCGGATGCCCCTGGCGTACGAGCTCGATGAACGCGCGCGTCGTCTCGTACAGCAGCGGGACCGAACAGGGGATGCCGGTCCAGCAGTTGGTGCCGAAAGCGAGGGTGATCACATCGGCGGGCGCTGCCGCCAGCTGCTGCGCCGTGGCCAGTTCGCCCCGGGCCGCGCCCGCGTATCCGAGGTTGACCGTGTCCAGGCCGAGGGTGCGGCCGGCGACCGCGGGCCAGGAGTGGGCGGGGCGGGTGGACCACCAGCCCTCGGTGATGGAGTCGCCGTGGACGAGCCAGCGCGGGCGTGGCGCGGCGGGCGCGACCGTGCCACCGATTGCTCGTACTCCCAGGATCACGGGGGACTGGGCCTCGGGCGGATGGACGGTGAACGGGCCACTGGTGCCGCCGGGCAGGCTGATCGTGACGACCGCCTCCTCGGCCGGGTCGGTGAAGGTCTCGGACACACAGCCACCGCCCTGCCAGAGCGCGAAGCAGTGCGCGAGATCCCGCAGCGCGTCGGTCGGACCCGGCACGGTGGCGCGGTAGCGGATCTCGACCGCGTCCGCGCCGTCTGTCGTGAACTCCAGCCGTACGCCGATGGGCAATGCGGCCCGCTCGCCGGCGTCCCACGCCAGCCGGGCCAGATCGGCCGGGTCCGCGCGCACCGCGCGCCCACGGTCCAGCCAGGCCACGCCTCGCAGAAAGGGTCCGGGGTCGAGCCAGGTCACGCGGGCCTCCCAAGGTCGGGTGCGGAAACTGACCGCACGATCACTGTGCGGTCCTGCACTGTGTCCAACGCTGTGCAGTCCAACGCTGTCCACTCCGGTGCGGCACCATGCGGCAGACACGACGAGGTGTCCATGGAGTCCGGCATCGGACCGCTCCGGCGTTCCCCGCCGTTACCTGCAGGAACATTGCGTTGCGCATGCCAAATCGCGTAACTTGACTGCGCTTACCGGGGGGTAACCACTGCCGATCAGCTGCCCCCGATCCGTTGTTCTATGTGCTCTGGGGAGACCATGCGCCGGCGATTCCGCCGCCCCACGATCCGCGGCCGGATCGTGACTCTGACGGTCATACCCGTCATCGCTCTGATGGGGCTGTGGACCTTCGCCATGGTCTCGGTCACCGGCGACCTCCGGGCCCTGATCCGGGTCCAGAGTGTGTACGAGGATTTCGGCACCCCGGTCGACACCGCTGTGGGGCAGATCCAGATCGAACGCAGGCTCACCGCCGCGTATCTGGGAGCGGGGCTGAAGGACGGCTCGGCCGCAGTCGCGGCCCTGACCGCGCAGCAGCGTTCGACCGACCGGGCCGTCGGCGCCATGCGCGACGCGATCGGCGACCGGGAGCGGCGTGCGGACCTCTCCGAACGCCAGCGGCAGTCCCTCGACGCGATGGCCGGCGCCATCGACGGCCTGGAGGACCTGCGTGAGCGGGTGCTGGCCCGGACGATCTCCTGGGACGACGCCGTCGACGCGTACACCGTCCTCGTCCAGCCGACTTTCGACGTGCAGTCCACGCTCACCGCCCTGCAGGCCGGCCAGCTCGCCCGCGAAGGGCAGGTCGTCATCGAGCTGGTGCGCGTGCGGGAGTTCGTCTCCCGTGAGGACGCCCTGGTCGCCGGGGCGCGTGCCGCGGGCAGTCTCACCGACGGCCAGTACGACGCGCTCACCGCCACTATCGAGGACCGGCGGGTCTTTCACCGTACGTACGTCCCCGACCTCCCGGGCGACTCCAGGAAGCTGTTCACGGACTTCGAGGCGAGCGACGAGTACCGGGCGCTGACGGCCGGTGAGGACGCTCTGCTGCGGGCCGGCGCGTCCGATGCCGGCAAGGCCATGGCCGCCGACTCCTGGCGGACCACGACGGACCGCGCGGTCAAGCGGTACATGCTGCTGTGCACCGATTCGGCGCTGAACACCGCCGACCGCGGCCGGGCTTTCGCCTACCGGGAGATGGTCAAGGCCGCGGTCGTGGGTCTGCTGGGACTGATCGCGGTCGGCCTGTCGATCTGGTTCTCGGTCGCCAGCGGCCGGCGCATCTCGCGCCGCCTGGAGGAGCTGCGCGACGCCGCCGACGTGCTCGCCACTCAGCAGCTGCCCGATGTGATGGAACGGCTCGGCGCGGGCGAGGAGGTGGATGCGGCCGCTGCCGCACCGCCGCTGGACTTCGGCGACGAGGAGAAGGGTCCTGACGAGATCGGTCAGGTCGGCCGGGCACTCAACACCGCCCGGCTGGCAGCCGTCGAGGCCGCCGTCAAACAGGCGACCCTGCGCCGCGGCGTCTTCGCCGTACTGCTCAACATCGCCCGCCGCAACCAGGCGCTGGTGCACCGGCAGTCGAAGCTCGTCGACACTCTGGAACGCCGCACCACCGACCCGGACACGCTCGAGGACCTGTTCCGGATCGACCATCTGACGACCCGGATGCGACGCCATGCGGAGGGGCTCATCATCCTGTCCGGCGCCACGCCGGGACGACGCTGGCGCAAGCCGGTACCCGTGGTGGACATCGTGGCCGCCGCGGTCGGCGAGATCGAGGACTACACCCGGGTCGTGGTGCCGCCGATGCCGGCCGTGGGCATCAGCGCGGAGGCGGTCGCCGACGTGGTGCACCTCGTCGCCGAGCTTGTCGAGAACGCCGCCGTGTTCTCCCCGCCGCACACCCAGGTCACCATGCGCACCGGCCAGGCCCGCAACGGATTCGTGCTGGAGATAGACGACCGCGGCCTCGGTATGGACGCGGACGAACTGGACCAGGCGCACCAGACGCTGGCGCGGCCCCGCGACTTCGACCCGGCACAGGACGAGCGCCTCGGCCTGTACGTCGTCGGCCGGCTCGCCGAACGGCACGGTATCGGGGTCACCCTCACCCGCTCGCCGTACGGCGGCACCACGGCCGTGGTGCTGCTGCCCCACCCGATCCTCGCCCCCGTCGAGCCGGTCCCGCCCGCCCAGGGCAAGGAACCGGGCGCGCCCGCCCAGCTGGCCACGGAGCCGGTGGGCAGGCCGCAGCCCGCCCCGGTCCGGGCTCTGCCGACAGCCGCCCCCCGGGCGCTGGAAGTCGTGCAGCCGGCGCACGACCGCGCCAAGGAGGAGCCGCAGGCGCAGCCCGCCGCGCAGCCGCCCGAGCCCGGCCCGCCGCTGCTCGGACTGCCGACCCGGGTGCGCCAGGCATCGCTCGCCGCCCCGCTGCGCGACGCACCCTCCGCAGCGGCCGAGGACCCCGACCGTGAGGTGTCCCCGGAAGAGATGCGCTCGATCTTCGGAGCCTTCCAGCGCGGTCTCGACCGCGGCCGCAAGGGCGATCCCGCAGGACCCGCGTCGCCGGGGGCCGAGCCGCGCTCCCGTACGACCGATGAAGGGACGGACGATGATGGCTGACGAACCCACGGGGGACCCAGCGGGCCTCGGCTGGCTGCTCGACGATCTACTGGCCAGGACCGACCATGTACTCCAGGCAGTGCTGCTGACCGCGGACGGTCTGGTCAGCAGCGCCTCCAAAGGCATGGCCAGGAAGGACATCGAACATCTCTCCGCCGTCTGCGCGGGCTTCCACAGCCTCGCCAAGGAGGCCGGCGACCGCTTCGAGGCCGGGTCCGTGCGGCAGACGATGGTGATGCTCGACCACGCCTTCCTCTTCATCACTCCGGCCGGCGACGGCAGCCGGCTTGCGGTGCTCTCCGACCCCGAGACCGACGTCGGACAGCTGGCCCACGAAATGTCGCTGCTGGTCAGGCGGGTGGGCCGGCATATGGCCGTCCCCACGCGCTCGGCCCCCGAGGCCACCGACACCTAGACCGTGAGCGACCACTGGTACGAGGACGAGACCGGCCCTCTGGTGCGGCCGTACACCGCGACCGGCGGCCGGACCCGTCCCGCCGCCGAGCACAGCATCGATCTGATGTCGCAGGTCACGGCCGTGGACCCGACCGGATCCGAGCCGCGGCTCGACCATGCTCGCAGCTCGCTGCTCGAGCTGGTGCGCCGCGAGCCGCGCCCGGTTGCCGAGATCGCCGCCGACGCGGATCTTCCCCTCACCGTCGTACGCGTCCTGCTGGCCGACCTGGTCGAGGCCGGACTGATCCGGGTCTCCGCGCCGGTCACCCACGAGGGTCTGAACGACCCGGAGCTGCTGCGCGAAATCGTCGACCGCCTTCGGGAGCTGTGAGGCATTCGTTCACCGGTGCGCAATGTTTCCCCGTGCCGTCCGTCATCGCGCAATGATCGTTCGCAGATGCGCAACAACCCTGCATTACGGGCATGAGCGAGAGCCTCGTAGGCTCACTCCCCGTACCAGGAGTGGCGGTGACCGTCTGCTCGGCGGTTCCTCCCCTCATGCGCGGGCTTCTCCGCCATGCCCGCGGGCCGCCGGTCACCCCGCCGCTGCCGACCCGCAGCCATGAAGGAGCCCCGGAGTGCTTGACCACGGCGAAGCCCCACCCGCGACCGCGCCGTCCCCCGCCCGGAGCCAGGGCCTGGGCGCCCGGCTGATGCGGCGCAAGCCAGTCGAGCAGCTGGTCGCCGAGGGCGGCCAGGGCGAGGGTGGCTCGCTGCGTCGCTCGCTCACGATGTGGCAGCTGACCATGATCAGCATCGGTGCGACGCTCGGCACCGGCATCTTCGTCGTGCTCGGCGAGGCCACGCCGCTGGCCGGCCCGGCCGTCGCGATCTCGTTCGTCATCGCCGGTCTGACCGCTCTGTTCTCGGCCCTCTCCTATGCCGAGCTGGCCGGATCCATCCCGGTTTCCGGCTCCTCGTACTCGTACTCGTACGCCACCATGGGCGAGATCGTCGCCTGGATCTGCGGCTGGTGTCTGATCCTGGAGTACGGAGTCTCGGTCGCGGCCGTGGCCGTCGGCTGGGGGGAATATCTCAACGAGCTGCTCGACGGCACGATCGGTGTGACCATCCCCGAAGCGATCTCCGCCCCGTTGGGCGAGGGCGGCTTGATCAACCTGCTGGCGCTGGTCGTCGTACTGCTCGCCATGTCTTTCCTGATGGGCGGCGCCAAGGAGAGCGCCCGGGTCAACACGATCATGGTCGGCGTGAAGATCGTGACGCTGCTGCTCTTCATCGGCATCGGCTTCATGGGCATCAAGGCCGGTAACTACACCCCGCTCGCCCCGCTCGGCGTGACCGGGATCAGCGCCGCCGCGGCCAGCCTCTTCTTCTCGTACATCGGCTTCGACGCGGCCTCCACCGCCGGCGAAGAGGCCAAGAACCCCAAGCGGGACCTCCCGCGCGCGATCATGCTGTCGCTGCTGATCGTCACCGTGCTGTACTGCCTGGTTGCGCTCGTCGCCGTCGGCGCCATGCCGTGGCAGGACTTCGAGGGCACCGAGGCCGCCCTGGCCCAGATCATGAAGGACGTCACGGGCCAGAGCGTCTGGGGTGTGGTGCTCGCCGCGGGCGCGGTCGTCGCCATCGCCTCCGTGGTCTTCGCGGTGCTCTACGGCCAGACCCGCATCCTGTTCGCGATGTCCCGCGACGGCCTGGTTCCCAAGCTGTTCGCCAAGGTGAACCCGCGTACCGGTGCCCCGCGCGCCAACACCGTCATCGTCTCGCTCTTCTGCGGGGCCCTTGCCGCCTTCATCCCGCTGGGCGAGCTGGCCAATGCCACCAGCATCGGCACGCTCTTCGCCTTTGCGCTGGTCAACGTCGCCGTGGTGATCCTGCGGTACAAGCGCCCCGACATGAACCGCACGTTCACGGTGATGCTGTTCCCGGTCACCCCGATCCTCGGCTTCATCTTCTGCGGCTACCTGATGTACACGATGCCGGGCACCACCTGGATGGTCTTCGGTGGCTGGATGATCGTCGGCCTCGTGTTCTACTTCGGATACGGCATGCGCCGCTCCCGACTTGCCACAGCAGAGAAGTGATCGACCCGCAGTGCGACTGAACGATCTCGACGAACGCATCGTCCACGCCCTCGCCGAGGACGCCCGCCGCTCCTACGCGGACATCGGCTCCGAGGTCGGCCTCTCCGCGCCCGCCGTCAAGCGGCGGGTCGACCGGCTGCGCGCCGAAGGCGCCATTACCGGATTCACCGTTCGGGTGGACCCGGCGGCGCTCGGCTGGGAGACCGAGGGCTACGTCGAGATCTACTGCCGCCACAACACCTCGCCCGACGCCATCCGCCGGGGCATGGAGCGCTACCCAGAGGTCGTGTCCGCCTCCACCGTCACCGGTGAGGCGGACGCGATCGTCCAGGTATTCGCCTCCGACATGCGCCACTTCGAGCGGGTGCTCGAGCGGATCGCGGGCGAGCCGTTCGTGGTGCGCACCAAGTCGGTGCTGGTGCTCTCCCCGCTGCTGCGGCGGTTCTCGTCGGGCGCGCCCGCCTGAGCCGTCAGAGCTTGGGGTGCCAGGGCACGACCTTGAAGTCGCCCGTCCCGGCCTTGACCTTCTCGAACGGCGCCGAGCCCACGCACTTGGGCAGGTCCTCAGTCTCCACGGGACTGCCCGTGGAGGCCCAGCTGTAGCCGAGCCGGTCGTTCGTGCCCAGGTCGTGGACCGTGATACCGACCCGCTTGCCCTTCGCGCCCTCCAGGTCGGACTTGGTGATGACACCGCTCACCACGGCCACCTTGCCGCCGGTCAGCAGGCAGTCGACCCTGGCCTCGGCGAAGGCGCCCTTGCCGTTCAGGTAGTGGCTGAAGCGAAAGGTGCCGGTCGCCTTCGTCGGGTCGTCGTTGTCCTTCGCCGCCAGATGCGCGTCGAAGGTGAAGGTGATGTCGTCGCCGAGCGACCGGTACAGCTTCGCGGAGCCGGTGAGTACGGCTGCCTCACGGGTCCCGCCGTCGCCATCCCCCGAGGCGACGGCGGAGCCCGCGGCTCCGGCGGTGATCAGCAGCGCCGCCCCGATGGCGGCGATCTTCGTACGACGGTGAGCGATGCGGCTCATGACAGGCCCTTTCGGCAGGTGATCCAACGCCCACCACTCTTCCGGCGGCGGTTCCCCGGCACATCGAGCCAGAGGCTGCACCGGTGCTCCGCCGCCCGGCGGGGGAGAGCCCCCGTCGTCTCCGACCTCGGTCTGATTTCCGGGGCCGCGCAACGAATCACCGCCGCGGGTGCGCATCGCGCAATGGATCGACCAGCGACGCGCAACGGTCCCGCCTTGTCCGGGCGGGAGTCCGGACCGTACCGTTTTTAACGTCTTCTTCACCCCGCATACATCGCCCCGAGGTTGCTCATGCCCCCGCTGCGCACCGCACTGCTCCAGAGCTCCGGCCGACCGGGCTCGGTCGCCGAGAACCTCAAGGTGCTCGACGATGCCGCGAGCAATGCCGCTGCCGCCGGTGCCCGGCTGCTGATCTGCCCCGAGATGTTTCTGACCGGGTACGCGATCGGTGACCAGGTCCCGGTGCTGGCCGAGCCCGCCGACGGCCCCGGCGCCCGGTCCGTCGCGGAGATCGCCGTACGCCACGGCATCGCGGTGATGTACGGATACCCCGAGCGGGACGGCGAGCGGATCTTCAACTCCGCGCAGCTGATCGGCCCCGACGGCGAAAGCCTCGCGAACTACCGCAAGACCCATCTCTTCGGCTGCTTCGAGCAGCAGTGGTTCACTCCGGGCGAGCAGCCGGTCGTCCAGGCGGAACTCGGCGGGATCCGGATCGGCATGCTGATCTGCTACGACGTGGAGTTCCCGGAGAATGTCCGGGCGCATGCTCTCGCCGGCACCGATCTGCTGCTGGTGCCCACCGCCCAGATGCACCCCTTCCAGTTCGTCGCCGAGTCCCTCGTGCCGGTGCGGGCCTTCGAGAGCCAGATGTACATCGCGTACGTCAACAGGACCGGACCGGAGGGCGAGTTCGAGTTCGTCGGACTCAGCTGCCTCGCGAGCCCCGACGGCGCCGTAAGGACCCGCGCGGGCCGCGGCGAGGAGCTCGTCATCGGCGAGGTGGACCCCGGTCTGCTGAGCGCCTCGCGCGAGACCAATCCGTATCTGCGCGACCGCCGCCCCGGCCTGTACACCTCCCTGGTCTGAACCCCTTCCCGCTCGCCGCTCACGCTTTCCCCGCAAGGAGTCCGTACCCCATGACGTCCACGGTGCCCACCACTGCTGTCCAGCACACCGACGAGCAGCCGCCGATCACCATGTTCGGTCCGGACTTTCCGTACGCGTACGACGACTTCCTCGCCCACCCGGCCGGCCTGGGCCAGATACCGGCGACCGAGCACGGCACCGAGGTCGCGGTCATCGGCGGTGGACTCTCCGGCATCGTCGCCGCGTACGAGCTGATGAAGATGGGCCTCAAGCCCGTCGTCTACGAGGCTGACCAGATCGGCGGCCGACTGCGCACCGTCGGCTTCGACGGCTGCGATGACGAGCTGAGCGCCGAGATGGGCGCCATGCGCTTCCCGCCCTCCTCCACCGCGCTGCAGCACTACATCGACCTGGTAGGCCTGACCACCGAGCCCTTCCCCAACCCGCTCGCCCCCGTCACCCCGTCGACCGTCGTCGACCTCAAGGGCGAGTCGCACTACGCGGAGACCATCGACGACCTGCCGCAGGTCTACCGCGATGTGATGGACGCCTGGAACGCCTGCCTCGAAGAGGGCGCCGACTTCTCCGACATGAACCGCGCCATGCGCGAGCGCGATGTGCCGCGCATCCGCGAAATCTGGGCGAAGCTGGTGGAGAAGCTCGACAACCAGACGTTCTACGGCTTCCTCTGCGAGTCCGAGGCCTTCAAGTCCTTCCGGCACCGCGAGATCTTCGGCCAGGTCGGCTTCGGCACCGGCGGCTGGGACACCGACTTCCCCAACTCCATCCTGGAGATCCTGCGCGTCGTCTACTCCGAGGCCGACGACCACCACCGCGGCATCGTCGAGGGCAGCCAGCAGCTGCCGCTGCGGCTCTGGGAGCGCGAGCCGGAGAAGATCGTGCACTGGGCACAGGGCACCTCGCTGTCCTCGCTGCACGACGGCGAGCCGAAGCCGGCCGTGACCCGGCTGCACCGCACCGCGGGCAATCGGATCACCGTCACCGACGCCTCCGGCGATATCCGCACCTACCAGGCGGCCGTCTTCACCGCGCAGTCCTGGATGCTGCTCTCCAAGATCGCCTGTGACGACTCGCTCTTCCCCATCGACCACTGGACGGCGATGGAGCGGACCCACTACATGGAGTCGTCCAAGCTCTTCGTCCCGGTCGACCGGCCCTTCTGGCTGGACAAGGACGAGCAGACCGGCCGGGACGTCATGTCGATGACGCTGACCGACCGGATGACGCGTGGCACGTATCTGCTGGACAACGGTCCCGACAAGCCGGCCGTCATCTGTCTCTCGTACACCTGGTGCGACGACAGCCTCAAGTGGCTGCCGCTGTCCGCGAACGAGCGGATGGAGGTCATGCTCAAGTCGCTCGGCGAGATCTACCCGAACGTCGACATCCGCAGCCACATCATCGGCAACCCGGTCACCGTGTCCTGGGAGAACGAGCCGTACTTCATGGGCGCGTTCAAGGCGAACCTGCCCGGCCACTACCGCTACCAGCGCCGTCTGTTCACGCACTTCATGCAGGACCGGCTGCCCGAGGACAAGCGCGGCATCTTCCTCGCGGGCGACGACATCTCCTGGACGGCAGGCTGGGCCGAGGGCGCCGTGCAGACCGCGCTGAACGCGGTGTGGGGCGTGATGCACCAGCTCGGCGGGTCGACGGATGCGTCCAACCCGGGCCCCGGTGACCTCTACGACGAGATCGCTCCGGTCGAACTGCCGGAGGACTGAGACCAGCCGTCCGGGGCCGGCCGCGATCCGGCCGGCCCCGGACGGTGATCAAACGATCAGACCTGGCCGGTCAGCGCCAGGGCGTGAGCAGACAGCGCCCGACGAGACCGACGCCCGTGTCCAGTCGCTCGGTGAACTCCTCAGCCAGGCCAGGGAGTTCCCGTACGCCCCACAGCAGCCGGGCTGCCGACCAGGCGCCGTCCCTCGCCCGCTCCAGGCTCCACGAGCCCAGCAGATGTGTCAGCGGATCGGCGATCTCCAGCAGATCGGGGCCCGGCATCAGTTCCTCGCGGATGCGCTCCTCGAGCAGGATGAGGATGTCACCGACGCGATCGAACTCGCCCTCCAGATCCGCCGGTTCGCAGCCGAGCGTGCGACAGGTGTCCACCACCGCGAGCGCCAGATCGTGCCCGATGTGCGCATTGATGCCGGCGAGGGCGAACTGCAGCGGCCGTACGCCGGGATGGCGCCGGTACTGGAACAGCGGCCGCCAGCAGGCCGGCGCCCGGCGCCCCTCGGCCGCCGCGTCCACGGCCGTCAGATAGCGCTGGGCGAAGAGCACGTCCAGTGTGACGGCAGCCCGCCGGTCTGGGAATGCACCGTCGTCAATACGTCGTTCGATCTCCTCCGTCACCGCCAGATAGACCCGGTTGAAGACGGCGACCCCGTCCGTGGCCGGCCAGTCGTCGCGCAGGGCGTGCATCCGCTCCACCACCGAGTCGACCGGGGACGTGCGGAGATCGGCCCGGGTCGCGAAGTGTTCCATCTGCGCCATGCAGGCAGCGTCCCAGCCGGCGGCCGGATGGCACGGTGACGGGCCGGGGCTTCCCCAGAACGGAGGACCTACGGCCGGGTGTCGTACGTCGACGGGTCCAGCGCACGCCGAGGTTCACGGGCCCGCTCCACTTCGACGGGTGTTCGATGATCGGCGCAATCGTCATGCGCCGGCCGGGACAGAGTCCCATCCGTGAATCGTGCGCTCGGCATTGTCACTCGTACCTGGCGGCCCTACGCTCGCACGGTCCCATTCATGAATCTAGTTCACATATCTGATGGGAGCGCTTGATGGCCGGAAGACCCCGACGGCGCCTGGGAGTTGTGCTCGCCGCCGTCGCCGCCTGCGTCACCGTGCTTGTACCGATCGCCTCGTCCCAGGCCGCGGCCACGTCGGGCTCGCATCGGGTGCCGAAGACGGTGGTGATTGATGGCAAGCGGCTCAAGGAGGCCAAGTCGCGCCTCGACCACGGCGATCCGGCACTGCGCAAGGCGGCCCAGGCCCTTGTCGCACGCGCCGACGGCTGGCTCGGGCAGGGGCCCTGGACCGTCGTGGACAAGCCCAAGCCCGCACCGGGCGGCGATGTCCACGACTATCTGAGCCAGGCGCCCTACTGGTGGCCCTCGCAGCCCAAGACGCCCGGGAATCCCTGGGGTTGCCCCTACGTCCAGCGCGACGGCGAGCGCAATCCCGAGGTCGACACCGGCACCGACCGCCCCGACATCGGCAAGGTCGTGAACTCGATCAGCACGCTGAGCCTGGCCTGGTACTACACGGGCAAGAGGCAGTACGCCGAGCATGCGTCGACGATCCTGCGCACCTGGTTCGTGGACCCGGCGACCCGGATGAACCCCAATCTGAACCATGGGCAGTTCATCCCCTGCAAGTACGACGGCCGGGCGATCGGCATCATCGACTTCTCCCAGCAGTACACCAGCGTCCTGGACGCCATCGCGATCCTCGACACCGGGGCGCCCGGCTGGTCGAAGAGCGACCGGACGGCGATGCGGGCGTGGAACACGTCCTTCCTGGACTGGCTGGTGAGCTCGCCCTTCGGCAAGGAGGAGTCGGCGGCCAAGAACAACCACGGCACGTTCCATGACATGCAGGTGGCCGCCCTGGCCCTCGCCACCGGCGACAAGGACCTCGCGCGCAAGGTCGTCCTCGACGCCCGCGGCAAGCGGATCGACCCCCAGATAGCCGCCGACGGCAGTCAGCCGCAGGAGCTCGCCAGGACCCGCAGCTGGCACTACTCGACCTTCGACCTGGTCGCGTACACGCGGCTCGCGGCCATCGGCGAGCACGTGGGTGTGGACCTCTGGGCCTATCAGGGGCCGCAGGCGCAGAGCCTGTTCAAGGCGGTCGACTATCTGCTGCCCGCCGCGACCGGGGCGGCCGCCTGGCCGCACCCCGAGCTCAAGTTCTACCGGTACGCGGCGAGTGATGTGGTGCATGCGGCCGCCGACGCCGGTGACCGGCAGGCCAAGGCTGCGGTCCCGCGCCTGGAGACTCCGCCGGGCGGGGACCTCTGGGCGCTGCGGCCCGCGGCGGAACAGCTCGACTCGATCGCGGGCTGAGCGGCGCGCGCTCCGGACGGGCGGGGCTCCGGACCGGCGGGGCTCCGCACCGCACCCCGCTCCTCAATCGCCGGAGGGGCTGAAATCAGCCCGCGTCACCGTGTCCGCGACGCCCGACCTCGCGCTCTGCCGACCGGCCGAGCGCAGCACCCCCGCGCCCGCGACCAGCCCGCATGCCAGCGCCGTCACGAGGCCGAAAGAGACCACCAGGCTCGTGGCGTCGGCGACCGCGCCGATCGCCGAGGGAGCGATGAGTCCCGAGGTGTACGTGATGGTGGCGACGCCTGCGATGGCTTGACTGGGATTGGGGCCGCTGCGCCCGGCCGCCGCGAAGGCGAGCGGCACGACCACAGCCACACCGAGCCCGATGAACGCGAAGCCGGTCATCGCCACGGCCGGATGGGGCGCCACGACCACCAGCAGCCCGCCCGCGGTCGCCAGCACACCGCCCACCCGCACCGTGCGCACCGGGCCGAAGCGGTCCACGATCCGGTCGCCGGCGAGCCGCGCCACCGCCATGGTCAGCGCGAAGGCCGTGGTGGAGGCGGCCGCGAGACCGGCCGAGGTGTCCAGTACGTCCCGCAGGAAGACCGCGGACCAGTCCAGGCTGGCGCCCTCCGCGAACACCGCGCAGAACCCGACCGCGCCGATGACGATCGCGGACTTGGGCGGCAGCGTGAAACGCGGCGGCGGCTCCTCGTGGGGCGCGCTGCGCAGGTCCAGTACGCCCTGACAGGCGATCAGCCCGAGCGCGGTCAGGACCGCTGCGGCGAGGGCGTGGTGCAGCCGGGCGTCGCTGCCGAGATGTGCGGCGAGTGTGCCGCCCGCGGAGCCGATCAGCGCACCGGCGCTCCACATGCCGTGCAGCCCGGACATGATCGAGCGGTCGAGGCGGTTCTCGATCTCGACACCCAGGGCGTTCATCGCCACGTCCGACATGCCCGCCGTGGCGCCGAACACGAACAGCGCCGTACAGAGGGCGAGCAGATTCGGGGCGAGGGACGGCAGGGTCAGCGAGAGCGTCCATAGCGTGATCAGGCCGCGCAGCGCGTTGCGCGCGCCGAAGCGGTGGCTGATCGCGCCGGCCAGCGGCATCGCCACGGAGGCGCCGAGCGCCGGAAAGGCGAGCGCGAGACCGAGCTGCCCCGCGCCGACCGCCGCATGCTCCTGGATCCAGGGAATGCGGGTGGCGAAGCTGCCGGTGACTGCGCCGTGCACACAGAAGACGGCGGCTACGGCGAACCGCGCGCGCTTCAACTGGCTCCGTCCGAAGACCACTTCGCCGGCCATGTCCATGCCCCTCCCCACAGAAGTCCCGCGTAAACTATCAGGAACCCTGCCTGATAAATAGTGGCGGCAGTGATCTGGAAGGATTCCGGCATGCCCGCATCTCCGAGCACCGCCCGGGCCATCAACGACCGGCTCGCCCTCCGACTGCTGCAGCAGGAAGGCCCGTTGACGGCAGGGCAGCTGAAGACCATGACCGGACTCTCCCGTCCCACCGTCGCCGATCTGGTGGAGCGGCTGCAGCTGTCCGGTCTGATACAGGTTGTCGGCGAGGCGGGCGCCGAGCGCCGCGGCCCCAATGCCCGGCTGTACGGGATCGTCGCCGACCGCGCGCACCTGGCCGCCCTCGACGTACGCACCCAGAGCGTGACCGTGGTCGTCGCCGATCTGCTCGGCGTCACCCTCGCCGAGGCCTCGCTGCCCATCGGCGGCGACACCGGCACCGGGCCCGCCGTCGAGCGGGCGGTCGCACTCCTGGAACGGACGGCCAGGGAGGCGGGCGCGGCCCGGCTGCACAGCGTCGGAATCGGCGCGCCCGGCCTGATCGACCCGGTCACCGGCGAACTGCGCGACACCTCCGGCCTGCCCGCCTGGCACCGCCGCCTGGTCGCCGCGCTCCAGGAGCGGCTGCCTGCCAGGGTCCTCGTCGAGAACGAGACCAATCTGGCCGCCGTGGCCGAACAGCGCCTCGGCGCGGCCCGCGACCGCGACACCTTCGCGCTGCTGTGGCTCGGCCACGGGATCGGCGCGGCCCTCTTCCTCGACGGCAGACTCCGCCGAGGCGCGTCGGGCGGCGCGGGTGAGATCGGCTTCCTGCCGGTACCCGGCACGGCGGGACTCCCGAGCGGTGTCGACTGCGAGGGCGGCTTCCACTCGCTGGCCGCGTCCGCCGCGATCTGCGCGCTCGCCGGCCGGCACGGCATCGAGGTGCCGCAGTCCCAGGAGCCGAGGGCCGCGGCGGTCGTACGGACAGCCGTGACGGCCGGCCGGGACGACTTCCTCGATGCCCTCGCCGACCGTCTCGCGCTCGGCGCGGCCGCGGTCGCCTCCGTCCTCGACCCGGGCTGCGTGGTCCTGGGCGGCGAGGTCGGCCATGCGGGCGGCGCGGAACTGGCCGCCCGGGTCGAGGCCCGGCTGGCCGAGCTCTCTCCGCTGCGTACGGAGGTGCGGGCGGGAAGGCTCGGCGGCGCCGCGGTCCTGAGCGGAGCGCTGCTGTCGGCGCGCGAGGCGGCCCAGGACGAACTCTTCGCACCGGGCGCATAAGTGCACGGCGGGCCGCGATCGTTGTGATCGGACCCGCCCGGCGGCGGGTTCGTCCTCAATCGCCGGAAAGGCTTGAAATCAACCCAGCCGCTGCGCCAGGAACCGCTCGGACGTGACCTTGCCGACGGCCCGTTCGGGCGTCAGCTGCTCACCTCTGCGGTAGCCCGCGTACGCCTTCCCGGCCAGCCGTACCGGCAGTACCGGGCGGCGCCTGCCACGCGCGCGGAGACAGGCCCGCGCCAGATCCGGCAGCGGACGGATCTCCGGACCACCCATGTCCGCCACCCGGCCGACCGGCTCGCCGACGGCCAACTCGGCCAGCCGGTCGGCAACTTCGCCCGTGTCGATGGGCTGAAGGCTCACTCCTGACGGCAGCGGCATCACCGGGAGCCGGGCCGCGCCCGCCGGAAGGCGCAGCACCAGGTCGTGGTACTGGGTCGTCCGCAGGATCGTCCACCCGGACCCCGACCCGGACCCGGACCCGCCGGCTTCCTCGATCATCCGCTCGACCTTGTGCTTCATGCCGTAGTAGCCCAGCGGCAGCCGGTCCACGCCGACGATCGAGACGTACACGAGGTGTGGGACGCGGGCTCGGCGTGCGGCGTCCAGCAGTCGCGCGGCCGCCTTGTCGTCGCCGCCTCGCGGAGTCGAGGACGCCCTCACGCAGCCGAGCGGACACCAGGCTGCCCGGCGTTCCCGTACCGCCCGTCACGAATGGAGGTCATGGGGCCGGCGAGTCGGATCGGCCGGGAGCCCGGCGGCGGCAAGGGCCTGGACTCCGCCGCCGGGCGGTCGACACCCCACGGTCCGCGGAGGTGCCGCAGAGATTAAATGGACTAGACCAGGGCGGTCAATAGGTCGGAATCAGCCATTCGACACGACCTTGTGAGTCAGCCCACAGCTGTTCACTCGCATGGCCCATCACCGGGCGTGGCACACTGGCCCTGTATCAGCAGCAGCGCACTCCGGGGTCGGTGTAATTCCGAACCGGCGGTTATAGTCCGCGACCCGTCCGCATCCAGCGGCCGGTTGACCAGGTGAAATTCCTGGACCGACGGTGAAAGTCCGGATGGGAGGCAGTGCGCGGCGGGCGACCTTTCCGGTACGCCGGCCGTAGTGGCTGATCGTCGTACTCGGCGATCGGTGCGCTCGGCCTCGGCGTCGCTGTGAATCTTTGTCCCGCTCTCTGTCGTCATCGACAGGCCCCGGAGTCCGTGCCCGAAGAGGCAGGAGGACCCGGTGGCCACCGCAGCCGACGCAGACGCCATGCGCCGAGCGATCCAGCTCGCCGCCCGCGGACTCGGCTCCACCAGCCCCAACCCGGTCGTCGGTTGCGTCATCCTCGACGCCTCCGGACAGCCTGCCGGTGCCGGCTTCCACCAGCGCGCCGGCGGCCCGCACGCCGAGGTCCACGCACTGCGCGAGGCCGGAGAGCGCGCACGTGGCGGCACCGCGTACGTCACCCTCGAGCCCTGTAACCACACCGGCCGCACCGGCCCGTGCGCCCAAGCGCTGGTCGAGGCCGGGATCGGACGGGTCGTGTACGCGGTCGGCGACCCGAACGCGCAGGCCACCGGTGGCGCGGACACGCTGCGCGCCGCCGGAGTCCGGGTCGAGCAGGGCCTCCTCGCCGACCAGGCCGAGGCGGGCAACATCGCCTGGCTCACCTCCGTACGCCTCGGCCGCCCCTACGTCCTGTGGAAGTACGCCGCGACCCTCGACGGCCGTATCGCCGCGCAGGACGGCACCAGCCGCTGGATCACCTCGCCCGAGTCCCGCGCCGACGTCCACCGGCTGCGCGCCGAGGCCGACGCGGTGATCGTCGGCTCCGGCACGGTCCGCGCCGACGACCCGCACCTCGCGGTCCGCGGCATAGAAGGCGCCGTCCAGCCGCTGCGCGTCGTCGTCGACACCGAAGGCACCGCCGTCAAGCCCGGCGCCCGCGTCCTCGACGACGCCGCGCCCACGCTGATCGCGGTCGCCGAGGACGCCGAGACCGAACTGCTCGATGTCGTACGGCTGCCTCGCGCGGCGCACGGCCTGTCCGTACCGGCCCTGTTGGAAGCCCTGCACCAGCGCGGCGTCCGCTCCGTGCTCCTCGAGGGCGGCCCGACGCTCGCCGGAGCCTTCGTCGCCGCGGGCGCCGTCGACAAGGTCGTCGGTTATCTCGCCCCCGTACTCCTCGGCGCCGGCCGCACCGCCCTCGCCGACGCCGGAATCTCCACGATCACCGAAGCGTTGCGGCTCGACATGACGGAGACCGTCCGCGTCGGCCCCGATCTGCGTGTTACTGCCACCCCCGCCAAAGCCCCGAAGGAGCGCTGAGTGTTCACCGGAATCGTTGAAGAGCTGGGTGAGGTCACCGCCGTCGAGAATCTCGGCGACTCCTCCCGCTTCCGACTGCGCGGCCCCGTCGTCACCGAAGGCGCGAAGCATGGCGACTCGATCGCCGTCAACGGCGTCTGCCTCACCGTCGTGGACTTCGGCGACGGCGAGTTCACCGCCGACGTGATGGCCGAGACCCTCAAGCGCTCCAGCCTCGGAGCCCTCGAGGAAGGCTCCCGCGTCAACCTGGAGCGGCCGATGGCCGTCGGCGGCCGGCTCGGCGGCCACATCGTCCAGGGCCATGTGGACGGTACCGGCACCATCGTCGAGCGGAAGCCCTCGGAGAACTGGGAGATCGTGAAGATCTCGCTCCCCGCCGACCTCACCCGCTATGTCGTCGAGAAGGGCTCGATCACCGTCGACGGCGTCAGCCTGACCGTCGTCGACGCGGGCCCCGACTACTTCACCATCAGCCTCATCCCCACCACCCTCGCGCTGACCACGCTCGGCATCAAGCAGAGCGGTGATCTCGTCAACCTCGAGGTCGACGTCATCGCCAAGTACGTCGAGCGCCTGCTCGGCGCCGAGGCCGCAGACGCCGCAGACGCCGCAGAAACCAAGGAGACCGCCAAGTGAGCGCCCTGTCCTGGCTCAACGGAGAGGCCTTCACGGCCTTCGGCCAGCACATCATGTGGTCCGACATGATCGGCAACTCCATCGGTCTGATCGCACTCGCGCTCGGCTGGCGGCGCTCCATATGGACCTGGCCCGCCCAGTTCGCCTCCGGCGTCATCCTGGTCGGCGCGTACGCCTCCGCCCAGCTCAGCGGTGGCGTCGGCAAGCAGCTGCTGGTCATCGGCGTCGCCCTGTGGGGCTGGCGGCAGTGGACCCGCGGCCGCCGGCAGGCCCAGGACGGCTCGATCGCCGTCCGCTTCGCCGACTGGCGCGAGCGCGGAGTGCTGCTGGCCGGTGCGGTCGTCGGCACCCTGGCCGTCGGCGGGCTGTTCACCCTCTACCCGTCGCTGTCCTGGAGCCCGTGGGCCGACGCGTACATCTTCGTCGGGACCCTGGTCGCGATGGTCGCCCAGGCCCGCGGTCTGGTCGAGTTCTGGTTCGCCTGGCTGCTCGTCGACATCGTCGGCGTTCCGCTGGCCTTCAACAGTGGCCTGGCCTTCTCCGGCCTGGTCTACGTGGTCTACTTCGCGCTCGTCCTGTGGGGCATGCGCGACTGGTGGCTGCGCTCCCGCGGGAGCGTCAAGCCTGCTCTGGAAGGAGTGGCAGCATGACCTCCCGCCCGTCACCCACCCCCGCCCTCGCCGAGGTGCGTCGCGCCGCCTCGCCGACGCCCACCTGGTACTCCACCGACAACGTCGAGGACTTCGCCCTCGACCCGGTGGAGCAGGCCATTCGTGACATCGCCGCAGGACGGCCCGTCGTGGTCGTCGACGACGAGGACCGCGAGAACGAGGGCGACCTCGTCATCGCCGCCGAGAAGGCCACGCCCGAGATCATCGCCTTCATGATGAGCGAGTGCCGCGGCCTGATCTGCGCTCCCATGGAGGGCGAGGAGCTGGAGCGGCTGGACCTGCCGCAGATGGTCGAGCGCAACACCGAGTCGATGCGGACGGCGTTCACCGTCTCCGTCGACGCGGGCCCCGCGTTCGGCGTGACCACCGGCATCTCCGCGGCCGACCGCGCAACCACCCTCCAACTGCTGGCCGGCGGCCGGGCCGAGGCGTCCGACTTCGTACGCCCCGGCCATGTCTTCCCGCTCCGCGCCAAGCCCGGCGGGGTGCTGGTCCGCAACGGCCACACCGAGGCCGCCGTCGACCTGGCCCGCCTCGCCGGACTGCGCCCGGCCGGCGCGATCGTCGAGATCGCGGGCGAGGACGGCGTGATGCTGCGACTGCCCGAGCTGATCCCGTTCGCCCGCAAGCACGGACTGACGATCATCTCCATCGAGGACCTGATCGCGTACCGCCGTACCTCCGAGCCGACCGTCAAGCGCGAGGCCGAGGTCAATCTGCCCACCTCCTTCGGCCAGTTCACCGCCTACGGCTACCGCTCCACCGTCGACGGCGTCGAGCATGTCGCGCTCGTCCACGGCGAGATCGGCGACGGCGAGGATGTCCTCGTACGGGTCCACTCCGAGTGCCTGACCGGCGACATCTTCCACTCGCTGCGCTGCGACTGCGGCCCCCAGCTGCAGGCCTCCATGGAGCACATCACCGAGGCCGGCCGCGGCGTCGTCGTCTATCTGCGTGGCCACGAGGGCCGCGGCATCGGCCTGCTGTCCAAGCTTCGTGCGTATGAACTCCAGGAGCGCGGCCGCGACACGCTCGACGCCAACCTCGAACTCGGCCTGCCCGCCGACGCCCGCGACTACGCCGCGGGCGCGCAGATCCTGGAGGACCTCGGCGTACGCAGCCTTCGGCTGATGACCAACAACCCCGACAAGATCACCGCGCTCGTCCGCCACGGCCTCACGGTCCACGGCCGCGAGCCGATGCCCGTCCAGGCGGGCGAGCACAACCTCCGGTATCTGCGCACCAAGCGGGACCGGATGGGACACGACCTGCCCTGGCTCGACGCCTCCAGCGCGTCCGCCTGCGGCAACCAGTAAGTCAGTAAGCGTCAAGGGAGAAACATGAGCGGCAAGGGTGCACCCGAACTGTCCGTACGCAACTGCGGCGACCTGCGGGTGGCGGTGATCGCGGCCCAGTGGCACGAGAAGGTCATGGACGGCCTCGTCGACGGCGCTCTGCGCGCACTGCACGAGCTGGGCATCGACGAGCCGACACTGCTGCGTGTCCCCGGCAGCTTCGAGCTGCCGGTGGTCGCCAAAGTGCTGGCGGGCCGCGGCTACGACGCGGTCGTCGCGCTCGGCGTCGTCATCCGCGGCGGCACCCCGCACTTCGAGTATGTGTGCCAGGGCGTCACCCAGGGCCTCACCCAGGTCTCCATCGACACCGGCGTCCCGATCGGGTTCGGCGTCCTGACCTGCGACACCGAGGAGCAGGCGCTGGACCGGGCCGGACTTGACGGATCGAACGAGGACAAGGGCCACGAGGCGGTCACTGCCGCCGTCGCCACCGCCACCACGCTGCGTACCGTCAGCGAGCCCTGGCGCTGAGTGTCCAACCGTCGCCCACCACCTCTTCCATGGAGGTGCTGCGCGTCCGCCTTTCTGCACCCCTTACGCTTGGGACCATCATGGCGAACAAAACCTTCGAAGAGCTCTTCGCCGAGCTGCAGCTCAAGGCGAAGAACGGCGACCCGGCCACCTCCCGTACCGCCGAGCTGGTGGACAAGGGAGTGCATGCCATCGGCAAGAAGGTCGTCGAGGAGGCCGCCGAGGTGTGGATGGCCGCCGAGTACGAGGGCAAGGAAGCCGCCGCCGAGGAGATCTCGCAGCTGCTGTACCACGTCCAGGTGATGATGGTCGCGCGCGGGATCTCCCTCGACGACGTCTACGCCCACCTCTGAGCACCGCCCCCGACTCCGTACGGAACACGCGAACAAAGGAAGCCCGTCTCATGCTGCGCATCGCCGTCCCCAACAAGGGTTCACTGTCCGGACCTGCGTCGGCGATGCTCCATGAGGCCGGCTACCAGCAGCGCAAGGAGTCCAAGGAGCTCGTCCTCGTCGACCCCGAGAACGAGGTCGAGTTCTTCTACCTGCGCCCGCGCGACATCGCTATCTATGTCAGCTCCGGCAAGCTCGACATCGGCATCACCGGCCGCGATCTGCTGCTGGACTCCGGCGCCAACGCCGAGGAGATCCTCCAGCTCGGCTTCGCCCGCTCCACTTTCCGCTACGCGACCAAGCCCGGCACCGCCACCGGAGTCGGCGACTTCGGCGGAATGACGGTCGCCACCTCCTACGAGGGCATCGTCGCCAAGCACCTCGCCGACGAGGGCATCGACGCCTCCGTCGTCCACCTCGACGGGGCCGTGGAGACAGCGATCCAGCTGGGCGTCGCGCAGATCATCGCGGATGTCGTGGAGACCGGCACCAGCCTGCGCAACGCCGGTCTGGAGGTCATCGGCGAGCCGATCATGAAGTCCGAGGCGGTCGTCATCCGCCGCACCGGCGCGCCCGCCGACGACCCCAAGGTGCAGCAGTTCCTGCGTCGCCTCCAGGGCGTCCTGGTCGCCCGCAGCTACGTGATGATGGACTACGACTGCCGGGTCGAGCACCTTGAGCAGGCCGTAGCCCTCACCCCGGGTCTCGAGTCGCCGACCATCTCGCCGCTGCACCACGAAGGCTGGGTCGCCGTCCGTTCCATGGTCGCGGCCAAGGAAGCGCAGCGGATCATGGACGATCTGTACGACCTCGGCGCACGGGCGATCCTCACCACGGCCATCCACGCCTGCCGCCTCTGAAGGGTGCCGGAAACCATGCCCGCCGCCGCACCTCAAGTCCCCGCGCTCCCGGTCACCTTCAGGCCGACCCGTACCCGGGTCGTTCTGCTGACCGTGGGCGTGGTGATGTTCGCCGTGATCACCGCCGTCGCCCTGCTGCTGGAGAAGCTGAGCGCGGGGGAGCGGAGCAGCTTCATCTTCACCGCCCTGGTCTTCTTCGGCGTACTGGCCCTGCTGAGCCGACCGAAGGTCGTCGCCGACGAGAACGGCGTCACTGTCGTCAATCTCACCCGTACGCGCCAACTGGAGTGGGCCGAGATCCTGCGGGTGAATCTCCGCCCCGGCGACCCCTGGGTCTTCCTCGACCTCAGCGACGGCACCAGCCTGCCCGTACTGGGCATTCAGCCGGGTATCGCCAAGGCGCACGCCATCAGTGACGCGCGCGCCCTGCGGGCCCTCGCGGAGAGCCGAGGCACCCGCCCGGACGAGGACTGAGCGGCGATGCCCCTGCCGCGTCCGCGGCTCACCTGTCTACTCTGGTGACGGTGGCGACAAGCGCGCCCCGCCCCGCACCACCCGGCCCCCAGCGGCCCGCGGGGCACCTGCGACCCGAGGAGTGACTCCCTCCAGCAATGGACGGATCGTCCGGTAGTACCTGCGCCGCCCCCTCCCAGGAGGCGGCGGCATGATCGTCTCTCTTCTGCTGCTCGCGGCAGCGTTCCTCCTGATCCTCGCCAACGGCTTCTTCGTGGCGGCCGAGTTCGGCCTCGTCACGGTGGAGCGCCCCGATGCCGAGCGCGCCGCCGCCGAGGGCGACCGCCGCGCCCGCCGCGTCGTCAAGGCGCTGCGGGAGCTTTCCTTCCAGCTCTCCGGCACCCAGCTCGGCATCACCATCACCTCGCTCGTCGTCGGCATGCTCGCCGAGCCCGCGCTCGCCGGGCTGCTCCGCGGGCCGCTGACCGCGACCGGGCTGCCCGAAGGGGCCGGCTCCGGGATCGCGGTGGTGATCGGGATGCTGCTCGCCTCCGCCGTCCAGATGGTGATCGGTGAGCTCGTCCCCAAGAACTGGGCGGTTTCCCGGCCGTTGCAGGTCGCGCGCTTCGTCGCCGGCCCGCAGCATCTCTTCTCGACCGTCTTCCGCCCGGTCATCACCCTGCTCAACACCGTCGCCAACCGTCTGGTGCGGATGCTCGGCGTCGAGCCCGCAGCGGAGCTGGCGTCCGCCCGCACGCCCGGTGAGCTGGTCTCGCTGGCCCGCCACTCGGCACGCGCCGGAACGCTGGAGCAGGACACGGCCGACCTGTTCGTACGGACCCTCTCGCTCGGACATCTCACCGCGCAGCATGTGATGACCCCGCGGGTGAAGATGAGCGCGCTGCAGAGCGACGCCACCGCGGCCGATGTCCTCAACCTCACCCGCGCGACCGGTCTTTCGCGCTTTCCCGTCTACCTGGAGCGCATCGACGAGATCGTCGGCATGGTGCACCTCAAGGACGCCCTCGCGGTACCGGTGGACGAACGGCAGCGCACCCGGGTGGACCGGGTCGCCGTCCCGCCGCTCCTCGTGCCGGAGACGCTGCCCGTGCAGCAGCTGCTGGAGCGGCTGCGCAGCGAGCAGCCCATCGCCGTCGTGGTCGACGAGTACGGCGGCACCGCCGGAGTCGTCACGCTCGAGGACATCATCGAGGAACTCGTCGGCGAGGTCCGCGACGAGCACGACGCCGAGGCGGACGCCCAGCCCGAATTGGCCTCCGTGGCCTCGGAGGACGGCAACCCCGCCTGGGAGGCCGACGGCAGCTGCCGCGTCCTCACGCTGCGCCGGATAGGCCTCGATGTGCCCGACGGCCCGTACGAGACGGTGGCGGGTCTCGTCGCCGATCTCCTGGGGCGCATCCCCGCCCCCGGCGACCGGGCAGAACTTCCCGGCTGGCGGCTCTCGGTGCGCCAGGTGGACCGCTACCGGGCCGAGCGGGTGCGTCTGGTGCGCACCGCCGATGTCCCGGCCGTGCCGGAGGCCGTGCGATGAGTGTCCTCCAACTCCTTTTCGCCATACTCCTGGTCCTCGCCAACGGCTTCTTCGTCGGCGCGGAGTTCGCGCTCGTCTCCGTACGCCGCAGCCAGATCGAACCGCTGGCCGCGGAGGGCTCCTCGCGGGCCAGGCAGGTGCTGCACGGACTGGAGAATCTGCCGCAGATGATGGCCGCCGCGCAGTTCGGCATCACCATCTGCTCACTGACCCTCGGCGCGGTCGCCGAGCCGACCGTGGCGCATCTGCTGGAGCCGGTCTTCCAGGCCGCGCATCTGCCCGAGGGGCTGATCCATCCGCTCGGTTACGTCATCGCGCTGGCCGTGGTCGTCTTCCTGCACCTCGTCATCGGCGAGATGGTCCCGAAGAACCTGGCGATGGCCGCTCCCGAGAAGACCGCGCTCTGGTTCAGCCCGGGCCTGGTCGCCTTCGCCCGGCTGTGCCGACCGGTCACGGCGGCGCTCGGCGCCTGCGCCCGGCTGGTGCTGCGGGCCTTCCGTGTCGAACCGAAGGACGAGGTGGAGGCGGTCTTCACCAGCGAGCAGCTGAACCGTCTGGTGGAGGACTCGGGCCAGGCGGGGCTGCTGGAGCCCGCGGAGCAGGAGCGGCTCGAGGACGCGCTGGAGCTGGGCAGCCGCCCGGTGACGGATGTGCTGATCACCCGCTCCGCCCTGGTGACGGTCGCCCCGTCGGTCACCCCGCGCCAGGTCGAGGAGCTGACGGTATGTACCGGCTACTCCCGCTTCCCGGTCTGCGGGGAGGGCGAAGGCCCGTTCATGGGCTATCTCCATGTCAAGGACGTCCTCGACCTGGAGGAGAGGGAACGGGCAGTGCCCCAGCAGATCTGGCGCCCCATGGCGACCCTGCGGGCCGAACTCCCGCTGGACGACGCCCTCACCGTGATGCGCCGTGCGGCCACCCACCTCGCCCAGGTCGCGGACGCGTCGGGGCGGGTGCTGGGTCTGGTCGCTCTGGAGGACGTGCTGGAAATGCTGGTCGGCGAGGTCCGCGACCCGTCCCACCGGGTGACGGTGCCCCGTGCGCCTGAGGCTGCCCTGGACACCGCCCTGGTCGGCTGAGGCCGAGGGCGTGTTTCAGAAGTAGCGCCGGCTCAGAGCGGCGGATCCTGCGGGTCGCGGTCCACCGGACCGCGGCCCGACAGGACCTCGCCGTACGCCTGCATCAGATCGGGCAGCCGCAGCGTGGCGAGATCCTCGCGGGTCGGCGTGCCCGGATATCCGGACAGCCGTAGATCCCGGTAGGCGCAGCTCTTCTCGTACAGCGTGCGCAGAAAACGGCCGTTGCCGAGCTCGTCGATCCAGCCCTGGTCGACCACATGGCCACTGATGGAGCGCAGCTCCTCACGCACCTCGTCGTCCCACACATCGCCGTTCTCGGCGGCGAGCACTTCGCCGATGGCGGTCAGTTCGAGGGGGCGGTACGAGGGGAAGTCGACCCGGGTGGTGAAGCGTGAGGACAGCCCGGGGTTGGTGGCGAGCAGCCGGTCCATGCCCTCGGGGTAGCCGGCCAGGATGACCACCAGATGGTCGCGGTTGTCCTCGGCCCGCTTGAGGAGAACCTGGAGGGCCTCGTCGCCGTACGCGTCACCCTTGGTGTAGCCGGAGTTGAAGAGGCTGTACGCCTCGTCCACGAACAGCACTCCGCCGATCGCCGAGTCGATCAGCTCATTGGCCTTCACAGCCGTCTGGCCCAGGAACTCACCCACAAGATCAGCCCGTTGGGCCTCGACCAGATGATCGCCGCCGAGCAGGCCCAGCGCGTAGAAGACCCGGCCGAGGATGCGCGCGACGGTGGTCTTGCCGGTGCCGGACGGGCCGGAGAAGACAAAATGACGTTTCGGCGGCTGCACCGGCAGCCCCTGGTCGGCACGCAGCCGAGCCATCTTCAGCTGCGCGGACAATGCCTTCACCTGCCGTTTCACCGGCTCCAGGCCCACCATCCGCTCCAGCTCCGCGAGCGCCTCGGCGAGCAGCACCGGATCGGTGGAGCCCGCCGGGAACGGCGGCGGAGTGGGCTGCGCGGGGACGACTGCCTTCGGCCTTATGCCGCCGGGCGGGACGATCGGCACGGCGCCCGGGAGCTGGGTCTGCGGATCGGGGCCGAGCCGCGCCTCGGCCGTGAGCGGACCGTCCCCCTCAGCCTGCGCGTCCGCGGTGTCCTGCCCAAAGCCGGCCAGCGACACCGCCGCCAGTCCGGCCGACTCGTCGTACCCGTCGATCCCGTCGTACTCCGCGATCGCGGCCAGCCGCGCCGATGTGTCCATGAAGGCCGGATCGATCCGGTGCACTGCCCGGTACAGCGGCAGGGCGGCGGCGCTGCGGCCGGTGCCCTCGTGCGCCCGCGCCAGCCAGTACCGCAGCTCCTTGCGCTGCGGCTGCTCGCTGCGGCAGCGCATCAGAGCGGCGGAGAGCAGCGGCTCGGCCTGCCCGTACATCTCCAGACGCACCCGGGCCATCCCGCCGAAGAGCCCGGCCTCGATGCCCAGCAGCGGATCGTTGATCAGCGGTTCGGTATGGCGTACGAGCTGCTCCCAGTCCTTGACCAGATACGCGCGGCAGGCGTGCAGAAAGCGCACCTGGGGGTCGGCGTCGACCGGCGGCAGACCCGCGAGCGCCCGGTCCAGCTCCGGCACATGACGGCCGTCGAGCCAGTGGGAGGCGTGGGCGAGCAGCAGATCACGCGGGCTCTCGAGCACCGGCTGTACCCACCAGCCCAGCCAGTACCAGGAGTTGAGTGTGCGGCGATGGCGGGCGCGCTGCTCGCCGAAGCGCTCGCGGCTGCGGTACATGCGCAGCAGCGCGGTGGTGGTGTCGACGCGCAGGGCGTGCAGTCCGAGCCAGCCGTCGGCCATCCCGGGATCGATCCGGACCGCGGCCCGGAACTCCTCCTCCGCCTGCGGATAGGCACCCATGGTGTAGGCGTCCACGCCGCGCACCCAGGCGAGGTCGGCCGGGGCCGGTGCGCCCTGCGTGCCGATGTCCATCAGGTCCCCCACAAAAAGTGCACCTGTGATGTCCCGCCGGGCGGGCGCCCGTCGGCAGCGTACTGAACCACCTTGCCGTGGACGGGAATTGACCCCACCGAGGTGCATCGTACCTGCGCAAAGGGTGTGCGACTAAGGGCACGACAAGCACCCCGGAGTCGGTGACCCAGGGTGAGCGGGGAGTGAGGTGCGGCGCCGGGGAAGCGGGGGAGAGGGCAGAACGAAGCCCCCGATCACGGGGGAACAACCGGGGGCTTCGCGTCTGCGGCGGCTCCGGAAAGCCGCACATTGAGAACGTAAGACCTGTACGCCCCCTCGGTCAAGCAGAGTTGAGGCACTCTTGAGGGCGATTTCCGACCGCTCGGTATGCCAGGTAAAAGCAGTAACTGTACGTGATGATCCGGTTCGGTCACGCTGTCACAGAAGGTCCCTGGAGCCACTCGTACCCCTCCTGGCACTCGCGTACCAGGGCATCCGCGAACGGACGAGAAGGGTCCGCCAAGAAATGGCGTGTCTCCGCCATCGTCCAGCCGTCCCAGAATGCGGACAGCTTGCTCCCGTCCCGGTCCCGGCCTCGCTCCCAGGACTCCTGCGCGCTGCGCTCCATCCACAACAGCCTCGCGAGAAACGGGCGCAACGCCCGCCTCCCCGCCCCCACGCCCTCGATCAGCACGACAGGAGCCGGCTCCAGGGGGCGTGGGGACCCGAAGCGGCGCAGATTCCAGTCGTACGGGTCGTAGTGCGCGGTCCTGCCGCGCGAGAGCGGACCGATCACCTGGGTCAGCATCCGGTCCGTCCAGGCGAAGAGCTCCTCGTGGGTGGCCAGGTCGTCGAGATGCAGCACCGGCACGTCGTCGCCGAGCGCCGCCGCGAGCCGGGCCGCGAACGTGCTCTTCCCCGAGCCCGCGTGGCCGTCGACAGCGACCAGCCGCACCGGTCCGCACGAGGGTGAAAGTGCGCGCAGCGCCATGGCCTGCCGATCGAGGTCGTCCATCCCGCCAGCCTAGGAGGCCCGCTGTCCAAGAGGCCTGTCCCCCTGTGAGTGCGGCGCACCCCGCCGCAGGTCACGCCAGTGGACCAGACCAATATTGGTGGAGCGACGCGGTCCGAAGTGCTGGCAGAAGTCCGCCGGGACCCGCGATAGTTGCTCCACTGTCGCGCACCTGACTTGGGGGGTCCCATGCCCAGACCTACTTCGCGCAGATCCGTGCTGAGCGCCGCGATCGCGGCAGCGGCGGGTGCGGGGACGCTGTCCTCCGCCGCACCGGCGGCCGCCGCACCGGCCGCGGAGGCCGGCCGCACCGGCTCCCTCCCGCTGGTCGACAACCGGTTCTGGACCTCGTACACCGACTGGCGCTGCGGCACCGCGTCAGGCACCCGGGCCGTCGCCGGCCGCCGCCCCGGACTGGTCATCGCCGCGCCCGCCGGCCGCACCGACTACACCGATCCGCACACCGGCACCACCGCGACCTGGGAGTACGCCACCTGGACCTCGCCCGTCCACCGCTCGCGGGTGCCCGCGACCGAGGCAATCGCCTCCTGGAACGCGCACACCCCGGCCGGAACCTGGCTCCAGGTCGAGCTGCGCGGCAGCTACTCCGACACCACCTGGACCCCCTGGTTCGTGATGGGCCGCTGGGCGGCGGGCGACGGGGACATCCGCCGGACGTCCCTCGACGACCAGAGCGACGGCAAGGCCAGCATCTGGACCGACACCTTCTCCATCGACGATGCGGCCGGCGGGCTACGGCTGGTCTCGTACCAACTGCGGCTGACCCTCTACCGCAAGCCCGGCACCCGGCTCACGCCCACCGTGTGGCGGCTCGGCGCGATGGCCTCGGACATCCCGGACCGGTTCACCGTCCCCGCCTCCACGCCGGGACTCGCCCGCGAGCTGTCCGTACCGCGCTATTCGCAGAACACCCACATCGGCCAGTACCCGGAGTACGACAACGGCGGCGAGGCCTGGTGCAGCCCCACCTCCTCGCAGATGATCATCGAGTACTGGGGCCGGAAGCCGTCGGCCGCCGACCTGGCCTGGGTGAACCCCGCGTTCGCCGACCCGCAGGTCTGCCACGCGGCCCGCTTCACCTTCGACTACCAGTACAACGGCTGCGGGAACTGGCCCTTCAACGCCGCCTACGCGGCCACCTTCAAGGACATGAGCTCGGTCGTCACCCGGCTCTCCTCGCTCACCGACCTGGAGACGCTCGTCCGGGCCGGAATCCCGGCCATAACGTCTCAGTCATTCCTCAAGGAGGAGCTGACCGGCGCGGGCTACGGCACCTCCGGGCATCTGATGACCGTGATCGGCTTCACGGCCGACGGCGATGTGATCGCCAACGACCCCGCATCGCCCAGCAACGGCGCCGTACGCCGTGTCTACCGGCGCGCCGAGTGGGAGAAGATCTGGCTCCGCACCAAGCGCTACAACGCGAGCGGCAAAGTGGTCTCCGGCACAGGTGGCGTCTGCTATCTGTACTGGCCCGCCCATCCGACGCCCGCCCAGCGCCGGGCTCTGGAGGCCGTCGGTATCCGATGAGGCACCTGCCGGCCCCGGGCGCTGTGACGCACGTCGCTGCCCCGGGGCCGGTATCGCTGGCACTGTGGTCAGGTCACGGGGGGACGTCCATCCGCCAGACGACTGAACGAGACGCACCATGACTTCGACCGCCGCTGCCGTCACCGCTGCCCGCGCCGAGCCCCGCACCCGCACCGGCGGCCCCGAGGACTCCAAGGTCCTCGAGCACATCCTCGGCTGGACCCTTGTCGTCGTCCTCGCCATGCTTGTCACCCAGCTCGGACTGGTCTGACAGCCGCCCGGCATGACGCAAGGGCGGGGAGCCCGCCGGCTCCCCGCCCTCGACTCAGTGCTCCCGCAGGCTAGTTGATGGCCTTGATCAGCTCGCCGCCCGTGGTGTCACCGCTGAGCTCCCAGAAGAAGGTGCCGCCCAGGCTCTGCTGGTTCTTGTAGGTCATCTTCCCGGCGATGGTGGCGGGGGTGTCGTAGCTCCACCACTGGCTGCCGCAGTGCGCGTACGCGGTCCCGGCGACGGTCCCGTTGGCCGGGCACTTGGACTTGAGCTCCTTGTAGTCGTCGATGCCCGGCTCGTACTTGCCGGGCGCCGCTCCGGTCGCCGTGCCACCGGGCGCCTTCTGTGTCACGCCCGTCCAGCCGCGTCCGTAGAAGCCGATCCCGAGCAGCAGCTTCGACGAGGGGATGCCGAGACCCTTGAGCTTGGTGATCGCGGCGCTGGTGTTGAAGCCCTGCTGCGGGATGCCGGTGTAGGAGGTGAGCGGTGAGTGCGGGGCGGTGGGGCCCTGCGCCGCCCAGGCGCCGAAGAAGTCGTACGTCATCGGGTTGTACCAGTCGACGTACTGGGCCGCGCCCGCGTAGTTCGCCTTCTCGATCTTGCCTCCGGACGAGGCGTCCGCGGTGATCGCCGCGGTCACCAGGTTGGAGCTGCCGAACTTCGAACGCAGTGCGGACATCACGTTCTTGAAGGCATCGCGGCCGCTGGTGTCGCAGCTCAGACCGCAGGCGTTGGGGTATTCCCAGTCGATGTCGATGCCGTCGAAGACATCCTTCCAGCGGGGATCCTCGACCAGGTTGTAGCAGGACTGGGCGAAGGCGGCCGGGTTGGCCGCGGCCTGGCCGAAGCCGCCGGACCAGGTCCAGCCGCCGAACGACCACAGCACCTTGAGGTTCGGGTGCAGCTTCTTCAGCTTGCGCAACTGGTTGAAGCTGCCGCGCAGCGGCTGGTCCCAGGTGTCGGCGACGCCGTCCACGCTCTGGCCGGCGGTGTAGGTCTTCTCGTAGTCGGCGAACGAGTCACCGATGGCGCACTTGCCTCCGGTGACGTTTCCGAAGGCGTAGTTGATGTGGGTGAGCTTGTTCGCGGACCCGGAGGTCTGGATGTTCTTGACGTGGTAGTTGCGGTCGTAGACGCCCCATTCGGTGAAGTAGCCGACCACCTTGCTCCCGGCGGCGGCTGCCGCGGGCGCGGATACGGGCTTCGCGGCGGGGGCGGACTCGCCCGCGGAGGCGATATGGGCGCCGGTGATCAGGGTCGCGCCGAGCACGGCGGTACAGGCGGCGGCGATGAGCGCCCTCAGGCGGGCGCGGGGACGGTGTGGTCCGAGCATCATGTCTCCTCGTGGGGAGGGAGAGCGAGTGGGGGAATGCTGTCGAGCTGCGGGCCTATGTGGCATGAACACGGTCATGCGCTGTGGGGAACGGTAGAAGGACTAGACCAGTGGGGTCAATGGTTCGGACCAATTTCACCGGTCGGTCAGGCGGTATCGGAACGAGTCCTTGCAGCCCGTGACGCACGCCCGCTGATCGGGCATACTCAACGCGCCACAGCCGCCGTCCAGCCACTTTCGTGATCCGGAAGGGCAGCATCGGCTTGGCAGAAAGACCGGCGGCGCGCCCACACCCTTCGCGCGCGACCGCCGCAGCGCCCGACAGGGAGGAGAGCGCCGTAATGCCCGATCGCGCCCCGCAGCCGGTGGATCGTCAACTGCCCACCGAGGAGTCCAGGGATCTGATCGCCCTGGTACGCGACATCATCCAGCGGGAGATCGCTCCCCGGGCGGCCGAGGAGGAGGATTCCGGGCACTTCCCGCGCGAGGTCTTCTCTCTTCTGTCCGAGTCCGGACTGCTCGGCCTTCCGTACGACTCCGAGTACGGCGGCGGAGACCAGCCGTACGAGGTCTACCTCCAGGTCCTCGAAGAGCTCGCCGCCGCCCGCCTCACCGTCGGCCTCGGTGTCAGCGTCCACTCCCTCGCCTGCCACGCACTGGCCGGCTACGGCACCAAGGAGCAGCAGGCCGAGCATCTGCCCGCCATGCTCGGCGGCGGCCTCCTCGGCGCGTACTGCCTCTCCGAACCCGCCTCCGGATCGGATGCCGCGTCGCTGCGCACCAAGGCGGTGCGCGACGGGGACAGCTGGGTGATCACCGGTACCAAGTCCTGGATCACGCACGGCGGAATCGCCGACTTCTACACCGTTCTGGCCCGCACCGGCGGTGAGGGTGCCCGTGGCATCACGGCCTTCCTCGTCCCCGGCGACGCGCAGGGCCTGAACCCCGCCGCACCCGAGAAGAAGATGGGCATGAAGGGCTCGCCCACCGCCCAGCTGAACTTCGACGCCGTACGGGTCCCCGACTCCCGGCGGATCGGTGAGGAGGGTCAGGGCTTCGCGATCGCGCTCTCAGCGCTCGACTCGGGCCGGCTCGGTATCGCCGCCTGCGCCATCGGGCTCGCGCAGGCGGCCCTGGACGAGGCCATCGCCTACGCCACCGGACGGCAGCAGTTCGGCCGGCCCATCGCCGACTTCCAGGGGCTGCGCTTCATGCTCGCCGACATGGCCACCCGGATCGAGGCGGGCCGTGCGCTCTACCTCGCCGCCGCGCGGCTGCGCGACGCGGGACGGCCCTTCTCCCGGCAGGCCGCCATGGCCAAGCTGTTCTGCACGGACACGGCGATGAGCGTCACCACCGACGCGGTCCAGGTGCTCGGCGGCTATGGCTACACGCTGGACTTCCCGGTCGAGCGCTATATGCGTGAGGCCAAGGTGCTGCAGATCGTCGAGGGCACCAACCAGATCCAGCGCATGGTCATCGCCCGTCACCTCGCCGGACCCGAGACGCGCTGATCCTGTGACGCGCTGAACCGCCCGTTCCACACCGGCGGCGCCGCGAGCCTGCTCCACTCCGGGTCGCGGCGCCCCGGCACGGTCCGGCCCTTGCTCGCCCACTGACGGAGCAGCTCGCGGTAGATGGGCGGATCGGCCGGATGCGGAACCGATTCTTCCGGAGCGGGTGTCGCAAGGCGGCGCCGGCCGTGACTGGTCGTGGCGTACTGCAGGGTCATGACTGGCCAACGCCCTGCGTCCCGGCCGGGTTACCGCCGAGACGAATCGAGCGCGAGTTCGCGCCATACCCGCACGCGGTCCGCGGTGATACGAGTACGGCGCCGGGCTCTGGCCTCCCGCAAGGTTTCTGACGTACCGTCAACTTCCTTGCCGTCCAGGAGGTCAGCTGCCGCCCAGGAGGTCTGCCGTGTCAGACGACCGCCCGATCGCCCTCGACGAATACCCCGTACACCAGGCGCCGCTGTCGATGAAGCATCTCGTCACCGGCGACCGCAACGCCTACGACCGGTGCATCTTCCAGGTCTTCGACCACCGGGGCCGCGCGCTGCTCATCGCCGGCCTCGGCGTCTACCCCAACACCGGCGTCATCGACGCCTACGCCACACTCCGCCTCGACGACCGGATACACGCCGTACGTGCCTCCGACGCACTCACCGACGACCGGATGAACCTCACCGTCGGCCCGCTGCGGATCACCGTCGACGAGCCGCTGCGCCGTCTCACCCTGCACTGCGACGCCGACCCGGACGACCCCGGCTCCCTCTCGTACGACCTCACCTGGCACGCGGACTTCCCTGCCGTGTGGGAACCGCACCACACTCAGCGCCGCGGCGACCGGCTCATGCTCGAAGGCCGCCGCTTCGTCCAGGCCGGCAGCTGCACCGGCACCATCCGCGCGGCCGGCGAGGAGATACCGGTGACGGCGGGGGAGTGGACCGGCACCCGCGACCGCAGCTGGGGTGTACGGCCCATCCCCGGCGAAGAAGGCGGCCGCGCCGCCGAGGAGCTGCGCACCGAAGGCTTCCACTGGCTCTGGATCCCCGTCCGCTTCGATGACCGCTTCCTGATGGTGATCGCCCAGGAGGACGCCGACGGCTACCGCACGCTCAGCGAAGCCGTCCTCGTCCGCGACGGACACCACGACACCCAACTCGGCTGGCCCCACACCGACATCACCTACCGCCCCGGCACCCGCCACCCCGAACGTGCCGTCGTCCACCTCACCGACCCGGCCCGTAAACCCCTCGAGCTCGGCGTCGAGATCCTCGCCTCCTCACCGCTCGCCATCGGCGCCGGCTATCCGCCCGCCACCGACTGGCAGCACGGCACCTGGCAGGGCCGCGGCTGGAGGGACCGGCGCAGCTACGACCTCTCCGACCCCGCCGTCCACCCGATGGCCACCTACGGCGTCACGGACCACTCGGCCCGCTTCACCCTCGACGGGCGGACCGGCCACGGCATCTTCGAACACGGCACCTTCGGCCGCCACGACCCGAGCGGCTTCACCGGCTATGACTCGGTGGCCGGCTAGCCGCCCTGGCCGGATGCCGGCATCAGCGGATGAAGAGGGCGTGCGGAAGCGACGGCCACCGTCGAATGTGCTGCTCACCACGGCACAGCCGCAAATGGACGCACCGACAGTGAGGAGTACCGCCATGGCAACGGCACCGCGCCCTCGCACGACCACGCGCGACCCCGAAGAGCTCGCCCGCCGTCTCACCGCCTGGCTGGATGCCCGGCTGCCCGGCGCCAAGGTCTCGGGCGTACGGGTCCCCGAGTCCAACGGCATGTCCAGCGAGACACTGCTCTTCGACATCGAGCACCCCGAACCACCCGTGCGCGCCTGCGCGTTGCGGCTCGCCGCCGACCCGGCCGCGTACACGATCTTCCCGGTGTACGACATGGCGCTGCAGTACCGCACCATGCGGGACGTTGCCGAGCACACCGACATACCCGTGCCGCGCGTGCTGTGGCTGGAGGAGGATCTCGGGGCGCTGGGAGCGCCGTTCTTCGTGATGGAGCGCGTCGAGGGCCGGGTTCCGCCCGACGTCATGCCCTATACGTACGAGGGCAACTGGCTGCATGCCGCGAGCGACGCCGAGCGCGCCCAGCTGGAAGAGGCCACGATCTCGCTGATCGCCCGACTGCACGACCAGCACCCGGTCCCACGGCAGGAGAGCAGCGCGCTGCGCCGCCATGTCGATGCGCAACGGGCGTACTACGCCTGGGTGGTGGAGGGGCTGCCGCGCTCACCGCTCATCGAGAGCGCCTTCGACCGGCTCGAGGCGCACTGGCCCGAAGACGAGGGCGAGGCGGTCCGCAACTGGGGCGACGCCCGCATCGGCAACATCATCTACGACGGGTTCGAGCCCGCTGCCGTACTCGACTGGGAGATGGCCGCCTACGCCCCGCGCGAGGTCGACCTCGGCTGGACCGTCTACCTCCACCGGTTCTTCCAGGACCTCACCGTCGGCTTCGGCCAACCGGGCCTGCCCGACTTTCTGCGCCGCGAGGCCGTAGAGCGCCGTTACGAACAGCTGACCGGCCACCGCCCGCGCGACATGGAGTTCCACACTCTCTATGCCGCGCTGCGGCACGCGATCGTCATGCTCCGGGTGGCCTACCGGCAGATCCACTTCGGTGAGGTACAGGTGCCCGAAGACCCGGACCGCCTGATCCTGCACCACGCCGAACTTGCCGCCATGGTGCAGGGAAGCTACTGGTGACCTACTGGGTCCTCGACCTCGGACCGCTCAGGCCGCACGCCGCATATGCGGCACCTTGACCGGACGCGAGCCCGGACCGCCGACGTGGGAGAAGGGCTGGGTCCGCCAGTCGAGCCCCTGAGGGAGCGTCAACAGCAGCGCGGTGTCCTGCTCCTGAACTTCGAGGGTCTCGTCCGCGGGACGCGCCTCGGCGGCCGTACGCCCCGTACCTGCGCACACGGTCAGGCCGAAGGGATTCCACGGGGTGGGGCACAGTGCATGCTCCGGCAGGACGTCCTCGTCCGCCAGCAGTGCGATCGGCTGCGCGCAGTCCGGGCAGATCACCCGGTACATCTCGAAGGTGTCGTACGCGTCGAGCTCGTCGATCTCAGCCGGATCGGCCGAATCAACAGGCTCCGGTTCGGTACGTCCGCTGTTCTTCAGGTTCTGCATGGAGATTCTCCCCCTCGGGTGGGCCGACCAGGCACTTGCGGCCTCGACCAAAGCAAGCAATTCCCCACGCGCCGGCCAGGCAATCGCGTGATCACGACGGACCGGTCGGCAAACCTGTGGCATTCGTCACATGCCCGCCGCAGTTGCCTCTCCGTGTCGCCGCCGACTGTGCCGGAAGGGACCTGGGGCAATAGGTTGATCCGCATGGAGGAGCTGGATCGTCAGATCGTGGAATTGCTCGTCACGGACGGGCGGATGAGCTACACCGACCTGGGCAAGGCCACGGGCCTGTCCACATCGGCGGTGCATCAGCGCGTCCGCCGCCTCGAGCAGCGCGGCGTCATCCGCGGCTATGCCGCCGTCGTCGACCCCGAGGCGGTCGGGCTGCCGCTCACCGCCTTCATCTCGGTCAAGCCCTTTGACCCCAGTGCCCCCGACGACATCGCGGAACGCCTCGCCGACGTGCCGGAGATCGAGGCCTGCCACAGCGTCGCGGGCGAGGAGAACTACATCCTCAAGGTGCGCGTCGCGACCCCGCTCGAGCTGGAGCACCTGCTCACCCGCATCCGCTCGCTGTCCGGTGTCTCCACCCGTACGACCGTCGTCCTCTCCACCCCGTACGAGGCACGCCCGCCGCGTATCTAGGCTGTTCCCATGACCGACAGCACCGCCCCCCAGGCCGAACACCGCACCGTGCTGCTGCGCGGTGGAGAAGTCCACAGCCCCGCCGACCCCTTCGCCACGGCGATGGTCGTCGAGCGAGGACATATCGGCTGGGTGGGCTCGGAAGGCGCCGCCGACGCCTTCGCAGCCGGAGTCGACGAGGTGATCGACCTGGAAGGGGCTCTGGTCACTCCGGCGTTCACCGACGCACACGTACACACCACGGCGACCGGCCTCGCCCTCACCGGCCTCGACCTGTCCGGCGCCCGCACCCTGGTCGAAGCGCTCGATCTCGTACGGGAGCACAGCGCCGCACACTCCGCCGACAAGGTCCTCCTCGGTCACGGCTGGGACGCCACGCGCTGGCCCGAGCAGCGTCCGCCGTCCCGCACCGAACTCGACCAGGCGGCCGGCGGCCGCCCTCTCTATCTGCCCCGGATCGACGTCCACTCGGCCGTGGTCACCACCGCCCTGCTCGACCTCGTCCCCGGCATCACCGACCTCGCCGGGTACCACCCGGACGCGCCGCTGACCGCCGCCGCCCACCACGCCGTACGCGCCGCCGCCCACGCCGCGATCACCCCCGCCCAGCGCGCCGCCGCACAGCGCGCCGCACTCGCCAGGGCCGGCTCGCTCGGCATCGGCACCGTCCACGAATGCGCCGGCCCCGACATCTCCGACGAGGACGACTTCACCTCCCTGCTGAAACTGGCCGAGGCGGAGCCGGGCCCGCGCGTCGTCGGCTACTGGGCCGAACAGGTCGCGAGCGCAAAGGACGCACAGCGCATCCGCGAACTCGGCGCCATCGGCGCGGCCGGTGACCTCTTCGTCGACGGCTCCCTCGGCTCGCACACCGCCTGCCTGCACGCCCCGTACGCCGACGCCCCGCACACCGGCGCCGCCCACCTCGACAGCGCGGCCGTCGCCGCCCATGTCACCGCCTGCACCGAAGCCGGGCTCCAGGCCGGTTTCCACGCCATCGGCGATGCCGCCCTCACCGCCGTCACCGACGGCGTCAGGGCCGCCGCCGACACGCTCGGCCTCGCCCGCGTACGCGCAGCCCGCCACCGTGTCGAACACGCCGAGATGCTCACACCCGAAACCATCGCCGCCTTCGCCGAATTCGGCCTCACCGCCTCCGTCCAGCCCGCCTTCGACGCGGCCTGGGGCGGCTCGGAGGGCATGTACGCCCAGCGCCTCGGCGCCGAGCGGGCCCGCACCCTCAATCCGTATGCCGCACTGCTGCGCGCCGGAGTGCCCCTCGCCTTCGGCTCGGACAGTCCCGTGACCCCGCTCGACCCCTGGGGCACCGTCCGGGCCGCGGCCTTCCACCGCACGCCCGAACACCGGGTCTCCGCCCGCGCCGCCTTCACCGCCCACACGCGCGGCGGCTGGCGCGCCATCGGCCGCGACGACGCCGGCGTCCTGGTTCCCGGTGCGCCCGCCGACTACGCCGTCTGGCGCACCGAGGAACTCGTCGTCCAGGCCCCCGACGACCGCGTCGCCCGCTGGTCCACCGACCCGCGCTCCGGCACCCCGGGCCTGCCCGATCTCACCCCCGGCACCGAACTGCCCCGCTGCCTGCGGACGGTGGTCTTCGGACAAACGGTCTATGAGAGGCTGAACGAGTGACGTGCGGACATTTCGTACCGCCGATCGATGCCCGCGGCGCTCCGGCGCGACCTGCGCATCTTCCGTGCTGACCTGGTGATTTGGGCAAGGATCGCAGATCAGGGGGAGTGTTGACAGCGAGCGCCCACCGGCCGGTAGGTTCGGCCGAGTCCACCACGGGACGTCCGACCGGCAGACCTTCACGCAGTCGTCGAACGCCGCTGGGTCATGGGGTGGTGCGTCGCACCGGCGCACTGCCACTGGGAGCCAGGTTCAGCGCCCGCGCCTCGGGGGCGAGGGAAGGTCTCAGCCGGCCGGCAGGTGCGACCCGGGTGGGGCCCGGCGTTCAGTAGACAACGGCTCTCGGTAGATCCGCAGCCAGCGGGTCCCAGGTCGGCCCGAAGGACGCCGGGCCCCGATCCGCAGCCCCTTGTCACACTTCCGCGCAGAAGACACGACTCCCCAGGTCCGTGCCGCCGCAGCGGCGCGGCGAGCGCTCGCTATGGTGGGGCTCTGCGTACGGACATTAAGGGGCAGTAGTGAACGACGGCGGTCAGCGGCGGTACGGCCCGCTCGGCAGAGCCTTGGTGATCATCCCGACCTACAACGAGGCCGAGAACATCAAGCCGATCGTCTCCCGGGTGCGCGCTGCCGTGCCCGAGGCGGACATTCTCGTCGCCGACGACAACAGCCCCGACGGCACCGGCAAATTCGCCGATGAACTCGCGGCCCACGACGACAAGGTGCATGTACTGCACCGCAAGGGCAAGGAAGGCCTCGGCGCCGCCTACCTGGCGGGCTTCGCCTGGGGCATCGAGCACGGCTACGGCGTACTCGTCGAAATGGACGCCGACGGCTCCCACCAGCCCGAGGAACTGCCCCGGCTGCTCACCGCCCTCAAGGGCGCCGACCTGGTCCTCGGCTCGCGCTGGGTCCCCGGCGGCCGCGTGGTCAACTGGCCGAAGCACCGTCAGTTCATCTCGCGCGGCGGCAGCACGTACTCCCGGCTGCTCCTCGGTCTGCCGCTCCGTGACATCACGGGCGGCTTCCGGGCCTTTCGCAAGGAGACCCTCGAAGGGCTCGGCCTCGCGGACGTCGCCTCGCAGGGCTACTGCTTCCAGGTCGACCTCGCTCGCCGGGCCGTCGCCGCCGGCTACCACGTTGTCGAGGTCCCGATCACCTTCGTGGAGCGCGAGGTCGGCGACTCGAAGATGAGCCGCGACATCCTTGTCGAGGCGCTGTGGCGGGTCACCGCCTGGGGCGTCGGCGACCGGGCGAATCGTCTCCTCGGCCGCAAGTCCTCCTGAACCGCCTCCCGGTGTCCTCCCGCCCTCTCGCGTCGGCCGGGCGATCTTCCTGATCACACCCTTATGCCGCTTCGGCGGGTGTCCAGGCACACTGGGGGCATGACGACCGGCACTCCGCCCCCGACAGCCCCCAAGCGCTCGTGCGCCCGCAATCTCGTGCCGCTCGGCATCGCCGCCTGGCTGGTGCTCGAGATCTGGCTGCTGACCCTGGTGGCCGGAGCGGCCGGCGGACTCACCGTCCTTGCCCTGCTCGTCGGCGGCGGCATCGTCGGCGCCGTCGTCACCAAGCGGGCCGGCCGTCGGGCCTTCCGCAATCTGACCGAGACCCTCCAGCAGGCGCAGGCCGGCAACAGTCCGGCGCCCGGGACCGGCAGCACCGGCAGTACTGGCAGCACCGGCAACGGGTTCCTGATGCTCGGTGGTCTTCTTCTGATGCTGCCGGGTCTGATCTCCGACGCGGCGGGCCTGCTGCTCCTGCTGCAGCCCGTGCGCTCGGCGCTCGGGCGGTACACGGAGCGCTCCCTGGAGCACCGGATGCGCGTCGCCGCCCCCGGCAGCCTGGGGGATGCCTTCCAGCAGGCCCGCATCCACCGCCCGGACGGCAAAGTCGTCCAGGGTGAGGTCATCCGGCAGGACGCCACGCAGCCCTCGCGGGGCTACGAGGACGGCGGCCCGAGGCCCCCGCTGACCCCCTGACCCCGGCCGTCCCTTTTTGCGAGGGGCATGCGTTTTGCGCATGCGGGCGCATCCCGAGAGGGACGCGCGCGCATCCGAGGTACAGCAGAGCCGCGGGGGGGGGGGCCCCCCCCGGGGGGGCCCCCCCCCGGCGGGGGGGGGGTGGGGGGGGGGGGGGGGGGGGGGGTTGGTGGGGGGGGGCGGGCGGTGCGGGGGGGCCCCGGGGGCCCCCGCAAGTT
>NZ_JBIAQG010000016.1:190434-242699 GCF_042888805.1 Streptomyces sp. NPDC002730
GCGCGTTGTGTGGTGTGGCCGCGTGGCCCGCCCCCGGGGGCCCGCCGGGGGGGGGGGGCGGGGCCGCGGCCGCCCCCCCCCCGGGGCGCCCCCCCCCCCCCGGGGGGGGCCCCCCCCCCCGCGGCTCTTGATCTTGCGTGGTGCTTGTAGTGCGGTGTTGTTACGGGGTCAGGCGGACTTCCGGCTGTCCCGCGGATGCACAGCGATGTTCATGGCGCCGGAGCGCAGGACCGCCAGCCTCTCGGCCAGCACCTCCTCCAGCTCCTCGCGGGTACGCCGCTCCATGAGCATGTCCCAGTGCGTTCGCGCCGGCTTGCCCTTCTTCTCCTCGGGGCCGTCGCCGTCCACCAGGAGTGCCTGGGCGCCACACGCCTTGCACTCCCACTCCGGCGGAATGTCCGCCTCAACGGAGAACGGCATCTCAAATCGATGGCCGTTCTCACATGCGTACTCCACCGCCTGGCGCGGGGCCAGATCGATGCCGCGGTCCGTCTCGTAGCTGGTCACCACGAGTCGCGTACCGCGGAGAGCTCGCTCACTCATGAATCGTGCCTCCCGGGCTTGTCGCCCACAGGACAGGTGTCGCTGTCGTCGTCATCCGGTCAACGTCCGGTCGGCGGTAAAGATTCCCGTTCCGGGTCATGCGTCGCCCGTCGTGCCGCCCCTTGTTGTACCCACCAGTGCCCGTTTTGTCACATCTGACAGAAAGTGTCACCCAGTGAATTCACTTCTTCAGCACGCAGTAACGGTCCGTCTGGCAGGCCAAAGGCGTACACTACCGGCCTTTCACTTCAACGTCTAAATCCGTTCCGGCACAGGGTTGCCCGCGGCCGCCACGGCACGCCTCACCGGTACCCGCGCCAGCAGCACGAATCCCAGCGCGAAGAAGACCACCAAAGAGATGATCGCGTCCCGATAACTGCCGGTCAGCTGGTACGCGAGCCCGAACACCAGCGGCCCCAGCCAGCTCAGCCCGCGGTCGCTCATCTCATAGGCCGAGAAATACTCGGCCTCCTTGCCGCGCGGAACCAGATGTGAGAACAACGACCGCGACAACGCCTGGCTCCCGCCCAGAACCAGCCCGATCGCCCCAGCGAGACCGAAGAACCACACCGGCGCCCCGGCCGGCAGGAAGTACCCCGCCGCCAGAATCAGCGTCCAGACCCCCAGTGAACCCAGAATCGTCCGCTTGGCCCCATGTGTCCTGGCCAGCCGCCCCATGCCCAGCGCACCCGCCACCGCGAGCACCTGCACCAGCAGCACCGCCGTGATCAACGTCGCCTGATCAAGACCCAGCTCCTCCGACCCGTAGATCGAAGCCTGCGAGATGACCGTCTGCACGCCGTCGTTGTAGATCAGATAGGCCAGCAGGAACGACAACGTCAACGGATGCCGGCGCATGTCCCGCAACGTGGCCATCAACTGCCGCCACCCCGAACCGACCGCCTCCTCGCCACTCGGCGCCAGCCGACGGTCCCGCAGCCGCCGCAGCGGCACCAGTGTGAAGGCGCCCCACCACAGCCCCGCCGACGCCAGACAGATCCGCACCGCCTCGGACTCCGAAAGCCCGAACGTCTCGTGACCCGAGTACACGACCAGATTCAGCACCAGCACCAGCGCGCCTGACGTATAGCCGAACGCCCAGCCGCGCGACGACACCGCATCACGCTCGTCCGGCTCCGCGATCTGCGGCAGATACGCGTTGTACAACACCATCGACACCGACAGCGACGCATTGGCGGCGATCAGCAGAAACGCGCCCAGCAGATACCGGTCGCCGTCCAGGAAGAACATCCCCGCCGTCGCGGTCGCACCCACATACGCCGCCACCGCCAACAGCGGCTTCTTCCGGCCCGTACGGTCCGCCGCCGCGCCCGCCAGCGGCATCAGCAGCACCGCCACCACCATCGACGCGGACACCGAGTACGCGAAAACGGAACCCGCCCGCACCGGCACACCCAGCGGATGCACAAAACCCTCGGCGTCCGCCGCGGCTTTCGCCACCGACGTCAGATACGGCCCCAGGAAGACCGTCAGCACACTCGTCGAATAGACCGAGCACGCGAAGTCATAGAAATACCAGCCGCGTTGCTCGCGTCTGCGCTCACTCGTCCCGGTCGTCCCGGTCGTTCGGTCCGCGGTGTCGGCCGTCATCCCGCGCCCCCTCGCTCGTCCCGTAGTGCAGACGCGCGGGGTTTCAGACCCAGACTCCCCGGTCGGTCAGTACCGTGCGCAACGTCTCCAGATGATCGGTCATGATGCCATCCACACCGAGATCCAGGAGCGCCGCCATCCGATCCGCCTCATTCACCGTCCAGACATGCACCTGCAGACCCCGATCGTGCGCCGCCCGCACAAAACGCCGGTCCACCACCCGGATGCCGCCCTGCGACTCCGGGACCTGAGCACACACCGCACCCGCCCGCAGCGCCGCCGGGATCCCGTACGAACGCAGCCGTAGACCCACCACGCCCCGCACGCCGTACGACGTCGCCAGCCGCGGCCCCGCAAGACGCATCGCCCGGGCCACCCGGCCCTCCGAGAAGGAACCGACGCACACCCGGTCCCAGGCACCCGCCCTGCGAATCAGATCCACCAGCGGAACCAGCGCCGGCTCCGCTTTGACGTCCACATTCCAGCGCGCCCGAGGAAACTCCTCCAGCAGCTCCTCGAACAGCGCCAACGGCTCCCGGCCCGCCACCCTCGCCTGCCGCACCTCGCTCCACGGCAGCGCCGCTATCCGGCCGCGCGCATCCGTCACCCGGTCCAGCGTCGCGTCATGAAAGGCGACCAGCTGCCCGTCCGCGGTGGTGTGCACATCGGTCTCGAAATAGCGGTAGCCGGCATCGGCGGCCCGCCGGAAAGCGGCCGCGGTGTTCTCTATCCCGTCGGCCGCCCCGCCACGATGGGCGAAGGCGAGTACCGACGGATGGTCCAGGTAAGGGTGGCGTACGCGAGTCACTGCCGCAGTATCGCCTGCTTCGGTGTCGCGCCGGCGACCACCGTGCTGCCACCGTCCCGCTCCGAGATGGCGAAAACACGCAGGAACAACTGCGCCAGCGGCCCGATGGCCAACGCATACGCGACCGTGCCGACACCCACCGAGCCGCCCAGCACGAAGCCGGTCGCCACCACAGCCAGCTCGATCGCCGTACGGACCAGCCGGATCGAACGCCCCGTGAGCCGGTGCAGCCCAGTCATCAGACCGTCCCGCGGACCCGGCCCGAACCGCGCCGAGAGATACAGGCCCGTTGCCACCCCATTGAGCACGATGCCCCCGGCCATCACCGGAATCTGCGCCCCGAGCCCGGACACATCCGGCACCAGTGCCAGCGTGCCGTCCATCGCGATTCCGATCACAAAGACATTCGAAACCGTGCCAAGACCCGGCCGCTGCCTGATCGGAATCCACAGCAGCAGAACAGCCGCGCCGACGATGATCGACACCACGCCGATCGTCAGCCCCGTGCGCTCGGCCAGACCCTGATGAAGCACACCCCACGGCTCGAGCCCCAGCCCGCCGCGCACAAGGAGCGCCGAACTCACCCCGTACAGCGCCAGACCGATGTACAGATGCAGCAGCCTGCGGGTGAGATGCGCGGACACGATGGCGCCCCCCTCTGGTGGTTGTGGACTGACGCATGACACTCTGTGGCTACGGAACAGACGGCAACCATGGCCAATTCGAGGAAGGTGGACTGACTTCCATGACGCAGTGGACCTCAGCGGTAGGCGCGGCTCAGCTCGCCAGGCAGCTCACCTCCCAGCAATCCCGCCCGGCCGGGCCAGGCACCCGCAAGCCCCCCGCCTACCGCGCACTCGCCGACGGCATCCGGCTCCTCGTCCTCGAAGGCCGCGTCCCTGTCGCCGCCCGGCTCCCCGCCGAACGCGAACTCGCCCTCGCCCTCTCCGTCAGCCGCACCACCGTCGCGGCGGCCTACGAAGCGCTGCGCGCCGAAGGCTTCCTCGAGTCCCGCAGGGGAGCGGGCAGCTGGACCGCCGTACCCGCCGGGAACCCACTGCCCGCCCGCGGACTGGAACCCCTGCCGCCGGAATCGCTCGGCTCAATGATCGACCTCGGCTGCGCCGCCCTGCCCGCGCCCGAACCCTGGCTCACCCGAGCCGTTCAGGGAGCGCTCGAAGAACTGCCCCCGTACGCACACACCCACGGCGACTACCCGGCCGGCCTGCCCGCCCTGCGCCGGATGCTCGCCGACCGCTACACCCGGCGCGGCATCCCCACCATGCCCGAGCAGATCATGGTCACCACCGGCGCGATGGGAGCCATCGACGCCATCTGCCACCTCTTCGCGGGGCGCGGCGAACGCATCGCCGTCGAATCCCCCTCCTACGCCAACATCCTCCAGCTGATGCGCGAGGCCGGGGCCCGCCTCGTGCCGGTCGCCATGGCCGAAGGGCTGACCGGCTGGGACCTGTCCCGGTGGCGGCAGGTACTGCGCGACGCCGCGCCCCGGCTCGCCTACGTCGTGGCCGACTTCCACAACCCCACCGGCGCGCTTGCCGACGAGGACCAGCGGCGCCGCCTCGTGGACGCCGCACGCTCGGCCGGCACCGTCCTGGTCGTCGACGAGACCATGTCCGAGCTGCACCTGGACGACGACATCGACATGCCGCGGCCCGTCTGCGCCTTCGACCCGGCGGGCAGCACGGTCCTCACCGTCGGCTCGGCCAGCAAGGCCTTCTGGGCCGGCATGCGGATCGGATGGGTGCGCGCGGCACCCGACGTGATCCGTTCCCTGGTCGCGGCACGCGCATACGCGGACCTGGGCACGCCGGTGCTGGAACAGCTCGCGGTCAACTGGCTGATGCAGACCGGGGGCTGGGAGGAAGCCGTGTCCATTCGGCGTACCCAGGCACGCGAGAACCGCGACGCGCTGGTCGCGGCGGTCCGCCGGGAGCTGCCGGACTGGGAGTTCGATGTGCCGAGCGGTGGGCTGACGCTCTGGGTGCGCACCGGAGGGCTGTCGGGATCCCGGCTCGCCGAGGTCGGTGAGCGCGTGGGGGTGCGGGTGCCTTCGGGGCCGCGATTCGGCGTCGACGGGGCCTTCGAGGGCTACGTACGGCTGCCGTTCACGGTCGGCGGGGCGGTCGCGGAGGAGGCGGCCGCGCGGCTGGCGGCGGCGGCGCGGCTCGTCGAGACGGGCGCGAGCACCGGCACGGAGGCGCCGCGGACGTTTGTTGCCTGACGGATTCCGAAATCCGTCAGCTGTCAGTTGTCGTCCTTTGCATCGTCAGGCGAAATCTGTCATCTGTCGGTCGACGAACGTCAGCCCTCGGCCGGTACGGGATCCGGGGCCGCCGCCTCGACTCGCTCCAGCCTCTCCGGCAGCAGGTCCAGCACAGCTTGCCGGTGTGCCTCGCTCGTCGTTTCGTCGTACGGGTCCGGGGTCGCCGGCACCTGCAGCCTGAGCACCGAACCCGTACCGAGCCGTGCGTAGCCCCGGCCGGACGGCACTTCGGTCGTCGGCGTGGTGTGCGGCTCCACGCCGAGCACGGACTCCACCTGCTCGAAGGTGGCAGGACCCAGCACCGCTCGGGCACGCGTATGCGTCCGTACGGCCTCGGTGAGCGCGTCCAGGCTGTCGAACTGCTCGGCCACGACCACCGTCACGTGGGCCGCCCGGCCATGCCGCAGTGGTACCTGCAGCAGCTGCTGCGGATCGGTGTGCCCGTCGGCCGCCGCCAGATGGCCGAGGATGCTCGGACGGTCCAGCAGGATCCACAAGGGCCGCTTGGTGTCCTCGGGTGCGGGGTGCCCGGCCTGCCGGGCCCGGTTGGCGGCGATCAGCCTGCGCTCGGTCTCGTGCGCCGCCCACTCCAGGGCCGCCAGCGCCCCGGCCAACCCGCACTCCAGAGCCAGCACGCCTGTCCGTCCCGTCAGACAGGCGTACTCACCGGTGCCGCTGCCCTCAATGATCAGTACGTCTCCGTGCTGCAGGGCCTGCAGAGCGATCGAGCGCAGCAGGGTGGTGGCGCCGCTGCCGGGCTCGCCGACGACCAGCAGATGCGGCTCCGTCGAACGCGGACCCGTACGCCAGACGACCGGTGGCGCGTCCCTGGTCTCGCCGCCCTCCATCACCGGCACGGTGCGCTGCACCGCGTCGGCGTCGGTGAAGCCCAGCACGGTTTCGCCGGGGACGGTGACGAAACGCTGGGCGGCGATGGAGGTGGGCAGTGCGGGGAGCACGCTCATCACGAGCTGGTTGCCCTCCTCGTCCCAGCTGAACAGATACTCGCGGCCGCGTCCGGACTTGGCATGCAGCAGTTTCTCGATCCGGGCCCGGGACTCGGACTCGCCGTCGGTGAAGTAGGCGGGGTACTTCACCGACAGCCGGGTGAGGCGTCCGTTGCCGTCGAATTCGTAGCCGCTGAAGGCCTTGCTCCACTCGCCGCCGTGGGCGAACAGCGGAGCCGGGTCCTCGGCGACGGAGAAGTACGGCACGAGCGCCTCGTAGAGGGCCTGGAGCCGCCCGGTCTCCGCTTCGTCAGGGCCGGTCCGCACCGGCGTACGCACCCGGCCCTTCCAGGCGGCCGCGGCCATCACCGAGATCAGGGCGACCAGTGGCCCGTACGGGATGAGCACGACCACCAGGCCGCAGCCCACGATCAGGAACAGCGCGGGACCACGCCGTTCCTTGGGGGTGGCGGCCCACCTGCGCGCCGCCGTGGCGGCCAGCTGCCGCAGACCACGGGTGATCGTGATCAGCGGATGAAGGACGTCCGTGGCGCTGTCGGCGGCCGTGCGCGCGATCTCGCGGCTCCGGGCGAGCTGTGCGCTGCCGCTGCTGAGAATGCGGGGGAGTGGGCGCCGGGCCACATCGGTCTCCTGAAGGTGCTGAAGGTGCTGATGAAGCTGGAGGTGCTGGAGGTGCTGAGCGGGACGGGGCGTCAGAATTTGATCCCGCCCAGGAGACTGGCGAGGCTCGCTGTGCCGGCCTTGACGCTGGGCGCGATGGCGGTGCCCGCGAGGAAGAAGCCGAAGAGCGCGCACGTGAATCCGTGGGACGTCTTGAGCCCGTCCTTCCTGACGAAGAGGAAGACGACGATTCCGAGCAGCACGACACCTGAGCATGAAAGGATCATGAGAGTTCTCCTGGTCGAGGGACGGTCACCATGAGTTCTTCCATGCTCACAGGAAGTACTCATGTGATAAAAGGTGCAAATGGGTGAAATGTTCCGAATTTCACTGCACTGGAGGACGTCGGAGAACCGTTCGGGGGGCACACTGCTCGGTTGCGCGGCACAGTGCCTCGCATGCGGTGATCCTTGCCTCCGGCGGGCCGCGTCATGTCGCTGCGCGGGCAGTACCCTGTCGATTCACTCGTACGGCCGCTCTTGCCGTGCGCCCCAGGTCAACGTGGTGAAAGGCGGTCCGTCCGATGAGCGAAGCCCCGGATCCCGAGGTGATCGAGCTCGCGACCAAGGTCTTCGATCTGGCCCGTCAGGGAGAGACCGAGGCGCTCGCCGCGTACATCGACGCCGGCGTCCCGGCGAACCTCACCAACGACCGCGGTGACACCCTCGTCATGCTGGCCGCCTACCACGGGCACGCCTCCGCGGTGGAGGCGCTCATCGCCCGCGGCGCGGAGCCGGACCGGGCCAACGACCGCGGCCAGACGCCGCTCGCCGGAGCCGTCTTCAAGGGCGAGGACGCCGTCATCCGCGCCCTGCTGGCCGGCGGAGCAGATCCGGAAGCCGGAACTCCATCCGCGATGGATACCGCGCGGATGTTTGGGAAGACAGACCTCTTGGAGCTGTTCGGCGGCCATTGAGCGGCTGCCGAGGGGCCGTTGAGAAGCCGCTGAGAGGGACGCCGTAAATGTGGTCGCGGTGGCGAAATGGGTGGGTCATCATGACGTCGGGCCCTACCCCGGACTTCATCCGGGAGTTCCCCTGGGGCCACAGACGAGAGGCAGACAAAGATGGTCTACACCAAGCGGAAGACGACGGGCGCCCCTACATGTTGCTGCGCGGCCTAGGCACCTCCACTCCCCGGTTGCGTCGACAGCTTGATGTGAGGCTTTCCCCATGTTCGATCCAGTCATAGCGCCGAGCGGTACGCTGCTCGGCCTGCTGCAGAGAGGCCGCGGTGACGGCACGCTGCACGCGCTCGCCGCGCCGCGCGCCGAAGCGCTCGCGGCCCTCAACCACTGCGTACTGAGCGATCCCCGCCACGACTGGCAGGTCGAGAACCGCTCGCTCTACTACGCACGCCTCTACCTGGATCTCCACGGCAGTCTCGAGGAGATCGAGCGGCACCTCTGGGACACCGACGACCACCTCGACACCGACGAGGCCAGGACCGGCCTCGCGCTCGCGGTGCTCGGGCACCTCGCCTCCTACGGCAGGGGCGACGCCCTCGCCCTGCTGCGCAGATACGCCGCGAGCGGAGCCAACTGGGCCTGGGCCCTCGACGAGCTCGCCCTGCGCGACAACGACTCGGGTCTGCGGGCGCTGGCCACCTCGGTTCTCGCCCGTTTCCCGGCCACTCCGGAGGGCGACGCCGAACTTGCCGTTGCCGTACGGGACGCCTTCGAACCGCGTCCGTGGCGGCTGTGGGCGGAGGACCAGCGGGACGCCGTCGGCGCCCGCGTGCGGACAGCACAGGAGGCCGGCTCCTTCGACCGCTGGCAGCGCCAGATGCGGCCCACCGGGCCCCGGCCCGGATGGAGCGTCCAGGCAGTCTTCGACTGGGCCGAGCAGGGCCTGGAGCGCGGCAGCGCCCTCCATGTGCCCGCCGCCCGCTGCCTGTCCGCCGTCGCCGGACCCGACGACCGGCCGCTCATCGTCGAAGCCGCACGTCAGGGGCCCGACGGCGCGCGCTGTGCCGCCCTGCACTATCTCGCCGAATCACGGGACCCGGTCGTCCTCGATCTGATCGAGGCCGCGACGCTCAGCGGCTCTCGTGCCGTCGCCGACGCCGCTGTCTCCGCATTCGAGCGGATGTGCGGCGACGAGGCTGTCGACCGGGCGCGCGGCTGGGTGCACCGGCCCGACGCGCTCGGGGCGTCAGCGGCGGGTGTGCTCGCCTGCCGGGGCAGCGCCAAGGACGCCAAGCTGGTACTGGGCGCCCTGCGCGAGACCGTACGCGCCGACGGTCCTGACGCACCGCCGCTGTGGACACTCGTCGACGGGGCGGGACGGCTCGGTATCGCCTGCGCCGCACCCGTACTGCGCCATGTGTACCGGGAGACCGCTTCTTCCCAGCTCCGCGGGCGCGCGGCCCGCGCACTCGCCGCCACCGACTCCTCCTTCCCCACCGGATTCGCCGTCGAATGTCTGTGGGACTGCGAGGAGACCACGAGAGAAGTCGCCGCGCTGCACGCCGAGACCGGCGATGTGCGGGTCGCCGAGCGACTGCGCAGGCTGGCCGCGGACCCGGCCGAGGAGGCCGAGGTACAGACCGCGGTACGGAGCAGAATCGGCCCGGATATGCCCGCCGTGTGACTGTCTGCCCTGTGATGACGGGGCCGCCGTCACAAACGCTCATGGGACGTTTCACGGGCGGAAAGATCCACGTTGGCCGCTCCACCCCGAGCACGACGACAACACGGGTATGCGTGTCGTCATCGTCACCGAATCCTTCCCGCCCGACGTCAATGGTGTGGCGCACTGCGCCCTGCAGACCGCCCGGCATCTCGCCGCACGCGGTCATGACCCGCTCGTCATAGCCCCGGCAGTCGCCGGGTCCGACAGCTCCGAATCGAACGCGCCCTGCCCCGTGGTGCGCGTCCCCTCCCTGCCGCTGCCCGGATACCCGCAGGTGCGGGTGGCTCTGCCGAGCCGCCGGGTGGCGGCGGCCATCACCGCCCACCGGGCCGACCTCGTCCACCTCGCCAGCCCCTTCGTGCTCGGCGTGCGCGGCATGGCGGCCGCGGCGCGGCTGGGCCTGCCGGCCGTCGCCGTCTACCAGACCGACCTGGCGGGCTACGCCCGTACCTATGTCGGCGCGGGCGAGGGCGCCGCCTGGCGGCGCATCCGCGCCGTGCACAGCGCCGCGGACCGCACACTCGCACCGTCCACCGCCGCCCTCCGCGATCTGGAGGAACACGGCGTCGAGCGGGTCCGGCTGTGGCCGCGCGGCGTCGACACCGCGCGATTCCGGCCGGAGCTGCGGGACGAGGAGCTGCGGCGCAGCCTCGCCCCCAACGGTGAACTGATCGTCGGCTATGTCGGCCGGCTCGCTCCTGAGAAGCATGTCGAGCTCCTCGCCGGCGTCTGCGGTATGCCGGGTGTACGGGTCGTGGTCGTCGGCGACGGGCCCAGCGAGCCATCGCTGCACGGCGAGCTGCCCGGGGCCGTCTTCCTCGGCCGCAGGACCGGCGACGAACTCGCCCGGATCTTCGCCTCGCTCGACGTCTTCGCACACACCGGTCCGTACGAGACCTTCTGCCAGACCGTGCAGGAAGCCATGGCGAGCGGGATACCGGTCATCGCGCCCGCCGCGGGCGGACCGCTCGATCTGGTCGACCAAGGCCGTACCGGGCTGCTGGTGGAACCGCGGGACGTGGACGCGGTACGGACCGCGGTCGCGACCCTGGTGGCCGACCCCGAGCTGCGTGCCGCGTACGGCCACGCGGGACGGGCCGCTGTCGAGGGCAGGACCTGGGCCGTCATCGGGGACCTGCTGCTCGACCACTACGCCGAGGTGCTGGGCGCGCGTACGGCGGTGGCGGCATGAGCGCGCTGCGAATCGTACGGCTGGCGAATTTCGTCACCCCGTCCTCCGGCGGCCTGCGCACCGCGCTCGGCGAGCTCGGCAAGGGCTATCTCGCGGCGGGGCACGAGCCTGTGCTGATCGTTCCCGGCGATCTGGAGAGCGATCGGCTCACCTCGCAGGGCCGGGTGATCACCCTGCCGGGACCAGAGCTTCCCGGCACCGGCGGCTACCGGGTGCTGGCCGGCCGACGGCGGCTGCGGCAGGTCCTGGAAACCATCGAGCCCGACCGGCTCGAGGTCTCCGACCGCACGACGCTTCGGTGGACGGGGGAGTGGGCGCGGCGCAACCGCGTCCCCTCGGTGATGGTCTCGCACGAGACGGCCGACGGCGTGCTGAGGACCTGGGGGCTGTCGGAGGGAGCCGCCGGGCGCACCGCGGACCGGCTCAACCGCCGTACCGCATGGGCGTATTCGCGGATCGTGTGCACGACGGAGTGGGCGGAGCGGGAATTCGTCCGCATCGGGGCGCGCAATGTGGTGCGCGCCCCGCTCGGCGTCGACCTGCTGCGCTGCCGGCCGGGCAGGCGCAGCACGGTCCTGCGCGCGAAGTACGCCGCCGGGGCCGAGGTGCTTCTGCTGCTCTGCTCCCGGCTGTCGGTCGAGAAGCGCCCGGGAATGGCCCTGGACGCGCTCGCCGAGCTGCGGAAGCGAGGCGTACGGGCCGCGCTGGTGGTCGCGGGCGACGGTCCGCTGCGGGCCGCGCTGGCGCGCCGGGCCCGTGCGGAACGGCTGCCCGCGGTCTTCCTCGGCCATGTCGGCGACCGCGAAACGGTGTCCGACCTGCAGGCTGCGGCGGACCTCTGCCTGGCACCGGGGCCCGCGGAGACGTTCGGCCTGTCGGCCCTGGAAGCGCTGGCCTGCGGCACCCCGGTGATCGCGAGCGCGTCGTCGGCGCTGCCGGAGGTCATCGGGGACGCGGGAGCGGCTGCCACGGACACTCCGGAAGACTTCGCGGATGCCGTACAGGGGCTGCTGTCCCGCACGGAAGCCGACCGCCGCGCGGCGGCCAGGGCGCGGGCCGAACTCTTCGACTGGCAACGGTCGGTGTCGGCGTTCCTGTCGGCACACGACGCCCCGCCGGTACGTGAGCGGGCACGCGGAGAGGGCGTGGCGGCATGACGGCCGGCCCGGACACCGCGGTCGTGGACGAGCCGGTTCCGGAGAACACCGCCGCGAGCGCCCACGACGCCCCGGGCGCTTCCGGGCTCGATGCCGTCGCATCGGACGCCTCCGGGCCCCCGAGTGCCCCCCGCTTTGTCGCGCTCGGGGACTCGCTCACCGAAGGCGTCGGTGATCGCGTCGGCGACAGCTGGCGAGGGTGGGCCGCTCTGCTCGCCGGCGGGCTCTCCGCCGTCGGCGCGCCCGCCCACTTCCGTAACCTCGCCGTCAGCGGTGCCCTCACTCAGGACGTCGCCGAGCGCCAGGCGCCCGAGGCACTCGCGTACGAACCCGACATCGCCTCCGTCGTCGTCGGGGTCAACGACACCCTGCGCTGCACCTTCGACATCGAGGACCTCACCCTGCGGCTGGACGAGGTCTGCGCGGCGCTCTCGGCGCGCGGCACCGTACTGCTGACCGCCTGTCTGCCCGACCCCGGCACCATGCTCGGGCTGCCCGTGCCGCTCGCGCGCCCCCTTGCCAGACGCCAGCGGGCGGTCAACGCCGTCGTCCACGCCCTGTCCGCCCGTTACGGCGCCGTACATCTGCATGTCGCCGACGGCTCCTGGGTCGCCGACCGGTCCATGTGGAGCGCGGACCGGCTGCATCCGGGCGAGCGCGGGCACCGGATGATCGCGGCCCGCTTCCATGAACTGCTGACCGCGCGCGGGCTCGCGCACGGCGGCGCGCCCGCAAGCGAGCCCGATCAGCCCTCGCCGACCCGCTCCGCGTCTCTCCTCTGGCTCGCCACGGCAGGTACCGGATGGGTGGCGCGCCGGTGCACCGATCTGCTGCCGCAGCTGCTGCGGATGGCCGGCGCGGAGGTACGGCACTGGGCGCGTGGCACCAGCGCACGTCTGGACCACAGCGCCGAGCATGCGCTCTCCTCCGCGCTGGCTGCCGTGTCACTGGACGTTCCCCTTGCCAGAATGGGGGAATGAGCGGGCCCTGGGAGTTCTGGATCGACCGTGGCGGCACCTTCACCGACATCGTGGGCCGACGCCCGGACGGACGGCTCGTGACCCGCAAACTGCTCTCGCACAACCCGGAGCGGTACCGGGACGCGGCCGTCGCCGGGATCAGGCTGCTCCTCGGCGTCGGCCCGGACGAGCCCGTCCCGGCCGACCGGGTCGCCTGCGTGAAGATGGGCACGACCGTCGCCACCAACGCGCTGCTCGAGCGCCGCGGCGAGCCGACCGTCCTCGTCATCACCGAGGGATTCCGGGACGCGCTGCGCATCGCCTACCAGAACCGGCCCCGGCTCTTCGACCGCCGGATCCTGCTGCCGGAGGCGGTGTACGAGCGCGTCATCGAGGTACCCGAACGCGTCGACGCGCACGGAGAGGTCGTGCGGCCGCTCGAAATGGCCGCCGTCACGGAGCAGTTGAAGGCCGCCCGGAGTGAAGGCTTCCACAGCGCGGCCGTCGTGCTGATGCACGGCTACCGCCACCCCGGTCACGAAACCCGTATCGCCGAGGAGGCCCGTACGCTCGGCTTCACCCAGGTCAGCTGCTCCCACGAGGTCAGCCCGCTGATCAAGCTGGTGCCGCGCGGTGACACGACCGTCGTGGACGCCTACCTCTCGCCGATCCTGCGGCGGTACGTCGACGAGGTCGCCGGCGAACTCGACGGCATCCGCCTGATGTTCATGCAGTCCAACGGCGGGCTGCGCGAGGCCGCGCACTTCCGCGGCAAGGACGCCGTGCTGTCCGGCCCGGCCGGTGGCGTCGTCGGCATGGCCCGTACCGCCGAGCAGGCCGGATTCGGGCGGGTCATCGGCTTCGACATGGGCGGCACCTCCACCGATGTGTCGCACTACGCGGGCGAGTTCGAGAGGGAGCTCGGCACCCAGGTCGCCGGTGTACGCATGCGCGCGCCCATGATGAACATCCACACCGTCGCGGCGGGCGGCGGCTCCGTACTCCACTTCGACGGCCGCCGATACCGCGTGGGCCCGGACTCCGCGGGCGCCGTGCCAGGTCCCGCCTGCTATCGCCGCGGCGGCCCGCTGACCGTCACCGACGCCAATGTGATGCTCGGCCGCGTCCAGCCCGGCCACTTTCCCGCGGTCTTCGGCCCCGACGGCGACCAGCCGCTGGACGCCGACACGGTGCGCGAGCGCTTCGCCGAACTCGCCGAGGAGGTACGCAAGGAGAGCGGCAAAGACCGCACTCCCGAGGAGGTCGCGGCCGGCTTCCTGGAGATTGCCGTCCTCAATATGGCGAACGCGGTCAAGAAGATCTCCGTACAGCGCGGACACGACATCACCCGCTACGCCCTCACCTCCTTCGGCGGCGCGGGCGGCCAGCACGCCTGCGCGGTCGCCGACGCACTCGGTGTCAACACGGTGATCGTGCCGCCGCTGGCCGGGGTGCTCTCCGCGTACGGCATCGGGCTCGCCGACGCGACCGCCATGCGTGAGCAGTCCGTCGAGGCGGAGCTGGACGAGGGGGCCCTCGGGCGCGTGCGCACCCTCTGTGACGATCTCGCCGCGCGCACCCGCGCCGAGCTGCGCGCCGATGCGGTCCCTGACGCCGCGATCACGACGCACGCGCGCGTGCTGCTCCGATACGCCGGAACGGACGCCGGCCTGCCCGTTCCGCTGGACACCGTCGCCGCGATGAAGGAGGACTTCGAGACGACCCACCGTGCCCGCTACGCGTTCACCATGGACAAGCCGCTCGTCGTGGAGGCGGTGTCCGTCGAGGCGGTGGGAACGGCGGGAGAACACGGCGAGTACGTCGTCGAAGGGACCGCGGGCGAGGAGAAGTTCGCGGCGCGCGCCACGGTGCGGATGTTCGTGGACGGCGCGCGGCGGGACACCCCGCTGTACCGGCGCGGAGACCTGCGGCCCGGTGACGCCGTCGAAGGCCCCGCGATCATCGCCGAGGCCGACGCCACCACAGTCGTCGACCCCGGCTGGCGGGCGGCAGCGGGCGACGGCGGGCACCTGCTGCTGACGCGGGTACGGCCACGCCCCGGCAGAGTCGCCGTCGGCACCGATGTCGACCCCGTCCTCCTGGAGGTCTTCAACAACCTCTTCATGGCGATCGCCGAGCAGATGGGCGTACGCCTGGAGAACACCGCACACTCCGTCAACATCAAGGAGCGGCTCGACTTCTCCTGCGCCCTCTTCGACGCGGACGGCAACCTGATCGCGAACGCACCTCACATCCCCGTCCACCTCGGCTCCATGGGCGAGTCCATCAAGGAGGTACTGCGCCGGAACGAGGGCGCGCTGCGGCCGGGCGATGTGTACGCGATCAACGACCCGTACCACGGCGGCACCCATCTGCCCGATGTGACGGTCGTGACGCCGGTGTTCGAAGGGGAGGAGCTGCGGTTCCTGGTCGCCTCACGCGGCCATCACGCCGAGATCGGCGGCATCACGCCCGGTTCCATGCCCGCATTCAGCCGCACCGTGGAGGAGGAGGGCGTGCTCTTCGACAACTGGCTGCTCGTACGGGACGGGCGGCTGCGTGAGGCCGAGACGCGGGAGCTGCTGACCACCGCCCGGTACCCGTCCCGCGCGCCCGACACCAACCTCGCCGACCTACGCGCGCAGATCGCCGCAAACGAGAAGGGCATCGCCGAACTGCGCCGTATGACCGACCAGTTCGGGCTCGATGTCGTCCAGGCCTATATGCAGCATGTGCGGGACAACGCGGAGGAGTCCGTGCGCCGGATCGTCGCGGGTCTGGCCGACGGCGAGTACCGCTACGAGACGGACGGCGGGGCCATCATTCAGGTGGCCCTGCGCGTGAACCGGCAGCAGCGCAGCGCGGTTCTCGACTTCACCGGCACCTCGCCGCAGCAGCCCGGGAACTTCAACGCGCCCAAGTCGGTGGTGATGGCGGCGGTGCTGTACGTGTTCCGAACCCTGGTCGCCGACGACATCCCGCTCAACAGCGGCTGTCTGGAGCCGCTCGAGGTACGGGTGCCGGAAGGGTCGATGCTCGCGCCGGTCCACCCCGCGGCGACCGTCGCAGGCAATGTGGAGACCTCGCAGGCCGTCACCGGCGCGCTGTACGCCGCGCTCGGTGTGCAGGCGGAGGGATCGGGCACGATGAACAACCTGACCTTCGGCAACGACCGTGTGCAGTACTACGAGACGGTCGCCAGCGGCTCGGGCGCGGGCGACGGCTTCGACGGGGCCGACGCCGTTCAGACCCATATGACCAACTCCCGCCTCACCGATCCCGAAGTGCTGGAGTGGCGCTATCCGGTGCGCGTGGACGCCTTTGCCGTACGGGAAGGCAGCGGTGGCCGCGGCCGCTGGAGCGGCGGCTGCGGAGTCGTCCGCAAAATCCGCTTCCTCGAGCCGATGACGGTGGCGCTGCTCACGGGGCACCGCCGCATCCCGCCGTACGGCATGGCGGGCGGCGAGGCGGGTTCGCTCGGCAGCAACGTCGTGGAGCGGGCGGACGGGTCGGTGACGCGGCTGCGCGGCGTCGACTCGGTGGACGTCGGACCCGGGGACGTGCTGGTGATGAGCACACCGGGGGGCGGGGGGTACGGTGCTCCGTCGCCGTAGCGGGGGCTCCGCCCCCGGACCCCCGCGCTTACAGGGCCGAAGTCCGTACCGGGGACGATCCGCCGCACAAGGTCCAGGTCCACACCACTCGCGGTCAGCGAACCATTAGCGAACTGGGACGAAACGCACACGAACGCCCGGCACCGCCTGCGCCGCCGCAGCGAGATCCCGTTTGTCGGCGACCGCCACCACCGGATAGCCGCCGGTGGTGGGATGGTCGGCGAGAAAGACCACCGGGCGGCCGTCCGGCGGCACCTGCACGGCCCCCAGCACCATGCCCTCGCTGGGGAGTTCACCGGTCACCGCCCGCTCCAGCGAAGGCCCCTCGGTACGCAGCCCGATGCGATTGCTCGCCGACGACACCCGGTACGCGCCACGGGCCAGCGTGCGCAGGGCCGCGTCCGTGAACCAGTCGGCGCGCGGCCCGAGCCGCACCCGCAGCACCAGCTCGGCCGGTGGGGCGGGCCACGGCACGCCGCCGTCGACCCGCGCCGGCGGACCGGCCGGCTTACCGAGCGGCAGTACGGCGCCGTCCGTGAGCGGTGCGGGACCGAGCCCGGAGAGCAGATCGGTGGAGCGGCTGCCCAGCACCGGATCGACCGCGATCCCGCCGGCGAAGGCCACATAGGTGCGTACGCCGCGCAGCGCCGGGCCGGTCTCGAGCACCGAGCCCGCGGCGACCCGCACCGGCGCGCCCCAGGCCACCGGCCGCCGGTCGACCGTGACCTGGCAGTGTGCGCCGCCGACGGCCACGGTCACCGCGCAACGCGGTCGCACCGCACACCCGTTGAGGGTGGTCTCCAGGACCGCGGCACTCTCCGCATTGCCCACCAGCCGGTTGACGAGGCGGCCGGAGTACGGGTCGAGCGCACCGGAGCGTGGCACGCCGAGATGGGCGTGCCCGGGTCGCCCCAGGTCCTGCACGGTGGTCAGCGCCCCGGCTCGTACGACCGCGAAGGCCCTGTCGGTCATCGGCGGATCCCGGTGCGCTCCGGCACGAACCGCACCCGCGTCCCCGGCGAGAGCAGCGCGGCGGGCTCCCGCGCCGGGTCCCACAGCACCGTGTCCGTCGTCCCGATCAACTGCCAGCCGCCGGGAGAGGAGCGCGGATACACGCCGGTGTACGGCCCGGCCAGCGCGACTGCCCCGGCCGGTACGGAGGTGCGCGGGGTGGCTCTGCGCGGTACCGCGTACGGCTGCGGAAGCCCGGTCAGATAGCCGAAGCCGGGTGCGAACCCGCAGAAGGCGACCCGGAATTCGGCCGCCGAGTGGATGTCCGCGACGTCCTCCTCCGCCACCTGCCACAGCGCCGCGACATCCGCCAGATCGGGCCCGTCGTAGCGGACGGGAATCTCGATCGCGTCCTGCACGCGCGCGTGGAGCGCCGGAATCTCCCACTCCGCGAGCTCGCGCGCGAAGCTGCCCGGCTCGTCGAGCCCGTCGAGCAGCACGGTCCGGGCCGCGGGCACGATCTCCCGGATCGCCGGAAGGGTGCCGGCGGCGCGGCGGCGCAGCAGTTCCGCATGGAGCGCCCCGGCCTCGTCCCCGTCGTTCAGCTCGACGAGGAGTGCCCGGTCGCCGACCGGCAGGGCCCTCATACGAAAGCCTCCACACGGACGCCCACGGTTTCCAGTTGCCGTCGCACCCGGCGGGCGAGAGCGACGGCCCCCTCGGTGTCGCCGTGCAGACAGAGCGAGCGGGCACGTACCGATACCGACTGTCCGCACCGCGAGGTGACCACGCCGAACCTGGCCATGCTGACGGACCGTTCGACGACCGCGGCCGGATCGCTGAGGACCGCACCGTCCTGTCCGCGTGGCACCAGTGTGCCCTCCGCGGTGTACGCGCGGTCGGCGAACGCCTCGGAGACGGCGGGCAGTCCGGCCTTCTCCGCCATGGTGTGCAGTTTCGAGCCGGGCAGTCCGAGCAGCGGCAGGCGCTCGCCGGACAGCAGCACACCTTCGACGACGGCTGCTGCCTGCTCCTCGTCGTGCACGACACGGTTGTAGAGAGCGCCGTGCGGTTTGACGTACGAGACACGTGACCCGGCAGCCTTGGCGAAGATCTCCAACGCCCCTATCTGGTACGCGATCTCGGCGGCCAGCTCGTCCGGCGGGACGTCCATGGAGCGCCGTCCGAAGCCGGCCAGATCGCGGTACGAGACCTGGGCGCCGATCCGTACCGAGCGGTCGGCGGCGAGTTCGCAGACGCGCCGCATGGTGACCGCGTCCCCGGCGTGGAAGCCGCAGGCGACATTGGCGCTGGAGACCACGGACAGCAGCTGTTCGTCGTCGGTCAGCCGCCAGCGGCCGAAGCCCTCGCCGAGGTCGGCGTTGAGATCGATCGACGCCCAGGTCATGTACTCCTCATTCCTGCTCGTCAGGCCACGCGGTACTGCGCGTCGCGGGCATCCGTGATGAACATCTGCCCTGGCGCGTGCGTGATCGCGAACGGCGGCCGCGAGGCCATCACCGCCGCCTGCGGCGTGACCCCGCACGCCCAGAACACCGGGATGTCGCCGGGCTCCGCGTCCACCGGATCGCCGAAGTCGGGGCTGCCGAGGTCCTCGATGCCGAGTCCCGCCGGGTCGCCGTGGTGCACCGGACCACCGTGCACCGCGGGCATCATGGCGCTCACTCTGACCGCCGTGCCGATGTGCTCCGGCGGCACGGGGCGCATCGACACCACCATGGGCCCGTGCAGGCGCCCCGCGGGGCGGCAGAGGCGATCGGTGACGTACATCGGGACATTGCGGCCCTGCTCGACATGGCGCATCGGAACCCCGGACTCGGAGAGCATCCACTCGAAGGTGAAACTGCAGCCGATGAGGAACGACACCAGGTCATCGCGCCAGCGCTCCACAACGTCCGCGGGTTCGTCGACGAGTTCGCCGTGCTCCCACACGCGGTAGCCGGGGAGATCGGTGCGCAGATCGGCGTCCGGCGCGAGCTGCGTGGACCAGGCACCGGCTTCGGTGACATCGAGTACTGGACAGGGCTTCGGGTTGCGCTGACAGAACAGCAGCATGTCGTACGCCCAGTCGGCGGGGACCGAGATCAGGTTCGCCTGTGTGTGGCCGGGTGCCAGGCCCGCGGTCGGTCCGCCCACTCCGGAACGGAATTGCTCGCGGGCCTCAACCGGGCTCCATGCGTGCCCGTCGACGCGCTCCAGGGTGCGGATCACACCAGCTCCTTCCCGCGGGTCTCGGGCAGGCCGAGCAGAGCCACCACTGCCAGGCCGTAGCCGACGGCGCCGAGGACGAGCGCACCGCCCACTCCCCAGCTGTCGGACAGAAAGCCGACCAGGGTGGGCAGGAACGCGCCCACGGCACGGCCACTGTTGTACGTGAAGCCCTGGGCAGTGCCTCGTACGGCCGTCGGATACAGCTCGCTGAGGAACGACCCGAAGCCACTGAAGATCGCGGACATGCAGAATCCGAGCGGGAAGCCGAGGACCAGCAGCAGACCGTTCGCTCCGGAAGGGATGTTCGTGTAGGCGAGGATGCCGATGGCGGACAGCACGGCGAAGAGCGTGATGTTCTTCTTCCGGCCGATCCGGTCGGTGAGATAGCCGCCCGTGAGATAGCCGATGAAGGACCCGGAGATCAGAAAGGTCAGATAGCCGCCGGTGCCGACGACGGTGAGCCCCCGCTCGGTCTTGAGATACGTGGGTACCCAGGTGGCGAGCGTGTAGTAGCCGCCCTGGACGCCGGTGGAGAGCAGCGTCGCGAAGAACGTCGTACGCAGCAGATCCTTCTTGAAGATGGTGGAGAAGGTCCCGCGCTCGGTGCTGGCACGGCGTCGCTCGGCCGCCGCGGGGGCGTCGCTGACACTCCGCCGTACGTAGATGACCAGCAGGGCGGGCAGGGCGCCCGTCCAGAACATCACGCGCCAGGCGGTGTCCGCGTCGAGGAACTGGAAGACCAGGGTGTAGACGATGACGGCGAGCGCCCAGCCGGCCGCCCACGCGCTCTGGACGGCGCCGAGTGTGCGGCCGCGGTGCTTGGCGGAGGCGTACTCGGCGACCAGGATCGCGCCGACCGCCCACTCGCCGCCGAAGCCGAGACCCTGCAGGGCGCGGAAGACCAGCAGCGTCTCGTAGTTGGGGGCGAAGCCGCACAGGACGGTGAACACCGCATAGGTGATCACCGTGATCATCAGGGCCTTCACCCGGCCGATTCGGTCGGCGAGGATACCGGCGAGCGCCCCGCCCACCGCGGAGACGACCAGGGTGACGGTGGTGAGAAGTCCGGTTTGTCCGTTGTTGAGACCGAAGTACGCGGAAATCGCCACCATGCTCAGCGGCAGTGTGAAGTAGTCGTAGGAGTCGAGGGCGTAGCCGCCGAACGCGCCGCCGAAGGCGCGGCGGCCGCGCGGCCCGAGTGCCCGCAGCCATGCGAACGCGCCGGTGTCCTCGGGTAGTTCGCCCTGCTTCGGCTGGGTCTGGGTCGTACTCATCTGCACCTCGCAGAGGGGGAGGAGGGTGCTGTCGAGACTGTACGGTGACGCCAAGGTAGGGGATTGTTGAACGATCCGACAAGAGTTATGTGGGGTCGTTCTTGCTTCTACGATGGAGCTCGCGCGGCGGCCGGAGCGGCCGGCGAGGGAGAGAGGGCGTTGTGGGGACGACGGAGCCCGAGATCGGTGGACTGGCGGACGACCGCCCGCTGTTGGGCCGCACCAGCACGGCGGAGCGGGTCGCGGACATCCTGCGCACCCGCATCGCGGAGGGCTACTTCCCGCCGGGGGAACGGCTCTCCGAGGACAGCATCGGCAAGGCGCTCGGCGTTTCGCGCAACACACTCCGCGAAGCGTTTCGGCTGCTCACCCATGAGCGGCTGCTCGAGCACCAGCTCAACCGCGGGGTGTTCGTGCGGATGCTCGCCGTCCAGGACGTCGTGGACATCTACCGCACCCGGCAGCTCGTCGAATGCGCCGTCGTGCACGGGCTCGGTGAGCCACCGTACGCACTGGACACGCTCGAAACGGCGGTCGCGGGCGGCGAGCGGTCGGAGCGCGAGCACGACTGGCAAGGCGTCGCCACGGCCAATATCCACTTCCATCGCGAACTCGTCGCGCTGGCCGGCAGCGCCCGCACCGACGAGCTGATGCGCAGCGTGCTGGCCGAGCTGCGGCTCGCGTTCCACGTGGTGGACAATCCACGGCGGCTGCACCAGCCCTATCTCGTACGCAACCGGGCCATCCTCGAAGCGCTGCGGGCCGGCGACCGGTCGGGCGCCGAACGGCTGCTCGCCGACTACCTCGACGACTCACGCACGCAGATGGTGGAGACATACGCGCATCTGGTCGACGAGCCGGATGAGGACGGAGCGTAGCCGGACGGTCGCTTCTGCGCCGTTTCGACCGTTGTCAGTGCGAGGACCTAATCTGTGCAGCGTGACTTCGCCTGCCTCGACGGACTTCGTTCCGCCCCAGCTCAGCGCGGGGCCGAGGCCCGCACAGGGCCCGGCCGCCGACGAAGGGCTCGCGCGGCGACTGCGCGCGCTCGCGTGCACCGCGCCGCTGCACGATCTCGACGTGCGCAAGGCCAATCTCGCGGGCGAGTACTCGGTCTACGCGATGGCGGAGGTCGCCCTCGCGGCCATCGACCTCGTCACACTGAACATGGACTTCGACACCGGCGCCGACCATGACCAGATAGTGGCCAGGCTGCTGCCGCGCGTCGCGGCCCAGGCCCCGCGGCGCCCGGTCGCCGAGCACGAGCGCGTCGCCCGCTGGGTGCTGGAGAACCTGATCAACGTCGGCAGCGTGGACCGCGGATTCCGCGCGGTGTACGGCACCTTCGGACCCGACGGCGTCTACACCCGCCGTGACTACGACTTCAAGCTCATCGAGGAAGTCCCGGGATACGGCGGCAGCGTCTATCTCCGTACGACCGACGAAGCGGTCAACGTCCTGGTCGGCGCGCTCGACACGGACGTCACCAGCGCGCAGATCGCGGCCGAGGTGAAGCTGGAGGTCCTGATCAGCCGCGGCAGGCTCGCCGACGCCCAGCTCGCCGCCGAGCAGGCCAGGTACCGCACCGTGCAGTACGCCGAGACGCTGCGCAGGACCCTGGAAGCGACCCGCCGCAATGTGCGGGCCGTCGACTGGCTGAACGCCGTCCCCGACATGATCGCCGAGGCGCTCGACCATGTCGCCGACCGCTACCGCCATGAGAACGCGATCCTCACCAACATCCGCAAGGCACGCGACGAGGCCGAGGACTCCGAGCACAAGCGGCGCGCCGCCGAGCTGGTCGACATAGTCAAGGACTGCATCCGCCGCCACACCCAGCTGCAGTCCCGGCTGCTGGAGGCCGGCCCGCTGTTCCGCGCCGAGCAGGACCGCCAGGCCTTCGCCCGGCCCACCGCGCGCTCCGGACTCGATCTGTACGGGCAGCTCGTTGCCCCGCTGCTGCCGCTGCCCCTGGAAGCGGCGATCCGCGTCACGGACGCCTTCTTCGCGCGCGGCACCGGGCTGCGCACGCCGTCGTCCGTACGGGTCGGCGATCTGGTCGACATGCTGCTGACCCCGCCGGTGGAGCGCGAGCATCTGGGCGCGGAGATGCCCGAGCCCGATCTGATCGCCACCCCGGACGACAGCCGGTTCAGCGACGAGCAGCTCGCGAGCGCGATGGAGCTGCTCGACCTGGAGCACGACGCACCGCGCCGGCTCTCCGGCCTGCTCGCCGAGGCCCGCCGCCGCGACCCCGAACTGCCGTATCTGGTCGCGCTGCTGGCCGTGCACGCGGCGAGCCCGCCGGTCGGTACCGCCTACCGGCAGGGCGAGGAGCGCCTGCTGTTCGCCGTCGACGACGGCACCGAGCTGGAGGACCCGGAGTTCGGCGGCGCCGACCTGATCGTGGGCATGGCACTGCTGGACGCGGCGGGCATGGCGGCGGACCGCACGGAGGCCGCGTGAGTACCAGTACCGGGGCTCCGCCCCGGACCCCGTTCCTCAACCGCCGGAGAGGCTCATGTTGGGGCTCCGCCCCAAGCCCCGCTCCTCAAACGCCGGACGGGCTGATCTTCCAGCCCGTCCGGCGATTGAGGAGCCCGATGGGCGTACCGGGGCCTGGGGGCGCAGCCCACAGATACGGGAAGGGGCGGGTAGGGGAGAGGCCCGCCGCAGGCGCCCCGTCCCGACCCGCAGCCCACCCCTTCACCTCAGACCTTCCGCAGGAGCACCAGTGACCGACCACCACGCCGAACAGCACGAGTGGCGTGAGGCGGACGTCCATGAGGAGTCGGGCCCGGCCACCCCGACCGCGGTCACGCCCGCCGACGCGGCCGACGCCGCTCGACTCGTCTCCTTCGGGCTGCAGCCCAAGCTGCTGCCCGCACGCGACGCCGAGTACGCCGAACTGCTGCGCCGCTACCGCGAAGACGCCGCCTTCGCCCGGCTCGCCGACGCTGTCGCCACCGGCCTCGGCCTCGTCGTCCTCGAAGTCTCCCCGCGCGCCGGCATGGCCGTGGCCGCCGGTGAGGACTCGGTCTTCGCCGTCCGCATGGGCGACTACGCCCGGCGCACGTCCGCCGACTCCGCCGACCGCTTCCTGCACGGCCTGGCACATCTCGCCGTCGCCGCCATGGCGTTCCCGCGCCCCGAAGACCTCGCCGACGACGGGTACATCGGCCGGATCACCGTCAACGGCGTCGATGCCTTCGTCCGCCAGGCCTGCCGCCGCCTCGAGGAGCGCGCCGAGGAGCAGGGCGAGAACACCGACCCCGCCACTGAAGCCCCGGGCCTGGAAGCGGCCTGGCGGATCTACGCACGGCGCAGCGCCACCGGCGCCACCAAGGACGCGCGCCGTCTCGCCGGATCCACCACCGGCATCGTCGGCAAGGCCGTCGCTTTCCTCACCGACTCGGGCTTCCTCCAGCGCACCGGTGACGACGCCGGAGGCGCGTACCGCACCACCGCCCGCTACCAGTTGCAGGTACGCGACATGGCGGGCAGCGCGGCCATGGCCGAGCTGCTCGAGCTCGGCGTCGTACCGGTCAGCGACGGCACCGCCACGCTCGTGCCGCCGCCCGACGCGGACGACCTGGAGCTGGCCGCCGACGCCGGCCTGCCCTTCCACGCCTGATCCTGCCACCTGCCGAAGACGAGAGTCCGCCGCCATGTACGAGCTGTCCCGGGTACGCCTCTACTCCATCGGGCCCGCCGGTGCGCGCTATGCCGACACCGTGCTGGACCTGCGCGGGGTCGGCGAGCCCGTGCCCCACCCCGCTCCCGCCCAGGCGGAGTTCTTCGAGGAGGAGCCGGTCGGCCCGCCGCGCCGCCCCGCCCCCGCGGGTGTGCTCTTCCTGGAGAACGGCGGCGGCAAGTCCGTACTGCTGAAGCTGATCTTCTCGGTGATGCTGCCCGGCCACCGCAACACCCTTGGCGGCGCCAGCTCCGGCGTACTGCGCAAATTCCTGCTCGCCGACGACTGCGGGCATGTCGCCCTGGAGTGGCAGCACACGCTCACCGGCGAGCTGGTGGTGGTCGGCAAGGTCAGCGAGTGGCGGGGCCGCCAGGTCTCCAACGACCCACGGAAGTTCGCGGAAGCCTGGTACTCCTTCCGGCCGGGCCCCGGCCTCAGCCTCGACTCGCTCCCGGTCGCCGAGGCCACCACCGTCCGCCCACCCGTCGAGGGCGCATCGGGCGCGCGTGGCCGCCGCCGCACCATGAAGGGCTTCCGGGACGCCATCACCGAGGCCGGCAAGGCGTATCCGCACCTCGATGTGTACTGGGAGGAGATCCACGACCGCTGGAACGAGCACCTCGGCGACATCGGCCTCGACCCCGAACTGTTCCGCTACCAGCGGGAGATGAACGCCGACGAGGGCGAGGCGGCCGGACTCTTCGCGGTCAAGAAGGACTCCGACTTCACCGACCTGCTGCTGCGCGCCGTCACCGACACCCGTGACACAGACGGCCTTGCCGACCTCGTCAGCAGCTTCGGCAACAAGCTCGGCCGCCGCGCGGAGCTCACCGCCGAACGCGACTTCACTGCGGGATCGGCGGATCTGCTCGGCCGGATCGTGGAGGCGGCCGAGACCCGCGCCAGGGCCCGCGAGATCCACGCGGGCGCCGAACGCCGCACCCGTACGCTCGCACGTCGGCTCTCCGCCCGCGCCGCGGAGGAGCGCGGGCGTACGAGCGACCTCGCCCAGCAGGTCACCTCGGCCGCACACACGGTCACCGAGGCCGAGCAGGCGCGCAGCCGCAGCTCTCTCATCGCCGCGGAACTCGCCTACCGGCACGCCTCGTTGGCGCTCACCGTCGCGGAGAAGGGCGCCGCGGCACAGCGCCGTGAGCTGACCGACGCGCGCACGCTGCACTCCGCCTGGCAGGCCGCCGAAGCCGTACTGCGCCACCGGGCCGCCGGCGACCGCTCCGCGCGCGTCGCCGCGGCGATCCGTGAGGCCGAGCGGGACGCGGCCCCGGCGCTCGCCGCCCGCGCCACGGCCGCCGCCGATCTCGTCCGCGCGCTGCACGCCGCGGCCGAGGGCGGGGAGCGGGTGGCCAACGAGGAGGAGGAGCGTTCCGCGGCGCTCCAGGAGGCGGGCGAGGCCGCCCACCGCGACGCCACGGTCGCCGCCACCGAGGCACAGCGCGCCCGCAGCGAGATCGGTCATCTGCGCCAGCGGCTCAGCGAGGTGGAGCAGGAGACGGCCGAGGCGGTACGGGCCGGCTGGCTCGACGACACCGCACCCGACGCCGACCCGGCGCGAGCGGCGCTCGCGGCGAGCGACGCGGAGAAGACGGCGGTCGCGGCCTGGGACGCGGCCCGCGAGGCCGGGCGTACGACGGCGGACCGGGCGAAGGAGGCGGCCGCGGCGGAGGCGCGCGCGGAACTGGCCGCGGCCCGTGCGGCCGACGCGGCGCTGGCCGCGGAGAACGCGTACGAGGCGGAGCGCCGCGCGGCGGACTCGATCGCCGAGGACGAGCGTCTGGCGGAGCTGCTCAGCCTGCCGCCATCGGCTCCGGCGGTGGTGCCCTCCCCGAGGCGGGACTCGGGCGCGGCGGGATCGGGTGGTGACCTTCCTGCCGGGGGAACGCCGGAGGCCGCGGGTGGCGACGGGCGACTCTCCGCTACCGGGCATGGGGCGACGGCCGCCCAGGCGGCGGGCCACTCGGCCGACGGGCTGCGAGCCGAGCCCGCAGGCCAGGAACCGTCGGTCTCGGCGCCGGGCGGTGGCGTTGCCGGTACGGACGGAGGGTCGTCCGCCGATGGGCGCGGGAGCTCAGCCCACGCCCAGGCCGGAGCCGTTGCGGACCACGGCCCCACGGCGGCCGATTACGGTGACGGCGTTGCCCGTACGGACCAGGAGCCCACCGTCTCCGAGGCGCCCGGTGGGGCGGGCGGCCACGGGCAGGCGGGAGCCGGTGCCGGGCGAGCGGCCACCCACGGCGCGGACCACGGGCACGCGAGCCCCCGTCCGGCTCACGCGCTCGCCGACGCGCGAGCCGAGGGACATATGGCTCACGCGCTCGCCGGACCCGACGGGTCGGGTCACCCGGCCGCCGGTCGCATTCCCGCCGCAGCCCATCCCACCCGCACCGTCGTCACTGCCCCCCTCCGTGCCGACGAAGGCCCCCTCACCGCAGACGAGTTGGACCGGTTCGCCGACGAGTTGCGCGAGCTCCTCGACCAGTCCGTCGCCTCCGCCGAACGGAATCTCTTCGATCTGCGTACCGCCGCAGCCGACGACGCCCGCATCCTCGGCGCGCTGGGCGACGGCGGGCTGCTGCCCCCGGGACCCGACGTCCTCGCCACTGTCGAATACCTCGGTGAGCACGGCATCCCCGCCCTCCCCGGCTGGCGTTACCTCGCGCAGGCCGTCGACCCGGCCGATCATGCCGCCGTGCTCGCCGCTCGGCCCGAGCTGGTCGACGGTGTGGTGATCACCGACCCGGCGTCGCACGCCCGCGCGCGCGAAGTCCTCGCCGGAGCCGCGCTGTTGCCCCGCTCCGCCGTGGCCGTCGGCACCGCCGCCGCGCTGCTCGCGCCCGTGCCGAGCCCCGGCCCCGGCACCGGCGGCGAGAACGGCGAGGTGTTCCTCGTACCGCCGAACCCCGCCATGCACGACGAGCACGCCGCCGACGAGGAGCGGCAGGCGCTGCGGGCCCGGGCCGCCGCCCGGGACGAGGAGATCCGCGCGCTGGCGGCCCGGCTCGCCGGAGACCGTTCGATCGCCGCCCGCCTCGGCTCCTGGCGCGACGACTGCCCCGCCGGCATGCTCGCCGAGCTCGCCCAGGGCGCGCAGACGGCCCGCGAAGCCGCCGAGGAGGCAGAGTCGACGCTCAGCGGGGCCCGTACGGTGCGCGCGGAGGCGGACGAGGCCGCGGCGGACGCGGCCCGTGTCCGGGACGAGCGCCAGGACACGGCCCAGCGCGCCCGCCGCGCCGCCGACGCGCTCGCGGGCCTCGCCTTCCGGCTCCGGGAGCGGGCCGGCTGGCAGGTGAAACTGCGTGAACTGGCCGACGAGGCCGCCGAGTCCGAGGCTCGAGCCGCGACCTGCCTGGAGCGGGCAAAGGCCGCCGACGAGGACCGCCGTGCCGCCCAGCGCGCCGGTGACGACGCCCGCCGTACCGCTCGCGCCCTCCGCGCCGAGCGGGCCGAGATCGCCGGTGCCCCCGAAAACCTCCCCGACGCGGACCCGGACGCGCCGCGCACCGCGCTGCCCGCCCTGCGCGAGGCCTACCGCGCTGCCTCCCAGCTGTACGAGAAGGTGGGCGTCGGCGCCGACCTGCGCGCCGAGCAGGCCCGCGCCGAGAGCGACGAGAGCGCGGCCCTCGCCGAGCTGGACCGGCTCACCAACAAGGTCCGCACCCGCGCCGCGCAGCTCCTGGAGGGTACGGACGGTGCCGACGGGCCCTCCCGCCAGGCAGCCGCCGCTCGCGCCGAGTCGCTCGTGCAGATGCTGGAGTCGCGCGCCTCGGAAGCCAGCGAGAAGCTCGGCCGGCTGCGCGGCGAGTCCGAGCGGCTGGCCCCCGCCGACGGCGAGGCGCACACCGAGCTCCCCGAGGACCTGGTCCCCGCCGACGCCGAGCAGGCCCAGGCCCAGCTGCGTACCGCCACCGCCGAACTGGCCTCCCGTACCGACGCGTTGGAGACGGCCCGCGCAGCTCACAGCGGCCTGCTCCAGGCACACCGGGTGGCCGAGGACGCGGCGGGCGGCTTCGACGAGACCGCCGCGCTGCTGCGCGACCTGCTGCGGGACCACAGCCAGGACGAGGAGACGGCACAGGACCCGGATCCCTACCCGGGCAGCCTGGAGGAGGCGCGGCACTCCGCCGCCGAGGCCCGCCGTTCGCTGCGCGGGTGCGCCACCGACCTTTCGGCCGCCGAGGCAGCCGTACGGGAGGCGAGCGACATCCTCGTACGGCACGCCAACTCCACCCGCTACGAGCAGGTGCGCACCCCCGCGCGCCAGCAGATCCGGGAGCTGCCCGCCGCATCCCTTCCCGAGCACGCCGCGAAGTGGGCGGAGGCCTTCGCGCCCCGGCTGCGCGTACTGACCGACGAGCTGGAGCAGTTGGAGCGCAACCGCGACACCATCGTCGACCGGCTGCGCGGTCTGGTGGAGTCGGCGCTGACGACGCTGCGTTCGGCGCAGCGGCTCTCGCGCCTTCCCGAGGGGCTGGGTGAGTGGTCCGGGCAGGAGTTCCTGCGGATCCGCTTCGACGAGCCGGACCAGACGACGCTCGCCGAGCGGCTCGGCGAGGTCATCGACGAGGCGACCCGCGCCGCCGTGAAGAAGAACTCCACCGCGACCTACGGGGAGGGCCGCAGGGACGGAATGTCCCTGCTGCTGCGCGGAGTTCAGGCAGCGCTCCAGCCGAAGGGTGTCGCCGTGGAGATCCTCAAGCCCGACGCCGTGCTGCGCGCCGAGCGGGTCCCGGTGGGTCAGATGGGAGATGTCTTCTCCGGCGGCCAGCTGCTCACCGCGGCGATCGCCCTGTACTGCACGATGGCCGCCCTGCGCAGCAACGACCGCGGCAGGGACAAGCACCGGCACGCCGGCACGCTCTTCCTCGACAACCCGATCGGCCGGGCCAACGCGACGTATCTGCTGGAGCTCCAGCGCGCCGTCTCCGATGCCCTGGGCGTCCAGCTGCTCTATACGACCGGGCTCTTCGACACCACGGCCCTCGCCGAATTCCCGCTGGTCATCCGGCTGCGCAACGACGCCGATCTGCGCGCGGGCCTGAAGTACATCAGCGTGGAAGAACATCTGCGGCCCGGACTGCCGCAGCAGGACCCGTCAGGTGAGTCGGTGCACGGCGAGATCACCGCGACCCGGATGTTCAAGCGGACCCCGCCCCCGGCGGAGCCCGCCACGGACCCGGTTGCCAACGACCGGCCGAGCGTGGATGCGGCCGTCACCCACCAGCCCGCCACGGACCCGGAAGATGCCGCCCCGGCCGCCACGGACCCCGTCGGCTAGGCGGCGCCGCCCGCTCCGCATCACCCACGAGGCACGGCCGTTCAGGCTTGTGAGAGCCTGCCCGAGCCGCCTCGCCGTATCCGCTCGGCCTGGCGGGCGGCCGCCCTGGCCGTCCGCCGCGTCCTGCGGCGCTCACGTCGCAGCTGCCGTGCCGTGCTGCTCGGTATGGACACCACGCCATTGCGCTGGTTCCACACCTGGCGGGTCACCCAGACGTCCAGCACCGCCCACGTCGCCACCACCGTGCTGCCCACGCTGCTGAGAACCATCGGGAAGGCCAGCCAGGACCCGGTGAGCGTGCAGAGAAAGGCGACCATTCCCTGAATCATCGTCAGTGAAGCGATGATCACCGCGCGGACCGCTGCCGTACGGACCGGATCGGCCATGCGCCGGCTCACCGCCGGCTCCTCCACCCAGAGCTGCCGTGGGACATTCGCATAACTCGTCGCCTGCACCCCGCTGCGACGCTCGTCCGTGTCCATGGACCCTGTCACTCCCACCTCTGTCCGACTTCAGGGTGGCTGCCCGGATTCCGCTGCTTTACTCCGGCCGCCGAATCCAAAGCCGGGTGAAGTCGAGCCGAATGTGATGTGTGCGGCGCCTGCGGATCCCCGAGCCCCGTACAGAATGACGATTGACCAGGCAGGAAGATTCCCGCAGAGCGAAGAATTCCAGCCATCTGTGACGGTCCGAAAGATGACGCGCCGCCAGGTGTGGTCCGCCAACGCCGGAATGCCATCTCCCCGAATACCAGGACAACCCATGATCAACGCGCCTGTCGTCGGCCGAAAAACATCCGGACGAGCCTTCGAGTTGTCCGTGTGACAGTAGTAGGCTCACGCCGTTTGTTGACGGAACACCACCCGCACCGTGCGGGGGTTGAGCAGGGGGAGGCCATGCGCTTTCGCGGGAAGTCCATCCGCCGGAAGATCGTGGCGTTGTTGCTGGTGCCGCTTGTCTCCCTCACCGCGCTCTGGGGCTTCGCCACCGTACTGACCGGTCGGGACGCCAGTCAGCTTCTGGATGTCAATTCCGTGGTGAAGAAGGTCGGTTATCCGGTCGCGGACACCGCCATCGTCATCCAGAAGGAGCGCCGCCAGACGCTCATCTACCTTGCCGACCGCCGGGCTTCCGACGCTCTGCCCTCCCTGCGCGATCGGCGCGAGGCCACCGACCGGGCCGTGGCCAAGATCAAATCGAATATTGAGAAGTCCGGAATCCGCGAGGACATGCGGCCCGACACCTCGCAGAAGCTGAGCTCTCTCCTCGACGCGCTCGACGGCCTCGGCGCCCTGCGCCGCTCCGTGGAGGCGGGCACGGCCTCCCGCAGCCAGGCCCTGGAGTTCTACAACCGGCTCGTCGACCCCTGCTACAGCTTCCTGCTGACACTCCATGCCCTCGACGACGTCGACATGGAGCGCCAGGGCCGCGCACTCGTCGGCCTCGTCCGCGCCGCCGAAATGCTGTCCCGCGAGGACGCGTTGATCGCCTCCTCGCTGACCACCGGCAAGATCACCGCCGATGAGATCCGTTCGCTCTCCGACTTCGTGGCGAAGCGCGAGCTGTACTACGAGACCAACCTCGAAGTCCTGCCCGCCAAGGAACGCGAGATCTACGAGCAGTACTGGCGCAGCCCCAAGACCGCGCCCCTGCGCGACACCGAGGAACGCCTCATCCAGGCCGGCCCGGTCGGTGACGCGGGCGCGTCCGAAGCCGGACGCTGGCAGGCCGCGGCCACACCCGTCCTCGACGACCTCGTCCGCGAGGCCAACGAAGCGGACGTCCGCTACCGGCACCGGGTCGAGCCCTCGGCGTACAGCGTCTTCGTCAAGGCGGGTATCGCCGGCGTACTGGGCTTCCTCGCCCTCCTCGTCTCGGTGATCGTCTCCGTACGCATCGGCCGGGACCTGGTCCGCGACCTCTCCCGGTTGCGCAAGGAGGCCCACGAGGTCTCCGGCGTCCGCCTCCCCAGCGTGATGCGCCGCCTCGCAGCCGGCGAGCATGTCGACGTCGAGACCGAAGCCCCGCGCCTCGACTACGACAAGGACGAGATAGGCCAGGCGGGCCAGGCGCTCAACACCCTGCAGCGGGCAGCCGTCGAGGCCGCCGTCCGCCAGGCCGAGATGCGCCGCGGAGTCTCCGAGGTCTTCGTCAATCTCGCCCGCCGCAACCAGGTCCTCCTGCACCGCCAGCTCACGCTCCTCGACACCATGGAGCGGCGCACCGAGGACACCGAGGAACTCGCTGACCTGTTCCGCCTCGACCACCTCACCACCCGTATGCGCCGGCACGCCGAGGGCCTGGTGATCCTCTCCGGCGCCGCCCCGTCCCGCCAGTGGCGCAAGCCGATCCAGCTGATGGACGTCGTACGGGCCGCGGTCGCCGAGGTCGAGGACTACGAGCGCATCGAGGTGCGCCGGCTGCCGCGTATCGGTGTCGGCGGTCCGGCGGTCGCCGACCTCACTCACCTCATCGCCGAACTCCTCGAGAACGCCACGGTGTTCTCGCCCCCGCACACCGCCGTCCAGGTGCACGGTGAGCGGGTGGCCAACGGCTTCACGCTCGAAATCCACGACCGGGGCCTGGGCATGGCCCCGGAAGGGCTGCTGGACGCGAATCTACGGCTCGCCGAGACCCCCGAGTTCGAACTCTCCGACACCGACCGGCTCGGCCTCTTCGTCGTCAGCCGGCTTGCCCAGCGCCAGAACGTCCGGGTCTCGCTGCAGCCCTCCCCGTACGGCGGGACCACCGCGGTCGTCTTCATCCCCGCAGCCCTGCTCACCGAGGCTCCGGAGACCCAGGGCACCGGCTTCCGCCTCGACCGCAAGAGCGAGAGCGCGGCCGGACGCCGCGGCAGCGACGGCAAGCTCGCGACGCTCGCCCAGGTCCCCACCGGTCTCAGCGGCTCCACGCTCCTGGACGGACCCGTCGAACTGGAGGCGCCCGTCGGTGCGTTGGGCTTCGACGACCGGCCGGTGCTCGGCAGAGGCGACTCCATCGCCGACATCGAGGACACGGAGAGCGAACGCGGCGGAATCTTCCGTGCCCGCGCCCGGGACCGTCGTCGCGAAACCCCGGACGAGCAGCACCAGCAGGCGCGGGACCAGTCGCCCGGGCAGATCGGCGGCCCGGTGCCACTGCCACGCCGCAAGCCTCCGACCCTGGTCTCCGACCACGGCCGCAGGGTCGACGAGCGGGGCCGGGCCCACCCTGCCCCGGCTCCCGGCCCCGGGCGCAGCGCGGAGCCTCCACTCGCGCCCGCCCCCGATCCACGCCCCGCGGCCTGGCCGGCACCCACCCCGGTACCCGCACCCACTCCGGAACCGACACCGGCACCGCACCCCACTCCGGAATCGACACCGCGGCCCGCTGCGGAACCGGCCCCGGCCACGCTCGACGGCCTGCCCCGTCGGGTCCGCCAGGCCAGCCTCGCCCCCCAGCTCAGGGAGACGTCCGGCGCCGCCGGGCAGCCGCCCGCACCGGCAACCGAACAGGACATCGAGCGGGACGCGGAACAAGTACGCACCCGCATGGCTTCAATGCAGCGAGGCTGGCAGCGCGGCCGCCTGCAGAACGCCGAAGAGGCCGAGGCCACCGACCAGGCCACCGGCCCCGGCGAGACCGCACCAAGAACGACATCTGAGGGGGACGGTCGATGACCGCACCGCACGCCGCAGCATCCAGCGCCCACGGCGCCCATCCCACCATCAACGGCTCCGGCGAGCTCAACTGGCTCCTCGACGAGCTGGTCGACCGCGTCGCCAGCATCCGTAAGGCACTGGTGCTCTCCAGCGACGGACTGGCCACCGGCACCTCCCGGGACCTCACCCGTGAGGACAGCGAGCATCTCGCCGCCGTCGCCTCGGGATTCCACAGCCTCGCCAAAGGCGTCGGCCGCCACTTCGAGGCCGGCAGGGTCCGGCAGACCGTCGTGGAGCTGGACGAGGCCTTCCTGTTCGTCACGGCGGCGGGCGACGGCAGCTGTCTGGCCGTGCTCGCCGACTCCGACTCCGACGTCGGCCAGGTCGCGTACGAGATGACGCTCATGGTCAAGCGGGTCGGCGTCCACCTCACCACCGCGCCCCGGGCCGGTCTGCGCACCGGAGGGTGAGTGGATGGCATGAGTGAGTCAGCTCAGTACGCTCAGCAGCCCCACCACTTCTTCGATGCCGAAGCGGGCCCCGTAGTCCGTCCGTACGCGATGACCCGCGGACGGACCAGCAGCGCGACCCGTCACCGCCTCGACCTGATTGCTCTGGTCGTCCCGGAGCTCGCGGCCGACGACCCCGGCCGCGACCAGTTGCTCTCCCCGGAGCATGTCGAAATAGTCGAGCGCTGTGGCGACACCCCTCAGTCGATAGCCGAACTCGCGGCCATCCTTGACCTTCCCGTCGGAGTGGTCCGCGTCCTGGTCGGCGATCTCGTCGAGGACGCACTGGTGCATGTAACCCGTCCCGTTCCGCCGGCCGAACTGCCGGACGTGAGCATTCTCCGCGAGGTGATCAATGGTCTTCGGGCGCTCTAGCCGCCGAAAGCCACCCGTCGAACCGGTGACGCTGAAGATCCTGGTGGCAGGCGGATTCGGCGTGGGCAAAACAACCTTGGTGGGCGCGGTCAGCGAGATCAGACCGCTGCGTACCGAGGAGACGCTGAGCGAGGCCGGCCGGCCCGTCGACGACATCGAAGGTGTCGAGAACAAGACGACCACCACGGTCGCCATGGACTTCGGACGCATCACGCTCCGCGAGGACCTGGTGCTGTATCTCTTCGGCACACCGGGGCAGGACCGTTTCTGGTTCCTCTGGGACGAGCTGGCGCAGGGCGCGCTGGGCGCGGTCGTCCTCGCCGACACCCGCCGCCTGGAGGACTCCTTCGCGGCGATCGACTACTTCGAACGCCGTGGCATCCCGTTCACCGTGGCCGTCAACTGCTTCGAAGGGGCAGGCCGTTTCCCCGGCGAGAGCGTGCGTGCCGCGCTGGACCTCGACTCCGAGGTGCCGCTGCTGATGACCGACGCCCGTGAACGCGAGTCGGTCAAGGAGGTGCTGGTGGCGGTGGTGGAGCACGCCCTGACCCGAGCCGACCGGCAGCGCGAGCACGCCACCACCTGAGCTCGCCACCACCTGAGCCCGGCGGACCCGGCAGAGACACGGCCCGTACCCCCACCGACTGGGGTACGGGCCGTGAGCTCGTTGCGGCCGGCTCAGGATCGCCCGCTCAAGAGCGCCGAGTCGTCAACGCGCCGCCTCAGGACTGGCCGCCGTCCTCCTCCCAGCCGAAGCTCCGCTCCACCGCCTTACGCCAGTTGTGGTACTCGCGCTCGCGGATCTGCGCCTCCATCCGCGGTGACCACTCCACATCGCGCTTCCAGTGCGCCTTGAGCTCGTCGAGGTCGGACCAGACGCCGGTCGCCAGCCCCGCCGCGTACGCCGCCCCCAGACAGGTCGTCTCGGAGACCTTCGGCCGGATCACCGGCACCCCCAGCACGTCCGCCTGATGCTGCATCAGCAGATTGTTGGACGTCATGCCACCGTCCACCTTGAGCGTGGTGATCTGCACCCCGGAGTCCTGGTACATCGCGTCGACGACCTCACGTGTCTGCCAGCTGGTCGCCTCCAGCACCGCCCGCGCCAGGTGCGCCTTGGTGACATACCTGGTCAGGCCGGTGATCACACCACGCGCGTCGGAGCGCCAGTACGGGGCGAAGAGCCCGGAGAACGCCGGGACGATGTACGCCCCGCCGTTGTCGTCCACACTCGCCGCCAGCGTCTCGATCTCGTCCGCGCTGCGGATGATGCCGAGCTGGTCCCGGAACCACTGCACCAGAGCGCCGGTGATCGCGATCGACCCCTCCAGGCAGTACACCGGCGCCTCTTCGCCGATCTTGTAGCCCAGGGTGGTGATCAGCCCGCTCTTCGAGGCCACGGGCCGGTTGCCGGTGTTGAGCAGCAGGAAGCTGCCGGTGCCGTAGGTGTTCTTGGCCGTGCCGGTGTCGTAGCAGGCCTGCCCGAAGATCGCGGCCTGCTGGTCGCCGAGAGCGGATGCCACCGGCACGCCCGACAGCTGGCCGACTGCCGTCCCGTACACCTCCGCCGAGGACTTGATCTCGGGAAGGATCGCCTGCGGCACATTCATCGCCGACAGGATCGCCGGATCCCACTCGAGGCTCTGCAGGTTCATCAGCATGGTGCGCGAAGCGTTGGTCACATCGGTGACATGGACGCCGCCGTCGGTACCGCCGGTGAGGTTCCAGATCAGCCAGGAGTCGATGGTGCCGAAGGCGATCTCACCGCGCTCGGCCCGGCCGCGCAGCCCGGGCACATTGTCCAGCAGCCAGGCCGCTTTCGGCCCGGAGAAGTAGCTGGCGAGCGGCAGTCCCGTCGTGTCGCGGAAGCGGTCCTGCCCGTCCGTGCCGCCCAGTTCATGGCAGAGCGCGGCGGTACGGGTGTCCTGCCAGACGATCGCGTTGTGCACCGGCTTGCCGGTCGCCCGGTCCCACAGGACCGTCGTCTCCCGCTGGTTGGTGATGCCGAGCGCGCTGAGCTGGTCGGCGCGCAGCCCGGCCTTGGCGATGGCCCCCGCCACCACGGCCTGGACCTTGGACCAGATTTCGGTGGCGTCGTGCTCCACCCAGCCGGGCTTGGGGAAGATCTGGCGGTGCTCACGCTGGTCGACGGCGACGATCGCGCCGTCCTGGTTGAAGATGATGCAGCGGCTGGACGTGGTGCCCTGGTCGATTGCGGCGACGAACCTGTCCGTCATGACGTCCCCTTGTTGATGAGGCCGGAAGGCCTAGAAGGCTGCGTTGAAGATGAGGCCGGCCAGCAGCCCGCCGATCACGGGTCCGGCCACCGGCACCCAGGCGTAACCCCAGTCGGAGGATCCCTTGTTGGGGATCGGCAGCAGTGCGTGGGTGATGCGCGGCCCCAGGTCGCGAGCCGGGTTGATGGCGTAGCCGGTCGGCCCGCCGAGTGACAGACCGATGCCGACGACCAGCAGCGACACCAGCAGGATGGAGATGCCGGAGCCGTAGATCCCGGCGTCCTGCCCGGGGATCTGGCCGATGCCGATGCCGTCGTTCTTGCCGAAGGCGAGTAGCGGGAGCACCAGACCGATCGTCGCGATGATCTCGGTGATCAGGTTGGCGGCAGGATTGCGGATCTCCGGACCGGTCGAGAAGATCCCGAGCGTGGGCTGCGCGTTCTTCTCGTCCGCGTTGGCCTGGAACTGCGCGAAGTAGACGAGATAGGCGAGTACGGCGCCGAGGATCGCGCCGACCATCTGTCCGAGAATGTACAGCGGAACCTTGCTCCACTCCCCGGTGTCCACGGCGACGCCCAGTGTCACGGCCGGATTGAGATGACCGCCCGACAGCGGAGCGGCGGTGTACGCGCCCGCCAGCACACCGAAACCCCAGCCGAAGGCGATGACGACCCAGCCTGCGGCCTTCGCCTTGGAGTGATGGAGGGTGACGGCGGCGCAGACGCCCGCGCCGAAGAGGATGAGTATCGCGGTGCCGATGACTTCACCGACGAAAATGTCTCCATTGCTCATGGCAACTCCTAGGCCCTCGCCCGGGGGCCCTGCCACGGTCCTCCGTGCAGGGTGCGTGCTCCATGGCGTTCGTGCTCCATGGCGTTCCATGGCTACGGATCCGAAGGCAGGGGAGTCCATACCCCGTCCGATGTCCGTGACGAGCGTGGTGAGCGTGCCGAAGTGCGGCGATGCCGACGATGAGGCAGTGTTCACCGGCCGTGATGGGTCGTCAAGGTCGTTGACAGCAAGTGCAGTTCACGAACGGTGCGTTGACACGCTAGCGGGGAACGTAAGGCAGCGGGAGTACGCCTGGCAGGTCCGCTCAGCGAACAGCGACGACCGCCGAACCATGGCCGAACAGCCCCTGGTTCGCGGTGATCCCGGCGCGGGCACCGGTCACCTGGCGCTCTCCGGCCGCACCGCGCAGCTGCCAGGTCAGCTCGCAGACCTGCGCGATGGCCTGGGCGGGCACGGCTTCGCCGAAGGACGCCAGCCCGCCGCTGACGTTCACCGGGATGCGCCCGCCGAGTGCTGTGGCGCCTTCGCGTACGAGCTTGGCTCCTTCACCCGCCCGGCACAGACCGATGTCCTCGTACCACTCCAGCTCCAGCGCGGTGGACAGGTCGTACACCTCGGCGAGCGAGAGGTCGTCGGGCCCGATGCCCGCCTCCTCGTACGCCGCCAGCGCGATCGAGGCGCGGAAGGAGTGCGGGAAGGGGTCCACGGCGGCCGCCGAGTCGGTCGCGATGTCCGGAAGGTCGAGTACGGCCTTCGGATAGGTCGGCGTGACGGTGGAGACGGCGCGGATACGGACCGGGTCGGCGGCCCCCTGCCGACGCGCGAAGTCCATGCTGGTCAGCACCAGCGCGGCCGCGCCGTCGGAGGTCGCGCAGATGTCGAGCAGCCGCAGCGGATCGGCGACCACCGCGGAGGCGGCGACGTCCTCGACCGAAACGGTCTTGCGGTAGCGGGCGTTGGGGTTGAGCGCGCCCGCCGCCGCGTTCTTGACCTTGACCAGCGCGAAGTCTTCGGGAGTGTCCCCGTACAGAGCCATACGGCGGCGGGCGTAGAGCCCGAAGTACGCGGGGTTGGTCGCGCCGAGCACCCGGAAGCGCAGCCAGTCCGGATCGTCCGGCCGATCGCCCCCGGCGGGTGCGAAGAAACCCTTCGGCGCCGAGTCCGCACCCACCACCAGCACCACGTCGGCCATCCCGGCCAGGATCTGGGAGCGTGCGGTGTTGATCGCCTGCGCGCCCGAGGCGCACGCCGCGTAGACGCTGGTGACGCGTGCCCCCTGCCAGCCCAGCGCCTGTGCGAACGTCGCCCCCGCCACATACCCGGGATAGCCGCAGCGCATCGTGTCCGCGCCGACCACCGAACGCACCTGCCGCCAGTCGATCCCGGCGTCGGCCAGCGCGGCCCTGGCCGCGGCCGTGCCGTACTCGACGAAGCTGCGGCCCCATTTGCCCCAGGGGTGCATTCCGGCCCCGAGGACCGCCACGTCGCCGGTCATGACGCCGCCCCCACGGGCCGCCAGTGCCAGGTCGTCCAGACGGTCTCCGCGTCCTCGTTGAGCACACCCGGTACGACCTCGACCTCCATGCCGACCGCCAGCTCCGCGACGGTCACCCCCGGCACGGCCTGACCGAGGACGACCATCCGCTCGGCCTCGAGCTCGACGGCGAGAAGCGCGTACGGCTCCCACTCCGCTTCCGGGTCGGACACGTACGGCGCCGGGGGGCGGTAGCGCCCGTCCGTGTACGACCACACCCGTCCCCGCTTGGAGAGCGGCACCTCCGCCAACTCGCCGCCCGTGCAGGCCGGGTTGCGGCAGTACGAGTCCTCGCGCGGGAAGAAGACCGATGAGCAGGCCGTACAGCGGGTGCCCAGCAGGCGGAAGTCCTCCTCACCGCTGTCCTGTGCGAACCATCCGGCCACCACGGGCGTGCGCGTCAAGGTTCCTCCCCGGCACCGCAATCTGACGGAACGTCAGAAGTGTGCCACGGTCAGCGGTTCTCGGCGAGCCACTTGGCGGCGATCTCGGCCAGTTCGCCGTCCCGGCCCGCCAGCATCATCCGGATCATCTGCATGTCGCCCCGCAGCGACCAGGCGGGATGCCCGAAGGTGGCGGGGTTGTTCTTCTCGATGAAGAAATGGGCCGGCCAGGCCGTCCCGTAACCGATCAGCGGCAGGGCGGCCGCATACCGCTTCCGCCCGCGCGCCAGCCCGTACGCGCTCACCGCAAGGCCGGTCAGCGTGCCGGTCAGATGGACCCAGCGGGTCGCGGACCTCGAATGCATCGCGACGTAGTAGGGCCAGAACTCCTCGTACGAATCAAATGTCTGCTGCGCCATATCGGCACCGTAATCCCTCGGCCGGAGAACCGTCAGTGCCCGGCGACCGAACGCCGCGCCACGGGGAAGTCGAAGAAGGTGTCGGGGAAGGGCTCCGGCTTGAAGGTGAAGTGCCACCACTCCTCGGGAAGGTTCACAAAGCCGACCGCGCTCAGGGTGCTCTTCAGCAACTGCCGGTTGGCGCGCTGCTTGCCCCCAATCCTGGGGTCATCGGTGTGCGACAACGTGTCGAAGCAGTCGAAGCCGGTCCCCATATCGACGGAATTGTCCGGGAAACGCTCGGACTTCGGCGAGTAGCACGGGACGAGACGCTCGCCGGGGACGTAGGGCCTGGTGGGCAGGGCCGGCAGCTTCACGATGGTGAGATCGACCGTGCTGCCCCGGCTGTGCCCGGACTTCTCCGCTATGTAACCGTCCTCGAACAGTCGCGACTTGTCGACTTGAGGATAGAACTCCTTTTTCATCGCCTCGTCCTCGAGGTCCTTCGCCCACCGCACGAAGTGGTCGACGGCCCGCTGGGGCCGGTAGCAGTCGTACACCTTCAGTGAGTAGCCCTGCCGCAGCAGCTTCGACTGCGCCCGGTGCAACGCCTGCGCGGTGGGCCGGGTGACGATGCAGAGCGGCTGGCGGTAGCCGTCCACCGGCTCGCCCACGAAGTTGTGCACGGTCTTGTAGCGCATCTCCTGGATGATCGTCGGGTCCACGGTACGCAGCGCCACGAACTCCTTCGGAGCCTTCGGTTCAGGATGGGCCTGCGCCATGGGGGTGGTGGCCGCGGTGATGGCGAGGAGAGCGGCGGCCGTCGCCCCGAAGGCGCGGAACGCGGAAGCAAGTCCAGTCATGCGCCCACCGTTTACCAGTTCCCGGCCCGGCGGGAAAGGGCGATCGGATACAGTCCGCGCGTGCCCAAGGACTCCCACTGCGGCAACTGCGGAGCGTCGTACGGCCCGGTCGCCGATTGGCCCCGTATCTGCCCGGCCTGCGGCGAGACCGCGTACCGCAATCCGCTGCCCGTCGCCATCGCGCTGCTTCCGGCCCATGACGCCGACGGCACCGGACTCGTCGTCATCACCCGCACCATCGAACCGCAGCGCGGCGGCATCGCCCTGCCCGGCGGCTTCATCGACCACGGCGAGGACTGGCAGCAGGCGGTCGTACGGGAGCTGAAGGAGGAAACCGGCATCGAGGCGGCGCGCGCGGACGTCCGGCTCGCCGACGCGCTGAGCTCGCCGGACGGCCATCTCCTCCTCTTCGGCCTGCTGCCGGAACGTAACGCGGCGGACCTCCCCGGCCCGGCGCCCACGGAGGAGACGGACGGCTGGCATCTGCTGCGCGGCCCCGCCGAGCTGGCGTTCCCGCTGCACACCATTGCCGTACGGAACTGGTTCGCCGGCCACTACGGCTGAGTGCGGACCGGAAGCCGCCTGTGGGTGCGGACGGTAGCCGCCTGTGAGTGTGGACCGGAAGCCGCGTGCCCTTACGGCTGACCACCCAGCCCGCGCACCCTCACCCGCCACCGCGGCGGAGCGGACCCGTCCCCCTTGATCTGCTTCACCACGACCCGCCCGTCCACCAACCGCGTCGTATACCGCTCCACCTCCGCCTGCTCCCAGCCGTCACCCAAGTCCGGGACCACCAGACCGCCGCCCTTGCGCCCCTCGGCCGGCGCCCACACCTCCAGCTCCATCCCGCCGTCCGCGCCCCGTACCGGGATCACCGCACCACCCCGTGCCAGTACCGGGATACGCGACAGAGGCGCGTCCACCAGCACCTGCCCCGGTCCGTCGTACGCCTGCCCGGTCGCCGTGTCGTACCACCGGCCGCGCGGCAGCCGCACCGCCCGCCGGTCCGTCCCGCGCTCCAGCACCGGCGCGACGAGCAGCGCGTCGCCGAGCAGAAAGGCGTCCTCGCAGTCGCGCAGCGCCCGGTCCTGCGGAGACGCCCACCACAGCGGCCGCGCATACGGGGCTCCGGTCCGCATCGCCAGATGCGCCAGCGTGACGAAGTAGGGGCGCAGTCGCTCCCGTTCGGCGAGCGCCGCCTTCGCACAGGCGAGCACCTGTGGGCCGAATTCCCAAGGCTCCCTGCGCCCCGCGTCGATCGCCGCATGCGTACGGAACAACGGCAGTTGCGCCCCCAGCTGGAACCAGCGCAGATACAGCTCAGGCGACGGACTGCCGTCGAAGCCGCCCACATCCGGACCGGAGTACGGGACGCCGCACAGCCCGAGCCCCAGCACCAGGGAGAGCGAGGCGCGCAGCCCGGGCCAGCCGGTGGACACATCTCCTGACCAGGTGCCTCCGTACCGCTGCATACCCGCCCAGCCGGAGCGCGAGAAGAGGAACGGCCGCTCCTGCGGGCGCAGCTGCCGCAGCCCCTCGTACCCGGCGCGCGCCATCGCGAGGCCGTACACATTGTGGGCCTCCCGGTGGTCGCCCCCACGCCCCTCCAGTGCGTGCCGGGCGGAGCGCGGCAGCGTCATATCGCCGAACGGCGTGAAGGACACCGGTTCGTTCATGTCGTGCCACACTCCGGAGAACCCCTGCGCCAGCCGCTCCTCGTACAGCTCTCCCCACCACCGGCGGACCGCCGGATCGGTGAAGTCCGGATAGACACAGTCGCCGGGCCAGACGACGCCCCGCACCTCCTTGCCCCGTGCGTCCCGTACGAAGGCTCCCGCCGTCTTCCCGCTGTCGTACACCGCGTTCCCGGCTTCCGCCTTCACCGCCGGATCGACGATGGAGACCAGCCGGACCCCGTCCTCGCGCAGTTCCCCGGCCATCGCCGGCAGATCGGGAAAACGTTCCCGGTCGACGGTGAAGACCTGATGCGCGTCGTAGTGGTCGATGTCGAGATGGACCGCGGACAGCGGAAGTTCCCGCTCCCGGTAGCCGGCGACGATCCGGCGCACCTCCTGCTCGCTGCCGAAACCCCACCGCGCATGCTGCGGGCCCAGCGCCCAGGACGGCGGCAGCGCGGGCGCGCCCGTCAGCTGCGTCCAGCCGGCCAGTACGCGCGCGGGCGTGCCCACCACCACCCAGCAGCGCAGCGGCCCGCCGCCCATCCGCACCTCACTGGTGCCCGGCCGGTCGTGCCCGGAGCCCGCGCCCTCCGCGCCCTCCCGAAGGGTGACCCGGCCTTCCCAGGAGTTGTCGTGGAAGGCGAGATGGGTACCCGCGTCGGCGACCACCAGCTGCACCGGCATGGTGATGTACAGCGGATCGTCGTCGGGACCGAAGCTGCCCCTGGGGTCGGTGTTCCACAGCCGGTACGTGCCGTCGCGCAGCCGCGGTCCGGACGCCCGGCCGCCGAGCCCGAAGAAACGCGCGTCCGCAGGCACTTCGGTCCGCTGCACCCACCGCGCCGGACCGCCCTGCACCGGCTCCCACCAGCGCGGCGGCAGATCCCGGCGCAGTACGACACCGCCGGGCGTCCGGATCTCGACGGCGCCGTGCCGGGAGACCTCGACCGTCACCCGCTCCGACACCACGCGCCAGCCGCCGTCCTTGTCGGGTTCCAGCACGGCTCGCGGATCCGGCTCGGGAGGCGTGCCGTCGAGCGCGTACGACGGCTCGGGCTCCGCGCCGTCCCAGCCCCAGAAGACTGCCCCACCGGCCGCGACCCGGATGCGCAGCTCCGAACGGGCGAACCGTATGATCCCGCCGCCGGGCAGCGGCTCGGCCCCGCTCACCTGTCCGGGCACCCTGGCCCGCTCCGCTCCCCGGGCGGGCAGCCCCCGGGCGTCGGTCCGTCGTTGTCGCCATGCCGAGCGTGCCGCGCGCAGCCCCCGCACCGTTCCGAAGATCTTCACCGAGCGCACCAGCCCACGACCGTCCATGCAGCTCACCCTGCCATCCGGCGGGGCGTACGTGGGGTTTGTTCAACTCCCGTTCACCCGTGGTCAGAGCACATATACCCTCGTCCGACCATGGGTGGTGAGCCCTGGTGCGAATGACGATCACATGGCATCGTCCCTGTCAGCCGCGTCACGCGCACACCCCGCTCGTGCGCGTGACACACGCAGACACCGCGTAGAGCCACCCGGGAGCCGCACCATGACCTCAGCAGCGAACCCTGCCCCTCTCTGGCAGCCGGACCCCGACCGCATCGCAGCCGCCCGGATCACCCGTTTCCAGGCCTGGGCCGCCGAGCGCCACGGAGCCCCGGCCGAGGGCGGCTACGCGGCGCTGCACCGCTGGTCCGTCGACGAGCTCGAGACCTTCTGGCGGGCGGTCGCCGACTGGTTCGATGTGCGGTTCTCCACTCCGTACGAGCGTGTCCTCGCCGATCCCGCGATGCCCGGCGCCCAGTGGTTCCCGGGTGCCACCCTCAACTACGCGGAGCATGCGCTGCGCACCGCCGAGGACCCGGCCCGCGCCCATGACGCGGCGCTGCTGCATGTGGACGAAACACATGAGCCGACGCCGATCAGCTGGTCGGAGCTGCGCCGCCAGGTCGGGGCGCTCGCCGCCGAACTGCGTGCCCTCGGCGTACGCCCCGGAGACCGCGTCAGCGGCTACCTCCCGAACATCCCGCAGGCGGTCACCGCCCTGCTCGCCACCGCGGCCGTCGGCGCGGTCTGGACCTCCTGCGCGCCCGACTTCGGCGCCCGCAGCGTCCTCGACCGCTTCCAGCAGGTCGAGCCCGTCGTCCTGTTCACCGTCGACGGCTACCGCTACGGCGGCAAGGCACACGACCGCACCGAGACCGTCGCCGAGCTGCGCCGCGAACTGCCCACCCTGCGCGCCGTGATCCACATCCCGCTGCTCGGCACCGACGCCCCCGAAGGCGCCCACGACTGGTCCGCGGTCACCGCCGGTGACGCTGAACCCGTCTTCGAACAGGTCCCCTTCGACCACCCGCTCTGGGTGCTCTACTCCTCCGGCACGACGGGCCTGCCGAAGGCCATCGTCCAGTCGCAGGGCGGCATCCTGCTGGAGCACTTCAAGCAGCTCGGCCTGCACTGCGACCTCGGCCCCGAGGACCGCTTCTTCTGGTACACCTCCACCGGCTGGATGATGTGGAACTTCCTCGTCTCCGGCCTGCTCACCGGCACCACGGTGGTCCTGTACGACGGCAGCCCCGGCTATCCCGACACCGGCGCACAGTGGCGCATCGCCGAGCGCACCCGGGCCACCCTCTTCGGCACCTCCGCCGCATACGTGATGGCCTGCCGCAAGGCGGACGTCCACCCCGCGCGCGACCACGACCTCTCCCGTATCAAGTGCGTCGCCACCACCGGCTCCCCGCTCCCGCCCGACGGTTTCCGCTGGCTGCACGACGAGGTGGCCGAGGACCTGTGGATCGCCTCGGTCAGCGGTGGTACGGACGTGTGCAGCTGCTTCGCCGGCGCGGTGCCCACTCTGCCCGTGCACATCGGCGAACTCCAGGCCGCCTGTCTCGGCACCGACCTCCAGGCCTGGGACCCTCAGGGCAAGCCGCTCATCGGCGAGGTCGGCGAACTGATCGTCACCAATCCCATGCCGTCCATGCCGATCCGGTTCTGGAACGACCCCGACGGCAGCCGCTACCGCGAGAGCTACTTCGAGATGTTCCCCGGCGCCTGGCGGCACGGCGACTGGATCACCATCACCGACCGGGGCTCCGTCGTCATCCACGGCCGCTCGGACTCGACGCTGAACCGTCAGGGTGTCAGGATGGGCTCGGCCGACATCTACGAAGCCGTCGAACGCCTCCCGGAGATCCGCGAGTCGCTGGTCATCGGCCTGGAGGAACCGGACGGCGGCTATTGGATGCCGCTCTTCGTCCACCTCGCCGAAGGCGCCGCTCTCGATGACGGCCTACGGGCGCGCATCAAGCAGACGATCCGCGAACAGCTCTCCCCACGGCATGTCCCGGACGACATCATCGAGGTCCCCGGCGTCCCGCACACCCTCACCGGCAAGCGCATCGAGGTGCCGGTGAAGCGCCTCCTGCAGGGCACGGCACTGGCGAAGGCGGTCAACCCCGGCTCGGTCGACAATCTCGAACTGCTGCGATTCTACGAAGACATCGCCCGCAAACGCGGCTAGCAAGGAGCCCGAAATCAAGCCCGTCCGGCTTCCGAGGCGCGGGGGCCGGAAATCAAGCCCGTCCGGCGATTGAGGACAAAACGGCAGCCGGACGGCCCCGGCGGAAAAACCGCACTACCCCCCGTACGTGGCCTCGGACTCACCCAGCACCGCCGCGAAGTCCGAGGCCAGCCTCCCCGCCTCCGTCGGCTCCAGCTCCGCCGTCGTGATCCTTACGCCCGGCCCCGAGGCGATCCGGAACCTCGCCCCTGCCGCAACCCACCAGCCCCTGGACCGCAGCCCGTTGACGACTGCGGACTCGTCCCGCACCGGCACCCACACATTCATACCGCTCACACCATGTGCGTCGACACCATGTGAGTCCAGCGCGGCCACCAGGGCCGCTCGCCGCTCCCCGTAGGCCGTACGCGCCCGCCCCACCTGCGCCATCGTGTCCCGATCGGTCATCAGCCCGAGCACGGTCCGCTGCAGCAGATGACTGATCCAGCCGGATGTCAGCAGCAGCCGGCCGTCGTGCCGCGCCAGCGTCGTCGGATCGCAGGCGGCCGCGGCCCACCGCAGATCAGTCCCCAGATACTTGGTGACGGTCCGGACATGCGCCCAGCGCGAAAGGCCTCCCGCGGTAAGCGAGTTGAGCGGCGCGCCCGAGATGTCCGAGGCGTGGTCGTTCTCGATCACCAGTACCTCGGGCGAGTCCCGCAGTACGTCCACGAGCGCGTCGCGCCGCCCGGCCGAGAAGCAGCCACCGTACGGATTCTGTGCCCGCGGACTGGATACGACGGCCCGTGCCCCCGCCCGCAGCGCCGCGCCCAGCGCCTCCGGCCGCATGCCCTCGTCATCCACCGCCACCGCCACCGACCGCAGCCCCAACGCCTGTACCAGATCGAGCAGATGGTGGTAGCCCGGATCCTCCATCGCCACCGCATCGCCCGGTCTCAGCTCGGTGGAGAGCAGCCGCGCCACACAGTCGAGCGCCCCGTGCGCGAAGGTGACGTGCTCGACCGGCACCCCTTCGTCACCGATCCAGGCCCGGACCGCCTGCTCCAGCTCCGGCAGCCTGGGGGCCGAACGGTGCGAACGGGCCCCGGGGGAGAGTCGCGCGGGCGGCACCAGGTCCGGCAGGAAGGCCGGATCGGGGTGCCCGCCGGCCAGATCCCGCAGCCCCTCGGGCACCTTCGGCGGCCGCCGGGAAGCCACTGCCGGCGCTGCGGCGACCACCGTCCCGCCCCGTCCACGCGTCACCACGACACCGCGTCGACGCAGCTCCTTGTACGCCGTCGCGACCGTCCCGGCGCTGACCCCGAGATCGTCGGCGAGCCGCCGGACAGGCGGCAGGGCGTCCCCGGGCCCCAAGCCCCCGTCCGCCACGGCCCGTTCGACGGACGCGGCAATCCCCTTGGCGGTCGTACCTTCGATCGAATATTGTGCTGCCACGTAGTTAACTATGTACCAATACATAACTCACGTCAAGGGGGAACCGGTGAGCCTGCTCCACCGCCGGGCCGCACTGAAGGACCGCATCCCAGGAGGACGCGACGGTCGTCGCATGCTTGGCATCACCCTGGTCGACAAGACGGGCAACGGCCTCTGGACCGCCACACAGGCGCTCTACTTCACCTACGTCACTGGCCTGTCCATCGCCGAGGTGGGTCTCCTCATCTCGGTCTCCGCCGGTATCGGCATCGCCGGCGCGCCGATCGCAGGCCGTATCGCCGACCGGTTGCCCATCACCCGCGTCCTCATCGCCGCCCAGCTCCTGCGCGCCACCGCGGGCCTCGCCCTGCTCACCACCGACCACTTCGCACTGCTGCTGGTCATCGCGGCCTTCGGCAGTCTCGGCGACCGCGCGGCCAATGTCCTCACCAAGCTCTACGCCGCCCGCATCGCCGGCTCCGAGCGCGTCCGCTACCAGGCCGTGAACCGCACCGTCGGCAACACCGGCTTCGCCATCGGCGGCCTCGCCGCTGCGGCCGCCCTCGGCATCGGCACCACAGCCGCGTACCAGTCACTCCTCGTGGGCAACGCGCTCACCTCCCTGTGCGCCGCCCTCCTGACCCTGCGCTGCGGCGAGCCCCCCGCCCCGTCGCGCGTCGTCACCGGATCCGGCAGCACGACCGCCGCCGCAAAGCCCGCCAACCCCTGGCGCGACCGCACCTATCTCCTCTACGTGGCCAGTGAGGCGGTGCTCTTCCTTGACGACGCGGTCTTCATGGTCGGGCTGCCGCTCTGGATCGTGCACGCCACCGAAGCCCCGCACGGCCTGGCCCCGCTTCTGCTCGTCCTGAACAACGTGATGGTGGTGGCCCTCCAGATCCCCCTCGCCCGATTCGGCGCCACCACACAGGCCGCCCGGCGGCTGCTCGGACCGCTCGCGGTCACCTTCGCCGCCGGCACCCTCGCCATGAGTGTGTCCGCAGCCGACAGCCGCTGGCTCGCGATCACCGCACTTGTCCTCGCCGCCGCCGCACTCACGCTGGCGGAGATCCTCCACGCCACCATCTCCTGGGAACTCTCCGTCGCTCTCGCCCCCGACGAGGCACAGGGCGCCTACCTCGGAGTGCACGGAGTGGCCGCATCGGCCCAGCGCAGCGCCGGCCCGCTGATCGTCACCGGAGCCATCGCGGTAGGCCCCGCAGGCTGGGCACTGCTGGGTGCCGGACTGGTGGCCACCTGCTTCGCCCAGAGTCGGCTCGTACGGAACCAACTGCCCGACCCCGCATTGTCAGAGCCGCCAGTTACGGTGAGTCACCAGTAGTCAACAGTGCTCAGGGGGAGAGATGGCGTACACCAAGCGGTCCAAGCATTCCAAGCAGTCCAGGCGGCCCAAGCGGTCAACGCGGTCCACACATCAGCGATCCCGGAACAACGCATCCATGCGGCGCACCCTGCACCGCGAAGTCCCCGGCACCGTAGGCCTGCTGGCCGACGAGCAGGACTTCACCGCGATGCGCCGCTACCGCACCTTCACCTTCGACGACCATGCGAGCTATCTCCGGCAGATCGACGACCTGCTCAGAACCCTCGCCTCCCGGCAACTGCACACCAGTGTCGCCCTCTTCGACCCCGAGGACTTCACGGAGTACTGCGCGGAAGCGGGCCTCGACCCCGACGCGGCCATGAGCCGCTCCCGCTACACCGCGGAAATCGCCGGCCGCGGCGCCACCGTCCCGTACACCGGCCAGCCCCTCGACAGCCTGCTGCCCCAGCTCATCAACAAGGCAGTCCGCCAGGCCACTTGGGAGTACGCCACGATGCTCCTCGCCGACCTCGGAGAGTGCGCCGACTGCGGCCAGGACATCGGCCGGGCCGCCTTCGACCGGGCCTCCCGCATCCTGATGCGACTGCTCGAGGAGGCCGGACCCGGCACACACCACCTCGTCTGCAGCGTCCCCGCTCCCGACGAACAACTCCTCGCCGTCCTGCACGCCGAAGGAGCCACAGCGGCACCCGCCCACCTGGACGCCTCCGAGGGCGCGGAGTTCGTCACCGTCCTCGCGGCAGGCATCGCCCTCGAGAGCCCTGGCGGTGTAGTCCTTCGTACGAGCGCTCCCGGTGCCCCGGACCACCTCCACGGCTGGCGGCTCCACCAGGGCCGACTCCTCCCGCTCACCGCCGGTGAGGTCTTCAGCGCCTACTGCACCGACGCCACCACCGGCGAACCACTGTCCCCGGAGTCCGGGGTGGAGTACTGCGCGGGCTTCGACATCACCACCGACGACCCGGGGAACCATCACTGAACGCCCAAGGGGCTTCCTGCCGTCCCCGGCAGGAAGCCCCTTCGGCATCCGTCTGCTGATACCCGCCTACTGATCCACCGACTACTCGCCGGAGAGCACCGCCCGGGCGGCCACGCGGGCCTCCTCGGCGGTGTCCGTGGCACGGGCCGCGGCGGCAGCTCGCTCGCACTGGGCGAGCGTGTACTTCGCCAGCGTCGCCCGCACATACGGAATCGACGCCGCACCCATGGACAGCGAGGTCACACCGAGACCGGTGAGCACACACGCGAGCAGCGGATCGGAGGCGGCTTCACCACACACACCACAGCTCTTGCCCTCGGCCTTCGCGGCCTCGGCCGACAGCGCCACCAGATCCAGCAGCGCCGGCTGCCACGGATCCTGCAGCCGCGACACCGCACCCACCTGACGGTCGGCGGCGAAGGTGTACTGCGCGAGGTCATTGGTTCCCAGCGAAAGGAACTCGACCTCCTGCAGGATCGAACGCGCCCGCAGCGCGGCGGACGGAATCTCCACCATCGCACCGAACTTCGCCCGCAGCCCGGCCTCGCGGCACGCGTTCGCGAACGCCTTGGCGTCCGTGCGATCGGCCACCATCGGCGCCATCACCTCGAGGTACACCGGCAGCCCCTCGGCGGCCTTGGCCAGCGCCGTCAGCTGCGTCCGCAGCACCTCCGGGTGGTCCAGCAGACTGCGCAGCCCGCGCACACCCAACGCCGGGTTCGGCTCGTCGGCCGGAGTCAGGAAGTCGAGCGGCTTGTCCGCACCGGCGTCCAGCACGCGCACGACCACCCGGCCCTCGGGGAATGCCTCGAGCACCTTGCGGTACGCCTCGACCTGCTTCTCCTCGGACGGCGCCTGCTTGCTGTCGTCGAGGAAGAGGAACTCCGTACGGAACAACCCGACGCCCTCGGCACCGGCCTCCACCGCGGCCGGCACATCGGCGGGTCCGCCGACATTGGCCAGCAGTGGCACCTTGTGCCCGTCCGACGTCGCCCCCGGCCCGCTGGTAGCGGCAAGCGCGGCCTTCCGCTCCGCCGCGGCCCGCTCCATCTCGGCGCGCTTCTCGTCGCTCGGCTCGACGAAGATCTCGCCCGTGCTGCCGTCGACCGCGATCAGCGTGCCCTCGGCCAGCTCACAGGCGCCCGGCAGCGCCACCACGGCGGGAACTCCGAGCGCCCGCGCCAGAATGGCGCTGTGACTCGTCGGTCCGCCCTCTTCGGTCACGAACCCGAGCACCAACGCCGGGTCGAGCAGCGCGGTGTCCGCCGGCGCGAGATCCCGCGCGATCAGTACATACGGCTCGTCGCTGTCCGGCACACCCGGCATCGGCACGCCGAGCAGCCGAGCGACGATCCGGTTCCGTACGTCATCGAGGTCCGCGACCCGCCCGGCCAGGTACTCACCGGCACCCGCCAGCAGCGCGCGGTACGCGGCGAGCGCGTCGTACACCGCGCGCTCGGCAGTGCTGCCGACGGCGATGCGCCGATCCACGTCTGCCATGAGCTCCGGGTCCTGCGCCATCATGGCCTGCGCCTCGAGCACAGCCTGCGCCTCGCCACCTGCCAGATTGCCCCGAGCAATCAGGTCGGCGGCCACAGCTTCCACGGCCTTGCGCGCGCGCCCCTGTTCGCGCTCCGCGTCCTCCGCGGGAATCTGCTTGGCCGGAGGTTCCAGGACCGCCGTGCCCATGTGCCGAACCTCGCCGATCGCCACACCGTGGCTCACGCCGACGCCTCGCAGCGTTGTCTGCATTTCACCCGTCTCCGATTGAGCGACGGCAGCTGCCGTCGCGATGGATGTCCAACTGACGCCGCCACCGCGGCGTCGGCGTCACTGCCAGACGAAGAGGGTGTCGCCGGCCTTTACGTCGCCGTCCTCGCGGACGTCGGAGAGGGAGTCGGCCGTGGCCTCGAGCGCCACGATCGGACAGATGGCGGACTTCCCGGCAGCCTCGACGGCCGACGGGTCCCAGCGCACCACAGACTGCCCGCGCTGAACAGTGTCGCCCTTGTTGACGAGCAGCTCGAAGCCCTGGCCGTTGAGCTGAACAGTGTCGATGCCGAGGTGCGTCAGCACTCCGTGACCCTGATCGTCGACGACGACGAAGGCGTGCGGGTGCAGGGAGACGATGACGCCGTCAACGGGGGCGACGACCTCCGACGGCTCACGCACGGGGTCAATAGCGGTACCGGGGCCGACCATCGCACCGGAGAACACCGGATCAGGCACAGCCGCGAGTCCGATGGCACGTCCAGCAAGAGGGGACGTCACTGTGGTCATGGAGCCTCCCAGGGGCGGAGATTCGTACGGCGTCGTCACTGCCTGTGCCGGACGACGCACTGTTCAGAAGGGTAAGTCATAAGAAGTCCTAGTTCCGCGTGAGAGCTACCAGTTGGCGGACCTAGGTGCGCACCGGAAACGATTTGCCTCGTCTCCCGGCGACCGGTAGTGTCGAACCCCTGTCTGACCCCAACGCGACGTTGAGTCGGGGGTCGGCAGCAGCTATCAAGCCGAGATTCTAACTGGTCTAAACCTCTGCATGTCCGCAGGGCGGTGGTCGGGAAGAGCGAAAGAGCCTGATAGAGTTTGGAAACACCGAAGGGAAGCGCCCGGAGGACCCCATGAAAAGGGTCTGAAGGAAGCGTCCGTTCCTTGAGAACTCAACAGCGTGCCAAAAGTCAACGCCAGATATGTTGATACCCCGGCCTGTTTCGGCAGGTTCGAGGTTCC
>NZ_JBIAQG010000017.1:0-241597 GCF_042888805.1 Streptomyces sp. NPDC002730
TACGAACGCAAAGCCGACCACTTCCTCGCCTTCACCAGCATCGCCTGCACCCTCATCTGCTACCGCAGACTCACCAAATGAGATGACGTCTTAGGTCCGTTGTCCAAGTGCAAAGCACGCGCGGCACTGTGCTCGTAGCGCAGCGCGCTGATGACCTTCTCGGCCGCGTCCGTCATCTCCGCCGGGCCCTCCAGCGTGATCAGCGCCTCGACCGCGGACAGTTCCCCGATCGCCTCCCGGGCCCGCCGCGCCGCCGATTCGAACTCTTCGTGCGCAAGGTCTGCCGACGGCCGCAGAGCGAAAACGAACCTGGCCGCGTCCATCGCCTGCTGCAAAAACCGCCGATACAGCTCGCGCTGGACCTCCCGTTGACCGGCTGCGCGACTGTCTGCCCTGTCCTACTGAGCTATGCGCAGCTGCTGAGCCACTTGTCGGCCAGCTGCTCGCATGGCGAACCAGCTGGAGGTGGCGGATGCCAGCAAGGTGAACCCGCCGGTGACCATGGCAACCGCGACCGTGTCATTCATGTTGGGGTCAACGCCGGGCTGTGCGGTTCCGTACCGGCGCCCTGATCGGCGAGCCCCGGAGTTGTCGTGTCGGGCTCAGACACAGCTTCTCACCGTCCAGGAGAACAATTCCTACACGGACACGGCTGGTCGCCAAGTCGGGCATCTGGACCGTGTTGACCTTGAAGAACAGGCCGAGCGCGTCAGGTCCTCGGGTCGCCCCAATCGCGCGGCAGCATCTTCTCGGTACGCCGTGGAGAGCGGTGAGGTGGTCGGCGATGTGAACAACTTCCGGTTCAAGGAGTCGCCCGTCGATCTGCTGGGCGCCCATGGCCCTGATCTCTGCGCCGAGCAGCCGCTGGCTGGTGCTGCGCCGCGGAAGGAAGAACCTGGCCGCGGTCGAGGTCACCGGCTGACCCGTCAGGTCATCGGCGGCTGACCGTGCCTGCTTGTGCTCCGCCCCGGGGTCCCGGGACGGAGCACGGGCCACCGCCGATGCTGAGAATGGTGGTCAGCCAGAGAGGGATGTGCTGCTTCCCGGGCAGGATCGCCTTGGCGATCAGGCCCAGCACAAGTCCCACGATGATCGCCCACAACCAGCCCACGGCTCCCTCCTCGTACGGCTCTCTATCCACGTGAGCAGTTACGCCGTCAGTCTCGGCCCGTCCGCCGTACGGCGGACGCCGGCGCCATACGCGGTACGGCCGGGGACTCCTCTCCTCGTAGGCGTCGCAGTGGCGGCGTACGGTGGAACGCGATGCGGAAGCACGGACACGCGGAGGTCTTCCGGATCACCGGCGCCCGGCAGCGACTCGCCGACGATGTGCGCGGCCGGCAGCGCCGCTATGTGATCTCGATGTCAGTACGGACCCTGTCGGTGATCCTCGCCGCCACCCTGTGGAACGTGGAACGCCATGTGGCCATCGTGGCTCTGGTGCTCGGTCTGGTGCTGCCCTATGTCGCCGTAGTGATCGCCAACGCGGGCCGGGAGAACGCTCCCTCGCTGCCGCCGACGTTTGTGCCCGCGCCGTCCCGGCCGATGATCGCTCCGGTACCCGAGCAGCCTGCCGACCAGCCCCCGCCGGACTCGCCGACCGAGTCCACCACCGGGTCCGCCGCGGAATCCGGACGGCGGCCGACGCCTTCGCGAAGGACGTCCCGAAGCGGGAGCAGAGCTGATCCTTGGGCTCTCAATGCTCAGGAAAAGCTCAGATCAATCATGATGTTCCGGTGCACTGCTCTCCGTTCCCCTTGGCATACTTTGTGTGCGCTCCGCATCCCCGTCGGAGCGACGGAAACGCCGGGCAGCTCCCTCTGTGGCTGTCCAGCGTCGCACTGGGAGGGAGTTGTGCGTATGGCTGATCACGAGACGAAGCGGGGCCGGCGGTGGACCGGCTTTGAACGATGGCAGGTCGGGATCGCGCTGATGGGGTTGTTCGTGGCGATCGTCGGCTGTGCGGGCCAGCTTGTGCAGTAGCTGCCCGTGATTCGCGCGGGGGTCCGGACGTTTTGGCCGCTCACAATGTGAGCCCGGCCGATGCGTAGACGGCCGGGCTCACTGACTGCATCGCGAGGGCCTGACCCGGTGGCACCCGGGTTGGGCCCTTCGTCGTGGGTCATCCCACCCCACATCGACAGGAGGAACGTTACCGGCTTCTACGCCCTCACGGCGGTGCTAACCGTCCCTCAGCTGCCACTTTCGTTTTGAGCATGCGGATCGCTCTAGAAGCGGCCGGTGCGGTCGAAACTCTCGCGTGGACAAAGCCGCCCCCTGCAGGGGCGACGTCAGCGGAAGAGGCGTTAGCCGGATGGCCGGGCCATGTGCCGGTGCAGCGGATGGCGAGCCTGTCGCTGCAGCGGGCTCCCGACGGTCTGGCGACGGAGGACCTGATCGGCGGCGTGGAGCGCAGGATCTATGTGGTCGGTGACCGGTCGTGGTCGATCGACATGCAGCGGTACAACTTCCAGTTCACCTGGCAGTGGTTCTTCCGCCCGGGAGATCAGGCAGGGATCCCGTAGAGCGGGAACTGTCCGCCGGCGGCGGGCAGCGGGCTCAAGGCGGGCATGAGCTCCCGTTGAAGGGCAGGTGAAGACCTATCGACTCCTCCAAGTCCGGGCAACCAGCGGCATCTGCTCGATGGGACGAAGCTCGTAGTCGTTTGCTACCCCCCATGCCGGTAGCGGTCGCAGAAGGTGCAGAACGTGCGGGTGACAGGGTGCGCAGTACTCCCCGACCCGACCAGTACGCGCTGCGGCAACGGCTCTCCCCCCGGGTGAGGCGGACCTCGGGCGATCATCGCTGAGCCGATCACGCTTCGGGGGCCACTGCAGGCTCTCATCGGGCATGCAGTACGTGCACCGCAGATTGCATCGGTCGGTCAGCAAAACACGCACCATATGGAGACGAACGCCGCATTCGGAGTGCTGCGCCGCCAGCTTGCTTCTATCTGGATCACGAGTGAGAGCAGATCACAACTTGGCTCAAAAATGGCAGCCACTGATGCCGGGATCTTCGTCCCTCTGAACGCCTGAACCGATCGAGCCCAACTCCAGTCACTTCAGCACCAAACGAGACGACCTCTAAGTCCGGGCAACTTGGGCGGATGAGCTGCGATGCCCGGAGTTGGGTGAGACAGCTTGCTTGGCACCTGTCTTTGGAAATCCGGGCATCTGCATCAGCCGTGAGCCTGGTAGCCGGGCAGCCAGTCTTGTCAGACCCGCCGTCTATCGTCTGCCCATGACGTCGATAAATCTTGTTCTGTTTGATCAGGCATGGGCCCGGTTCGAGTCGTGGCTGGCCGCCCAGTCGCCAGCGGATCACGCCGCACTTCGACCGCCGGCAACGGCTGCTGAGATCGCTGAGCTGGAGAAGCAGCTGGGCTTCGCCCTTCATCCTGAGCTCAGGGGGCTGGAGCGGCGGAACGGTGTTATCGAGCCCGAGCCGAACAGAGGACCCGAGCCAGGAGTTTTCCCGGCTGGCAACATTCTGCCGCTGGGCCATCGGCTCGGCTCGACCGCTGAGATGGCATCGATGCACAAGATTCTCGTGGACGTCGGCGAGGACAACACCGAGGTCGAGCTGTGGGATGAAGAAGACCTCGCTGGTCATCTGCATCTCTGTGTGCCGTTCGCGCTGCCCAACGACGGAGGTGTCGCGTTCGTCGACCACCGGCCTGGGCCCACGTACGGGCACGTGTATGAGATGGGCATTGGCTCCGGCGATCTGGAAGGCACCCTCTGGGGCTCAAGCCTGACCGAGTTCGTCCGCGCTGTGACGGATGCTCTGGAGACGGGCACCCCGTTCAAGTACTACCTTCGAGCACTCTTCCGGCAGGACCTGCATCGAATGGGAGATCCGTTCGTAGATCACATCGCTGGCGCGGTCTTGGTCGTTGCCGAGGAGTGTGGCGATGCCTTCGGGGTTGCCGAGTCGGTACTCGATCTCCGCGGCTGAAGTCTTGACGGACTTCGTGAGCCAGATGCGGCTCGTGCCGCGAAGAGGGCTCTCGGTAGGAAAGCGCTGGTGGAACTCGGCGATGCTGTCCGCGGAGACGTAGAAGTCATCGCTCATCGTCAGTTTCCTCCAGCGGGGAGACGTGAACATGTGGATCAGCGCGACGCGTTCGGGGAACCCGGCTGCTGTGAGCCAGGGTGCCTTGATGTCCGGCTCGGCTTCTCGCCCCTTGCCTCGGGCCAGGTCGTGAAGGAGTTCGGCCCGGTGGACGAGCCGGTAGTGGCGGTGGGCAAGGCCGGCCCAGAGTTTCGCGGTGACTTCCTCGCAGATGTCGATGAGGGTCGGGCCATGGTGTCGGCGAAGGCGCCAGCACTGCTGCTGGGCTCGAACGACATCGGGGGTGCGGGACAGATCGAGCTGCTGTTCGGGCGCATGGACGTGCTGACCGACCCAGAGTTTGTGGCGGATGTTCCAGCGTCTGGAGGGGGAGCTCGCCGTCATCGCCGAGCTTCGGTATGACACCTACTTCCTGACTGTCGCCCAAGTCGTGGCCGACGTCCGGGAGATGGGCATCCGCATCGCTGCCCGCGGCTCGGGAGCGGGCAGCATGGTCAATCACGCGTTGATGATCGCCACCGCGAATCCGCTCGATCACCGGCTGCTGTTCGAGCGGTTCCTGTCGGTGCGCCGCGCCTCGCTGCCGGACATCGACATCGACGTGGAGTCTGCCCGGCGTCTCGAGGTCTACGACAAGATCATTGACCGGTTCGGGCTGGAGCGGGTCGCCGTCACCGGCGTGCCGGAGACCTACCGGGCCCGGCACGCCCTGCGCGACACGGGCCTCGCCCTCGGCATCCCGCCCGCGGACGTGGACCGGATCGCCAAATCGTTCCCGCACATCCGCGCCTGCGACATCACCGCCGCGCTCGCCGAACTGCCCGAGCTGAAGCAGCTCGCCGCCCAGGCGGGCCCGTACCGGCTGCTGTTCGAGCTCGCCGAGGGCCTCGACGCCCTGCCACGCGGGATCGCGATGCACCCCTGTGGCGTGACGCGGGCCGGGTGATGCCGAGGGCATGGCCGGTTCTCCAGGCAGGCTGGCGGGGGCCGTTGAGTCGACTTGCATAGCGGTGGCCGAGTGCTGCGTACGCGGTCGCATGGGCCGTCTTGCACATCACCGTACGGGGGAAGCGTGTGGCGGCGTCACGAGCGATGTCCTTGTTGAAGGCGAGGTAACGACCGCGTCGTTTGGTGCTGGCGGCGAGCATCGCGAGGGTGGTGGTCTTGCCGGTACCGGCTCCCGCTTGCAGGACGAGGTGGTGTCCTGCTCGGAAGGTGTCGGCGGCTTGGACCTGTTCGTCGGTCGGGGTGGGCACAAAGGCTCCTCAGGAAGGGGTGGGGGAGGACTTGCCGCTTTGCAGGCGGTTGTGATGGCTGAGGAGAGTGCTCGTTGCGCAGAGCAGCAGTTCTTCCGGGGTGTGCTGGGCCAGCAGCCCTTCCATCTGGGTCATCAGGCGTCGGGCGCGCTCTTCTTTGTGTAGGGCGACGGCATCGGTCACGGTTTGGCTCAGGAAGTCCTGGGGCCGTTGGCTGCGGGCTGCCGCAGCGTGGCGGATGGCAGTGCGGGCGGTGTGACTGAGAGCGAAGTTCAGCAGGACACAGCCCTGTCGGTCCGGGTAATGGGTGGTCAGGACGTCGATGGGCAACAGAGCATCGAGTCGATGTCGAAGTACTCGCAGCGCGCGCCCTGGAGTCTTGGCGCGCTGCAGGGCCAGCAGCCGGGTACGCTCGGTGTTGGCGCCCAGAGGCACGGCACGACGTGCAATACGCAGCTCTCAGCCGGTGGCAGGTCGGGTCAGGGCGATCTCAATCGCGTGGTGCGCGGTCACGGCTGTGTCGCCTTCCGGTTCCGGTCGGCAGGTCCCTGACGTCGGGTGAGTGTCGGGAGCCGGGTGTGGATGTGCTCGTGGTGGATGAGCGGGTCGAAGGGCTCCCACTCGGCCACCACCGCGTCGGCGGCGGCGGGAATGGCGGCATGTTCGGGGCAGCGTTGGGCCCTCCAGCGCAGTTGCTCGGCCTAGGACAGACCGGTGAGCGCGTAGACGGCCATGACCGCGCCGGGCAAAGGTAGCTGGCCGTGCGTCGCGGTGGTGGGCGCGAGAATCCAGACGCCTGCCCGGGTGTCAGGTGTGAGCACCGGACTTGTGCAGCGGTGACGGCGTCGGGTCTGGGCCACGCACTGGATCTCGTCCACTGGGCGGTTGGCGAGGTAGCGGACGTACAGGAGTTGCACGACAGGGCGGGCCGGTCGACAGACAGTCGCCGACAAGGCTTCGGTATTCGGCTTGATGGACGGGGGAACGAATGCGCCGTGTCGATCAGGCGGCGGGTGTTGACCGCCAGAGCGCGGCGCAGTCCTGCCAACTCGGGGATGGTCGGAAGGCCGTCGCGGGCAGGGCACAGCATGGCGTGCGGCAGGCGGCACCAGCCGCTGCCGTCGCCCGCGGGATGGGCGACACCGGAGCTGACGTGCCAGTGGCAAGTAGCGGGCACGTTCCCGGCGGGCAGCTCGTGTGGATGCAGGTGGATGAGCCGCTCGTTGGTGCGGTGGTACCACTCGATTCGGTTGCCGCAATCCCGGCAGCGGTCACTCTGACCGCACCGCAGCAGTCGACTGGCGCCGTCGGCATTTACACGAAGGTAACGCCTCGCGCGGACATGGATGAGGCTGCCATCCCAACGACGCGGAGAAGGGGGTGTGGAACGCATGCGGGCGAACCTGCCAGCCAACACGCCGTTCAATCGGCGCCACTACCGCAGGTGTCCCCCGGACGGCCGCATCTGATGAGACTGGTTATCGATCGTGCGATCACGCGTTCGTGCCGAGTCGCCGATTCGGGTGGTTGGCACTTGCCGTCCTGAGGGCTGTCAGTTGTCGGGCTTTTCCGGGGGTTGGTGTCCGTTGCGCAAGGTGGCGAAGAGTTCGTCGAGCGGGGTGCTCAGGGCGTGTGCGAGGGCGTGCCAGGTCTTCAGAGTCCCGATCGTGCGGCCCTGTTCAATCTCGATAAGAGTCCGTCTGGCGAGGCCGCTACGGGCGGCGAGCTCGTCGTAGCTCCATCCTTGGGCCGCCCGCAGGCGCGCGAGCTCCAGGCGGAGTGCCTCGAAGTCCGGATCGGGCGGAAAGATCGTCACCTGACCATCCGACGGGGCAGACCCCTGCCCTGTCAGTGCAGACCTCTGCCCTATTTCCCCAGGTGGCAGCGCGGACGAGAGGGCAGAGGTCTGCACTACCGTGTGCTGGCCGTCGCTCTTTCTTGAGCGGACAACGGCGCGGAACAGGATTTGGGAGGAGGCGCGCGCCCTATGAGGCTCCGCACAACATGCCCAGCAGTGCGGCGTGCCTGGACTGTGGAGCTGCGGCCCGGCTCCGGCGGACCGCAGCTAGTGTGTCAGCAGTGCGACCACCGGGGCGTGCTGCCGCATCCGCGCGCTCCGTAGCGCTGGAGCATCTGGCTGGGCACGCCCGGCGAGACGTTCTGCCGTCGCACATGCGCACCTGTCAGTGCCATGAACGAGGCTGCCACTGGCACCCCCGTCACCGCGGCTGCGCCGGCCCTATCCGTCTGCTTCTCGCGCGCGAGCGGGGTGGACGGCTCTGGCGGCTTGCCGATGCGTGCACGGCCTGTGCGTCGATGACGGCGCAGGCCGCCGTGGTTCCGGAAACCCTCCTGCGCGTGGCCGCGACCTCGTCTGCCAGCGACTGTCGCCGCCGCAAGCGACTGCCCAAAGGACCGGGCGACCAGATTCGGGTGCGGGAGATGCTCAGCTACCTGGCCGCAGCCTTGCCGAGCCACACCGGGGCTGCGGCCCGCCTGCTCGCTGTGCAGTGCGCACTGCGTATGGACTCCAAGGGGCAGGTCCGGTTGCCGGCCGGGGTCCTGCGAAGTCTTCGCCTCAGCCGCGATCCGGCCCCGTGGAGTGAGCTGGAGCAGGCAAGGTGGCTTTGTAGAACGCCGACTTCCCTGGACGTTGCCGTCAGGGTGGTGGTCGCCCAGATCCTCGACGGCGGGTTGTTTGCTCAGCGACCCGCTCGTCCGGACCGCAGGAGTGCTGCTGACTGGGCGCTGCGTGCGGCAAGGGACGGCTGTGTGGGCGCCGGCGACCCGCCCCTGCGACTGTTCGCCCTCTGCCTAGCGGCACACGCGGAATCCTCGGCCGGTCGCGGGTGCGCCGAGATGGACCGGATCGCACGTGAGTGTGGGCTCGCTCCCGCGGCTCTGTTCCCTGTGCTCGACCAGTTGGCGGCGTTCGGCCCCCTCGCCTCATGGAACGTGGCCCTTGCCTCGGGAGACCTGTACTGGGCGCTGCTGCCGAAGGGTGATCAGCGACACTCGGCCGATCTGGCGGCGACGTGAATCCCGAGGGCTGGCGCGACCGACCTGAGACTCGATCGTTACGGAAAGTGTCGTTCATGCTGCAAACCGTTGCTCGTCCGTCCTCCTTGAGCCGCTGAATGACGGCGGCGTGGTGCGCGCCATGGGGGCGTTTTCCTCCAACTGCTCCGCCCGCTTGGGGAGGTGACGGGAAGGCACCTGTTTCGGCCGCGGCGGTGGCGTTCTGTTTGATGCTTATCGATCTGACCAGCGAGAACTTCGGCACGATCGGAGAGTGGCCGGCGGCGCACTTCTGGGCTGACGGCGATCTTGGACGAAGACGGAGGGAATGAGGGTCGAGGAGCTGGAGGAGGCGAAGCAACAGCTAGCAGCAACAGCAGTTGACCGCGTTCCTGCGCCGCACCACCGTGGAACTGTCGATCGAGGTGGAGAACCTCCGCCGTGAGAAGGAGGACGCCGCCGATGCCACGGTGGTGCACATGCCCAGGCCGCAGGTTCGTGACCACGGATCCAGGGACCTGAGTCACGCCCAGTGCCCGGGACGGTCACGGCATCCGCACACCAATCCGACCCCGGCTGGCGGCCCATACGCTTTCGGCGTTTCAGCGGGACGGGTGGCCTGGGGCCTCGTGCTGCTCCAGTTGGGTCGCCAGGACCGCGGCCTGGACGCGGCGGTGAACGCCCAGCTTGGCCAGCAGGCGGGAGATGTGGTTCTTCACCGTCTTCTCGGACAGATACAGCCGCTTGCCGATCTGCCGGTTGGTGAGCCCCTCTCCGATCAAGGCGAGAATGTCCCGCTCACGCGGGGACAGGCCCGCCAGCGCGGGCGGCACGGCCTCGGAGCTGTTCGGCTCCACCCGCAGGCTGCTCATCAGCCGGGCCGTCGTCGCGGGATCGAGCATGGACTGGCCCGAAGCAACCGTGCGCACCGCCGACACCAGGTCGGAGCCCTTGATCTGTTTGAGCACATACCCGGAGGCGCCAGCCATGATCGCGTCGAGCAGGGCATCCTCCTCGTCGAACGAAGTCAGCATCAGACAGGCCAACTCCGGCATACGACTGCGTAGTTCGCGGCAAACCCCGATACCGTCGCCGTCGGGCAGGCGCACGTCGAGCACGGCCACGTGCGGGCGCAGCGCCGGACCGCGCGCCAGCGCCTGTTCGACGCTGCCCGCGTCACCGACCACGGTGATGTCCGGCTCGGCGTCGAGGAGATCTGTCAGCCCACGGCGTACGACCTCATGGTCGTCGACGAGGAACACTCGTACCGGATCCTCCGCCGTGAATGTCGGTGCCTCGGTCATGACGAGCCCCTCGGTTGTGATCTCTCCCGCACTGCGACTGCAACGATCATTGCCCTACCCGGGCAGGAGTACTAGGGCCGACCGGCCCTAGTTGAGCCTGTGAGAGGCCCCGGTCAGCCCGCCTGCCACGGACCAGCGGCCCCTCGCGTCGGCGGCCGCCGTCTGAGGCCTGAGCCCCCGAGCAGGCCCTCCTTACGCAGCCCTGGCATGGCGTTGATGGGCACCTGCCTTGGGCAGGGTCGTCTACACACCCATGGACGCCGTACGTCTGGCCGCCGAATTCCCGGACCGCGAGGTCGTCTTCCTCGCCGTGTGCGTCACCCCCGTTGGTGACCCTGGACCGGGCCCGGCAGGCGGGTCCGTGCACCATCCGGATGCCGGCGGGCAGCAGTTCGTCGGTGCCCTGGCGGACGAGGGTGTGGGTCCGCCCGCCGCACACCTCCATGATCTGCCAGGGCGCGGTCGCGGTCCCGTGCAGCTCGTCCAGCAGCTGCCGGGCGAGAGCCGGATCGCGGCACCCGTCGAGGTACTTCATGACGAAGCCTGTGCGCCCTCGGCCGCGTCGGGGTGCCGGTGCGGGCTCGTCAGGTCGAACTCCACATCCACCACGCCCTCGACGGCCTGCACCAGGCGGGCTGCGACGGGAACGAGGGCGGTGTCGCGGATGCGTCCCGTGAGGGTCACCACGCCTTCCTCCACCTTCACCCGGACTGGTTCCGGCTGCGAGGGGAACAGGAGGCCCACCACGTCCTTGCGGACCTCTTCTGCGATGTCCTTGTCGTCCCGCAGGAAGACCTTCAACAGGTCTGCGCGGCTGACGATGCCCTCGAGCACACCTATGTCGTTGACGACAGGCAGTCGCTTGACCTTGCGCTGCGCCATGACCCGTGCAGCCTGTGGGAGGGGCGCGCTCGGGTGGGTGGTGACGGCAGGGGCGGACATCAGCTCCTCGGCCGTCACTGCTCCGGCCTTGGCGAGATCGGGCAGCCGCCTCAGCTGGGTGTAGCGGTCCGCGTCGCGCTCCCGGAACTCCTCCTTGGGCAGCAGGTCGGCCTCGGACACGATGCCGATCACCCGGCCCTCGCCTTCCAGGACCGGAACGGCGCTGACCTTCCACCGCTCCATGGTCTGCACGATTTCCTTGAACGTCGCCTGGCGGCTGACGGCGACGACAGCGTGGGTCATCACATCTCTCACGATGTACGGGGTGCCGTGCATGGTGCCCTCCTGGTCCGGTCGGTCACTCGCGCTCATGAGCGCCCGTAGGTCGACGGGCGGCAGGGACCGGTACATCCGGTCTGCGGCTCCGGCGACGGCGGCGCGTGCGTCGGCCTCGGTTCCGGGGCGGCGGGCCGGTGCGGCGCGAGCGGTGCCGCACCTTCCTCACTCCCGGTGCGTACGAGGAAACGGCCGGCACCGTCCACGATCTCGGTGAGCGCCAGATCGAAGCCCGCGTCGGCTGCGGGCCCGGAGCCCATGGACGTGCAGAAGCATGTGGCCCCGGGCTCGGTGCATTCGGCGGCAATCAGCAGCGCGCCCGTCCGTCGCCCCGCGTACCCGTCGTCGCGGTACCGGCCGCCGGCCAGTACCCGGTCCTGGATCGCGATGGCCCGCAGATCGCAGGGCCGTACGCCCAGAAATGCATACGGGCTCGGAGGTGGTTCCTCGGCCCGTACCGTCAGCTCACCGTCGGGTCCACGGTCCGCGCTCCACAGCTTCTCCCGCTGCGGGTGGAGGAACGTCTTCCACGACTGGGGCTCCGCGCTGTGCGCGAAGGCTGACCCGTCGTCGCGGGGGCGCAGCCGGTAGTGACCGGTCTCCAGCTCGACGCCCCACCCGAAGGGCAGCTCGTCGGCGGAGGCCAGCTCGGCGAGGACGACCGCTCCGTCCCGGGCCGTGGGTCCGACGACAGTGCGCCCCTGGGACACGAGCAGCCTGACGAGCGCGTCGAGTCCGGTCCTGTCGAGTACGGCGACTGCCGCTGTGTCATCCATGTCGTCCCCTTGGACGTGACTACGAGGCTCACACCCTCAGCGTCCGGCAGCCGCCGCACCGCCACTACGGGCCGCCCGGCCCTTGGCCTGGGTCGTTCGGCCCTCAACAGGGAAACCTCGACACCCTGTGTCGCACCCCGCGTCGGTATGTGATGGAAGGGAGATACGAGTCCCACAGTTGAGCGGGACGGAGTTGCGGATGATGCTTCGACCGGTCGTCGTGGGAATCGACGGATCCCCCGAGAGCCTGGCCGCTGCCCACTGGGCGGCAAGGGAAGCCCTTCTGCGCGGGCGGCCCCTGCGTCTTGTGCACGCCTGGGAAGGAATGGCGGGTGACGGCGCGACCCTGCCGGAGCTTCAAGTCCCACGGGACAGGGCGCGCCTCACTCTGCGCCAAGCGCTGGACCGGCTTATCGAGTGCCACCCCCACCCCCACATCAGCGGGGACGTGATCGCGCGGCCCGCGTCCGCCGGGCTGCCGGCCAGTGCGGCCACGGTCGATGTGTCGAGAGCGGGCACGGACACGATGGCCTCCCTTCATGCGGATTGCCTCCAGCATCAGTCCTTCTCCACGGGCGCCGCTGGGGGCCGAATGTCCCCAGTCGCAGGCCGTGCGGCCCCGCCGCCCAGCAGGGGGCGCCCACGCTGCTCAGTAGAGCGAGGCCGGCCACTGGCCGAAGACGGCGGCGAGGACCCCCGCGTCCAGCAGGGCACCCAACAGGAGCCAGGGGTTGAACCACACCGCCTTGAGGACCAGGCCGGACACGGCCGCGGCGACGGCGGCGTCCGGCCAGCCGCCGCTGTGTGCGGCCGCCGCCGCGCCGGCGATTACGTACAGCAGCGCGGTGACGGCGGCGAGGGACACGGCGGAGACGTTGACCGCCGACCGCGGCAGACCGGATTCCGCAAGGATCCATGAATGCGTCGGCGAAAACGACATGGGGCGCTGGGGGCCGGCCGGTCCGGCCCATACCGCTAGATGGACAAGGCCGTGGGCAATCAGGAAGACAGCGAGGAGTGCCGTGATCACAGTCGCGGCTCCTGTTCCTCGCCGCCCAGGTCGAGGCGGAACGTCGGGTGGACATCGGTCATGGTGCGATCTCCTTCGGCTTGTGGTGGGCCGGGCCGGTTGTCCCAGCGGCGCGGGAGTCGCACGAGGAACAACTCCGAGCCGGGCGGGCATGGTTGGTGGCGTCCGCAAGGAGGAAGCGGACGGCGAGCGGGGGCGGAATCAGGGGCGAGCCTCATGTCGGCGATGCCGGCCCCGCCCCTTTGCTGATTTCCTTGGCAATGCTGCGGGCCCAGGCCCGCATCCGCTCCATGTCGCGGAAGTCACCGCCCCGCCCCTGCTTGACGATCATCCGGGCGATGAAGCCCCGGGCTCCCTCCTCGAGCCGGCCGCCGAAGGTGACGTGCTCCCGGGCGTCGAGCAGGGTCGCCGCGCGGGCAGCGCTCGGCACTGCAGGGATGTCGCGCTCGCCCGCGGAGGTGTCCAGCGGACCGCTGCTGAACAGCCACACCGGGCGCTCGGCCAGGGCGTGCTCGTGGCGGCGGGCGAAGCGTACGGCGTCTCGGTGCCAGCGGCCCGCGTACAGGGCACCGCCGAGCACCACCGCCTCGTACCCCGAGACATCGCGGGCCTCCGCCGCCGGCCGCGCCTCGGAGCGCAGCCCCTCCTGCTGCAGGGCGTCGGCGATGACGCCGGCGATCTCTGCAGTCGAGCCGTTCTTCGTGCCGTAGGCGACAAGTACTCTCGCGTTCATCCGGACACCTCCTCACAGCCTGCGCAGCCACTCTTCGCCGACGCCGTGGACGGCCGGCTCGTCGGGCCGCAGATGCGAGTCGTCCGTGCGGTACGTCAGCTCGTCGACGACGGCAACGACTCCGTCCACCTGGCTGGCCATTCGCAGGGCAATCGGTATTTCGCTACGCCGCTCCAACTGGCCCCTGAGCGTGACGACGCCTTCGCTCACGTCGACCGTCACGGTCTCCGGGGCGAGCCAGAGAGCGTTGACGATCACTTCGTCCACGATCGCGCGGCGGATCTCCTCGTCCGGCCGCAGGAAGACCTGGAGCAGATCCCGGCGGGTGACGATGCCGACCAGCCGGTCCTCCTCGTCGACCACGGGCAGCCGCTCGATCCGGCGTTGCGCCATGGTCCTGGCGGCCTCCGCGATGCTCGACTCGGCCCGCACGGTGATGGCAGGCGCGGACATCAGGGTGCCCGCGTCACGGGCATGGGCCTTGTCCGCATCGTTCCCCTTGGAGATGTGCAGCCGGCTGAGCCAGTGCGGTCGTCCCCGCTCGTCCGGAGCCGGTCCCTCGGCCTGCCGGGCCATCAGGTCGGTCTCCGAGATCACCCCGATGACCTTTTCGTCCTCGTCGACCACCGGCAGTCCGCTGATGTGGTGCTCGCCGAGGAGCCGGGCGACTTCCTTGAACGGAGTGTCGTACTCGGCCTTGACGACGTCATCGACCATCAGTGAACCGATCTTCATGTGCTTCATGTCCATGGCTCCTCTCAGCGCAGCCGGCGCAGATACGGGTCGCGGGCTCGCCGCGGCACCAGCCGGACGCGGACGTCCAGGGCCGTGATGCCGCCCGGGCGGGCGACCACGGGGTTGAGATCGGCCTCGGCGAGCTGCGGAAGATCACAGGCCAACCGGGACAGCCGCAGCAGCAGTTGCTCCAGCCCTTCGAGGTCGACGGCACCGCCGCCGCGGTAGCCGAAGAGCAGCGGCGCGCAGCGCGGCGAGGTGATGAGGTCGTGCACGTCGTGGTCGGTCAGCGGGGCGAGCCGGGCCGCGTGATCGGCCAGGAGCTCGGTCGCCGTGCCGCCCAGGCCGAACAGGACCAGCGGGCCGAAGACTTCGTCCTGAACGACACCGGCGAAGAGCTCGATGCCGCGTTCGGCGAGCGGCTGGACGACCACTCCGGTCATCAGGTCTCCGAATCGGGTGACCAGATCTCGGTGTGCAGCCCGCACCTGCGAGGCATTTTGAAGATCGAGGTGGACGGCGCGCTGCTCGCTCTTGTGGATCAGGCCAGGCCAGTGGGCTTTCATCACGACCCGCCCGTCAGGTCCCGCCAGCCGTGCCGCGGCGGCGACGGCGGCCTCTTCGTCCTCGGCCCACTCCCATGGAATCTGCGGGATGCCGTAGTGGCCGAGGAGTTCGGCCGTCGCACGGGGGTCGAGCCAGCCCCCGTCGGGGTGTTCGGCGAGGAAGCCGTCGGCCATTGCTTTCGCCGCCGCGGTGTCCACGTCCGCGAGCTCGGGGACCGTGCCCTCCGGGCGGGCGCGCCAGCGTGCATACGTCACGGCGTGTGCCAGGGCGCGGGCCGCGTCCGCCGCGTCGGAGTAGGCGGGTACGAATCCGCCGCCCGCGGTGGGCAGCAGCTCGCCCCGTGCCGCCTGGGCGGGAAGGACCGCGGCGATCGTTCGGGAGCGACGGTGGTCCGGGCCGGGGGACAGGGCCCGGACGAGATCGTCGCCGGTCGCCGCGGCGACCGCGGTGGGGACCAGCACCACCAGCACGGCGTCCACGGCCCCGTGCGCCGCGAGCCGGTCGACGCACTCCTGCAGTTGCGTCTCGGTGACGGCGGCGGTGGCGTCGACGGGATTGGTGGCGGAGGCCCCCGCGGGCAGCCCGGTCAGCAGCTCGGCGACCAGCTCGCTGCCGAGCTCGGGAATCTTCAGCCCGGCCTCTGCGCAGGCATCGGCGGCCAGTACGCCTGCCCCGCCCGCGTTGGTGACGATGGCGACCGAGGAGCCGGACGGCAGCGGCTGGGAGTACAACAGCGCCGCACTGTCGAGGAGTTCGCCGATCGTGCGGGTCGCGATGATTCCGGCCTGGGTGAACAGGGCCTGCCGGGTCATGGTCCGCGTGGCTGCCGCCGCGGTGTGGGAGGCGGCGGCCCGGCGACCGGCCTCGGAGCGCCCGGCGTCCACGGTAAGGATCGGCATCGTGCGGGCCACCCGCCGCGCTGTTCGCGAGAATGAGCGCGGATTGCCGAAGGATTCAAGGTGCAGCACAGCGAGGTCGGTCTGCCCGTCGCTCTCCCACCACTGCAGCATGTCGTTGCCGCTGACGTCGTATTTGTCGCCCAGCGCGACGAAGGTGGACACCCCGATGCCGAGCCGGGACAGCCCGTCGAGCAGCGCGATGCCCACCCCTCCGGACTGCACGGCGACTCCGGCCGTGCCCGCCAGGGGGCGGTCGGCGGCGAAGGTGGCGTTCAGCCGCAGATCCGGGTCGGTGTTGGCCAGACCGAGGCAGTTGGGGCCGACGAGCCGCATCCCGTACGCACGGCACGTGGCGAGCAGCGCGGCCGCCTGTTGGGCGTCGAGGCCGGAGGAGACCACCAGCAGCGCCCTCGCGCCAAGCTTTCCGCAGTCCTCGGCGGCCTGCGGGACGGCGGCCGCGGGGACGGCGAGCACGGCGAGATCGGGCGGGAAAACAGCTCGGTCACGGAGTGGTGGCAGCTCACCCACTCGATCGCGTCCGCATGCGGATTGACTGCGTCCAAACGGCCGGCGAAGCCACCGCTCCGCAGATTGCGCAGCACGGCCCGGCCGACCGAGCCCGCCTTGCGGCCCGCGCCGACGACGGCGACTGTGCGGGGCCGCAGCAGTGGTTGCAGGCTGGCCACGTCGGCGGTGCTTGCCCGGTTGTCGACCGCCGACAAGTAGTGCTCGTCCACCGCGAGTTGGACCGTGCAGCGCACTTCGGGACCGTCGAAGTGGCGGGTCGTACGCAGGCCGAGGTCGGCGAACACCTTTAGCATCTCGTGGTTCTCGGCCAGTGCGTCGGCCGCGAAGGCGGTGATCCCCGCCTGGCGGGCGGCGTCGACAAGATGCTCCAGCAGCAGGGTCCCCAGGCCCCGGTGGTGCCAGTCGTCTGCGACGCTGAGTGCGATCTCGGCCGTCGCCGATTCCGGTATGGCCTCGTACTCGGCGAGTCCGACGAACCGCCCGCCGCTCTCCGCGACCAGAGCGCGGTAGCCGGACCGGTCGCGCCGGGTGAGTCGGTCGGCCGCCTGTTCGGCGGACAGGTGGCTCACCGTGAAGAAGCGTCGCCGCAGATTCTCCGCCGACATGCCCTCGTACAGGGCCAGGACGGCGTCGTGATCGGCCGGCTCCGCCTGCCGTATCCGTACTGTCGTGCCGTCCGTCAGGAGCGCGTGCACCTGCCGGGCGGTACTCGCGGTGGTGTGGATCTGCGTCATGACGGTGCCTTCCTCGTGGTGAATCCACGTCCAGACTCAGGCGGGAGCACGGCCGGCCGCAGGGGTCGGCCGGGCCAGTGAGCGGGGCCGACCGGCCCTCAGGGCGCGTCCGGTCTGTCCCGGGGCGCCTGAGGCAGCGGCTCGCCCAGCTCGCCGGTGACGGCGTCCGCCATCGCGCGCAGCACCCCGAGCGTCCGCTCGGCCTCCGCCTCGTCGACAGTCGTGATCGCGAATCCGACATGGACGGTGACGTATGTTCCGGCCTCGGCGCAGTCCGCCGGAGTCGTGGACCTCAAGGACCCGGCCAGGAATGACCAGACACATCTCCAGGCCGGTCGCCAGACGGTGCACCTGCGGGCGGAAGCCCACGCCTTGGACCGTGCCGAAGACCTCGGCGCGCCTGGCGATGCGCTCGCCGGTCACGGCGGGCCTCCGCCGTGTGTGTTGCGGGGGCCGTGTGCGGCCGCGTAAGGGTTCGCTGGCGCGGCTCGCCGGGTGGTCACTGAGCCTGGTCGCTCCCCTGGGCGCGACTCCACTGCTGGTATGCGGCCACGGCGGTCGGCAGAGTGGGGAAGATCCTGTCGCGGCCGACCGATTCGGTCAGCCCGTACGCGTCCAGATCTTCGCGCAGGTCCTGCTTCACCCGGGCGAGTGCGAAGACGATGCCGCGACGGGTCAGTTCGTCGCGCAACGATTCGACCGAGTCCAGCGTGGTGATGTCCACCTCACACATTTGGCCTCGTTGTTGAGGACGAACCACGAGACGCGACCTTCCTGCTCGTCCACCGAGGCCAGGGCGCGGAGTCTGAAGTCCTCGGCGTTGGCGAAGAACAGCGGCGAGTCGTAGCGGTGGGCGAGCAGCCCGGGGATGGTGCGGGCCTGCGGATAGTCGTCCACGTCGTGCATCCCGGCCACACCGGGCACCAGGCCCTCGACGGCGTCGTGCGGCCGGGCCACCCGCGCCAAAAGCTCGGCCAGACAGGCCGACCGCCACAAGCACGCCGTACAGGATGTCCAGGGCCAGCACGCCGGCCAGGCAGCCGAGCGCCAGCAGCAGTTCCCGGCGGCGGAAGGAGGCCAGTCGAATCGGCGAGCGCGGTACGGCTGGCGCTACTGCCCACCGGGAAGCCGTGCAGTACGCCGGCGCCGAGGTTCGCCGCGCCCAGGGCCAGCAGCTCCTGGTCGGCGTCGAGCCGTTGGCCGCCTTCGCGTGCCGCGAAGGCCCTCGCCGTGAGGATCACATCGGTGTAGGCGACGAGGAGGACGCCGAGAGCGGGCACCAGCAGGTGCGGCAGCTCGCCCAGGTCCGGTGCATCGGGCCGCGGGAGTCCTGCAGGGACCTCGCCGATCAAGGGCTTCCTGAGCTCCGTCGCGGCCGGGCCCATGGAGTCCACGTTCCATGACTGGGCAGGGGCCCCGCCTGGGTGGACTGGCTGTTCATGCTCGGTCTGCTCGGCATCGGTGCCGCCCTGCTGACTGGTACCGCGCTGCGTCTGGTGGCAGTCGCCGGCACGGCGATGATGGCACTGATGTGGCTGGCGGAGAGGCCGCCTGCCCAGCACCTGTCCGACGGCTCGCCGAGCATGTCCACCAACCCCGTCGTGGAGTACCACGTCATCTATGCGGCCGCCCTTGTCGCCCTCGCCCTGACGTCCGCGGGCGAGACCTGGGGGCTCGGGCGGATCTGGGCGCGACTGCCGTTCGTACGCCGCAACGACTGGCTGCGCTGACCCCCTGCGCCAATTCGAAGAGGGGGCTGCCGGTCTCCGGCCGCCGGCCGCCCAGGTATGGGCCGGTCGGCCCCGGCCGGGGACCTGCGGCCCCTCCAAGACGCCCGCCCCGCCCACGACGCTGGAAGCGGGTCGTCCGACAGATCCGCCCGCCACCCAGGAGGTACGCATCATGTCCCGCACCGTGACCGTGGGCTTGGACGGTTCGAACGAGAGCCTGGCCGCCGCCGAATGGGCAGCCCGCGAAGCGCGGCTGCGCGCTCTGCCGCTGAGGCTCGTCAACGTGTGGGAACCGCAGCCCTGCATTCAGGCTCCGCTCCTGGGTGGCGAGACGCTGCAGCACTGGGCGGAGCGTATTCCCCGCGAGACGGCCGACGAGCTGCGGATCCGTCACCCCGATGTGGAGATCACCGCGGATCAGGTCGCCGGCCGGCCCGGCACCGTCCTGCCCGACGAGGCCCGGGGCGCCGAGCTGCTGGTCCTGGGCTCCCGTGGCCTGAGCGGCGTCGCCGGATTCATGGTCGGGTCCGTCGGCATGGCAACCGTGGCCCACACGGAGCGGCCCGTCGTCCTCGTAAGGGCAGAGGAGAAGGCCGAGGACGAGCGCGCGCCCGGTCCCACTGCGGACCGGCCCGTTGTGCTGGGCCTGGACACCGAGCACCCGGACGACTCGGTGATCGAGTTCGCCTTCGATGCGGCTGCGCGCCGTGCCACGGCCCTGCACGTCGTCCACGGCTGGAACTTGCCGCCCTACTTCGCATACGGGCTTCCTGCCGACCCGAGGTTGAACGCCCAACTGGCAGCCCAGGAGGCGGACTCCCTGGCCGAGACGCTGCGTCCCTGGCGGCAGAAGTTCCCGGCCGTCGGGGTCGTCGAGCGGTCGAGATCGGGCAAGCCCGCCAACCACCTCGTGGACGCCTCCCATGACGCGTCCCTGGTCGTTGTCGGCCGCCGTACTCGCCGTTCGCAGCTCGGCGCCCACATCGGGCCCGTCACACATGCCGTGCTCCACCACGCCACTTCGCCCGTTGCGGTGGTCCCCCACGACTGAGCCCACGCCAAGACCCGCCCCAGGAGAAACGGACCATGAAAGCAGCAGTCGTACGAGCCTTCAGCGAGCCTGTGGTAGTCGAGGAGCGTCTGGACGGACCCGGCCAAGGTCCTCAAGCGGCGTGGCGATGCCCACACGACCTCGACGAGGTGTTCCAGTTGGACGCCCGCGGGCCGCAGCCGGGTGATCTCCGTGTCTCGGCCGCGGGCCTCGGTGAACGACTCCTTCGAGGACGTACTGCGGGGCCAGTCCGTGCCCGCATCGTCTTCGAACTCTGAGAGAAGTCCGCACTCCGAAGGACAAGGAAGAAGGTGGGGACAATGGAGCTGCCCCTCGTTGTAGGCGTGGACGGATCCGAGTCCAGCCTGCGGGCCGTGGACTGGGCGGCCGACGAAGCAACCCTGCACGGTGTACCGCTGCGCCTGGTGAACGCATCGATGTGGGAGCGGTACGAAGGGGCCGCGCTCGCCGAGGAGTTGGGACGCCCCTCGGAGCGGGGCATGGCCGAGAACATCGTCGGTACCGCCGCGGAACGCGCCCGCCGTCGCGAGCCGGACCTCAAGATTCAGACGGACATCTTGCCCGAAGACACGGTGAGCGCCCTGCTGAGCGAGGGCCGCAACGCCTTCGCCCTCGTCACTGGCTCGCGCGGCCGCAGCGGACTCGCCGAGATGCTGCTCGGCTCGGTCAGCCTGGCAGTCGCCGCCCGCGCCGACTGCCCGGTGTTCGTCATTCGCGGCAACCACGACCCGCAGAGCGGCACCCACCGGCGGATCGTCCTCGGTGTCGATGAACCCCCGGAGGGCTCGGCCGCTGTGCGTTTCGCGTTCCGCGAGGCGGAGAGGCGCCGGGCTGCCCTGCACGCCATCCGGGCGTGGCGCTGCCCTGCGCATGAGGCGGCCGACCATCCTCTGGTCGCGGGAGACGCCGCCCGTGACCACGAGAGCCAGGCCGCGGAAATCCTGGAAGCGGCACTACGTGAAGCCGTAGCGGACCACCCCACCTTGGAGCTGCACCGGGCAACGGCCGAGGGCCCCGCCCGCATGGTGCTCATGAACGCCTCGGCCGCGGCAGATCTGCTGGTTGTCGGCGCCCAGCGGCGGCACGGGCACTTTGGACTCCAGCTCGGCCGGGTCGCCCACGCGGTGCTGCACCACTCCGTGTGCCCCGTGGCCGTCGTACCGCAACTGGTCTGAGCGGGTGAGCGCCCCCTGCGGTCTCAGTCCGCCAGACCGGCCACGTGGTCGGGCACGTACGTCTGCAGATCGCGCGGCGGGCGTAAATGGCCGATGGACGGCGGCCGAGGCGGCAGTTCGAGCGCAGTTGGGGGCACATCGTGGTAGGAGAGGGACGCGAGCAGATGGGCGATCATATTGATGCGAGCCCTGCGCTTGTCGTCGCTCTCCACGACGTACCAGGGCGCCTCCGCGATGTCCGTGTGCACCAGCATCTCGTCCTTGGCCCGGGAGTACGCCTCCCAGTGGGTGATCGACTCCAGGTCCATCGACGAGAGCTTCCACCGCCGCGTCGGGTCATCCAGGCGGTGGCGGAACCGCTGCTCCTGTACCGCGTCGCTCACCGAGAACCAGTACTTGCGCAGCAGGACGCCGTCCTCCACGAGCATCCGCTCGAAGATCGGGCACTGAGGGAGGAACCGCTGGTGCTCTTCCTTAGTGCACTGGCCCATGACGTGCTCGACGCCCGCCGGATTGTACCAACTTCTGTCGAACAGTGCGATTTCGCCTGCGGCGGGCAGATGCGCGATGTAACTACCACTGGGTGCGCTCGCGCTCGGTGGGCTTGGGCAGAGCCACGATCCGCGCGACCCGGGGGTTGAGATGCTCCGCGACCCGCTGGATGGTGCCGCCCTTGCCCGCCGCGTCCCGCCCCTCGAACACCACCACGAGCCGCGCGCCCTCGGCGCGCACCCACTCCTGGAGCTTCACGAGATCCGTCTGCGGCCGCAGGAGTTCCCGCTCGTAGAGCCCGCGCGGCAGCGCCGCCGGCCGATCCTTCTTGCCGGCCATGGCCGCCTCCTCACCCCTACGGAGTCACTCATGCCCAAGGTCAAGCACCAGGACAGCACCGTACTGACCGACGAGGAACTGCGCACCCTGGACGCTCACTGGCGGGCGGCGAACTATCTTGCCGCCGGTCAGATCTATCTGATGGCCAACCCGCTGCTGAGGAAGCCCCTGGAACCCCTGCACATCAAGCCGCGGCTCCTCGGCCACTGGGGCACCTCCCCGGGGCTCAACCTCGTCCACACCCACCTCAACCGCGTCATCAAGGCCCGCGACCTGTCGGCCCTGTGTATCTGGGGTCCTGGCCACGGCGGTCCGGCGGTCCTGGCCAACTCCTGGCTGGAAGGCAGCTACAGCGAGATCTATCCGGACGTCAGCCGGGACGCGGCCGGGATGGACCGGCTGTTCAGGCAGTTCTCCTTCCCCGGCGGGGTGCCCAGCCATGTCGCCCCGGAGACCCCTGGCTCCATCCATGAGGGCGGTGAACTCGGCTACGCCCTGGCGCACGCCTACGGGGCGGCACTCGACAACCCGGATCTGCTGGTCGCCTGCGTGATCGGGGACGGTGAGGCCGAGACCGGCCCGCTCGCCGCCTCCTGGCATTCCAACAAGTTCCTCGACCCCGTCCACGACGGGGCGGTGCTGCCCATCCTCCACCTGAACGGGTACAAGATCGCCAATCCGACGGTCCTGTCCCGCATCCCCGAGCCCGAACTCGATGACCTGCTCCGGGGATACGGACACGATCCGATCCATGTGACCGGCGACGACCCGCTCCAGGTCCACCGGGACATGGCCGCCGCCCTCGACCACGCCCTGGAGCAGATCGCCCTCATGCAGCGCATCGCGCGCGAGGAGGGCGTGACGGAGCGGCCGCGCTGGCCTGTCATCGTCCTGCGCACGCCCAAGGGCTGGACCGGACCGGCCGAGGTCGACGGTCAGCCGGTTGAAGGGACCTGGCGCGCACACCAGGTCCCGCTGGCCGGCGTACGGGAAAACCCGCAGCACCTGCGGCAGTTGGAGGCATGGCTGCGCTCGTACCGGCCCGAGGAACTCTTCGACACGCTGGGCCGGCCCACTGCGGACGTCCTCGCCTGCGTGCCCGAGGGCACCCGGCGTCTCGGTGCCACCCCGCACGCCAACGGCGGCCTTCTCCTACACGAGCTGCCGATCCCGGAGCTGGACCGCTTCGCCGTGCCCGTCGACAAGCCGGGATCGACTCTGCACGAGCCCACCCGCGTTCTCGGCGATCTCCTCGAACAGCTCATGGGGGCGACGGAGGGGCGCCGTGACTTCCGGCTCGTCGGGCCCGACGAGACCGCCTCCAACAGGCTGGGAGCCGTCTTCGGCGCCACCGGTAAGGCCTGGCAGGCACAGACCACGGTGACCGACGTACACCTCTCCCGACACGGCCGGGTCATGGAGATCCTCTCCGAGCACCTCTGCCAGGGCTGGCTGGAGGGCTATCTCCTGACCGGCCGGCACGGACTGTTCTCCTGCTACGAGGCCTTCGTCCATATCGTCGACTCGATGGTCAACCAGCACATCAAATGGCTGAAGACGTCCAGGGGACTGCCCTGGCGGGCTCCCGTCGCCTCCCTCAACTACCTGCTGACCTCCCATGTCTGGCGGCAGGACCACAACGGCTTCTCCCACCAGGATCCCGGCTTTGTCGACCACGTACTCAACAAGAGCCCCGAGGTCGTACGTGTCTATCTGCCGCCGGACGCGAACACCCTGCTGTCGGTGGCCGACCATGCCCTGCGCAGTCGCGACTATGTCAACGTGATCGTCGCGGGCAAACAGCCCTGCTTCGACTGGCTGTCCATGGACCAGGCCCGCGCCCACTGCGCACGCGGCGCCGGCATCTGGGACTGGGCGGGCACGAACCATGAACGCGAGCCGGACGTCGTCCTCGCCTGCGCCGGCGATGTCCCCACCCAAGAGGTGCTGGCCGCCGCGCAGTTGATGCGCCGACACCTGCCGGACCTCGCGGTGCGCGTCGTCAACGTCGTCGACATGACCCGGCTGATGCCGCGCGAGGAACATCCGCACGGGATGAGCGACTTCGAGTACGACGGACTGTTCACCGGCGACAAGCCGGTCATCTTCGCCTACCACGGCTACCCCTGGCTCATCCACCGGCTCGCCTACCGCCGCACCGGACACGCCAACCTCCATGTCCGCGGCTACAAGGAAATGGGCACCACCACGACCCCGTTCGACATGGTCGTCCGCAACGACATGGACCGCTTCCGGCTGGTCATGGACGTCATCGAACGCGTCCCAGGCCTCGGTGTCCGGGCCGCCGCCGTACGCCAGCAGATGGCCGACGCCCGCACCCGCCACCACGCATGGATCCGCAAACACGGCACCGACCTGCCCGAGATCGCCGACTGGACCTGGACCGGCTGACACCCTTCACCCCTTCACCGCATCAACGCCAAGGAGCCTCACCATGACCGTACGCGTCGGCATCAACGGCGCCCTGGAGGGCATCGCGGTCCGCGTCCCCGCCGAGGACGGCTCGTTCACCGACCTCGCGGTGCTGCTCCGGCGCGCGACCACGACAGAGGAAATCAACGCCGCCTTCACCGACGCCGCCGAGGGTCCGTTGCGCGGCATCCTGCGCGTGTCCACCGTGCCGATCGTCTCCCGCGACGTCGGCGACCCCACCTCCTGCGTCTTCGACCCCGCCTTGACCCTCCGCTCGGGTGCACGCCGCCGCCTGGAAGACCGCCTTCGACGCCTTCCTGCGAGATCACCCGCCCGCCGATCCCGCCCAGCGGCGCCCCTTCGACGTACGGGAGGACTATCGGCGATACGTCGACGGCAAGTCGAGGCTTGACGGTGCCGCAGCCTTCCCGGAATCCCGCGGGCTGCGGCTGCCCGACGCGGAAGTGCAGGAAGTCGCCGCAAGCAAGGAGCGCCTGTTCACCACGCGGCTGCGTGAGCACGGCGTCGACGCCTACCCGGGCACGGTCCGGCTGCTGTACACCCTGCGCTCCGCCGGCGTACCCCTGGCCGCCGCCTCCGCCTCCCGGCACGCCCGCGAACTCCTCGAACACGCGGGACCCTCTTCGACGCTCTTGTGGACGGCGGCGAAGCGGCACGCCTGCACCTGCCCGGCAAACCCGACCCCGCCCTCTTCCTGGAGGCAGCCCGCCGCCTCGGCGCCCCCGCCTCCCGTACCGCCGTCGTCGAGGACGCCCTGGCCGGAGTCGAGGCCGGGCAGCGCGGCGGCTTCGGCCTGGTCATCGGCGTGGACTGGGCACGTACGCCGCAGACCCACGCTGAACTGCTGAAGCACGGCGCGGACATCGTGGTCCGCGACCTCGCGGAATTCCTCACCGACAGCGACCGCCCGGAGGGCTGACGATGCGCAACTGGACCTGGGAGTACGAAGGCTATGACCCGGCACAGGAACGCCTGCGCGAGTCCCTGTGCACGCTCGGCAACGGCTACTTCGCGACCCGTGGCGCGGCGCCCGAGTGCACGGCGGACTCCGTCCACTATCCGGGCACGTACGCGGCCGGCTGCTACAACCGGCTGACCTCGGACGTGGCGGGACGGCACGTCGAGAACGAGGACATGGCCAATCTGCCCAACTGGCTGCCGCTGCGTTTCCGTACGGACTCCGGGAGTTGGCTCTCCCCTGACACCCACAAGCTCCTCGACCATCACCAGGCGCTGGACCTGCACGCAGGCACGCTGGAGCGCACGCTGCGGTACGAGGACGGGAGCGGCCGGCGCGTCGCGGTACGACAGCTGCGCCTGGTCCACATGGCCCACCCTCATCTTGCCTTGCTGCGCACCGAGTTCACTGCCGAGGGCTGGTCCGGGGAGATCGAGGTCGAGTCGGCGCTCGACGGAGCGATCGCCAACACCGGCGTTGACCGCTACGGACAACTGGCCAGCCGTCATCTCACCCACGTTCACACGGGGACCTCCGCGTCGGACACCGTGTGGATGCGCTGTCGCACCAGTACCTCCGACATCCGGGTGGGCCTGGCCGCCCGCACCGTGGCTGACGTCCCGGCCCAGGCCACCACCCGCCACGAGGACCTGCGGGTTGCCCACGTCCTGCGCCTTCCCCTGGCCGCGGGCCGGACCGTCACCGTCGACAAGACGGCCGCCCTGCACACCTCCCGGGACCGGGCGATCAGCGATCCGCTGCACGCCGCCGTCGACCGGGTGGGCCGTGCCCCGGACTTCGACGCCCTGCTGGCCTCGCACCGCACGGCCTGGCAGCAGCTGTGGCGCACCGCCGAACTCGACGTGCCGAACAGCGCGGGCCCCATCCTGCGGCTCCACCTCTTCCACGTCCTGCAGACCCTGTCCCCGCACACCGCGGACCTGGACGTCGGCGTCCCGGCCCGCGGGCTGCACGGGGAGGCCTACCGAGGGCACGTCTTCTGGGACGAGCTGTTCGTCCTGCCCTTTCTGAACCTCCACTTCCCCGAGGTCTCCCGGGCCCTGCTCGGCTACCGCCACCGGCGTCTGGAACGAGCTTGCTTCGCAGCCCGTGACGCGGGACGAGCCGGGGCCATGTACCCCTGGCAGAGCGGCAGCAACGGCCGCGAGGAGACCCAGCAGCTGCATCTCAATCCGCGCTCGGGGCGCTGGCTGCCCGACCACTCCCGGCTCCAGCACCATGTCGGCTCGGCGATCGCCTACAACGTGTGGCAGTACTGCGAGGCGAGTGGCGACACGGAGTTCCTGCACACCGAGGGCGCCGAGATGCTGCTGCAGATCGCCCGATTCTGGGCGGACGCGGCGATGTACGACGAGACGCTGGGCCGCTACCGGATCCGCGGAGTCGTCGGCCCCGACGAGTATCACGACGCCTATCCCGGCGCGAAGGAGCCGGGCATCGACGACAACACGTACACGAATGTCACCGCCGCCTGGATGCTCGCCCGCGCCCTCGACGTGCTGCACTCTCTCGCGGAACCGCGCCGCCGAGACTTGGCCGAGCGTATCGGGCTCGCCGATGGCGAGCCCGCCGCGTGGGAGGAGGTCTCCCGCAAGCTGTATGTCCCCTTCCATGCCGGGGTGATCAGCCAGTTCGAAGGCTATGGCGAGCTCGCTGAACTCGACTGGGACAGCTACCGGGACCGCTACGGCGACATCCGGCGCCTCGACCGGATTCTTGAGGCCGAGGGCGACACGGTCAACCGGTACCAGGCATCGAAGCAGGCCGACGTGCTGATGCTCGGATATCTCTTCTCACCGGCCGAGCTCCAGGGGCTCTTCCATCAGCTCGGTTACGAGGTGGACGACACCGTCTGGCAGCGGACCGTCGACTACTACCTGCGCCGCACCAGTCACGGCTCGACGCTCAGCAGCCTCGTGCACGGCTGGGTGCTGGCGAGAGTTCGGCGCGCGGAAGCCTGGACGTTCTGCCAAGAGGCACTGGCAGGAGACATCGCCGATCTGCAGGGTGGCACCACCGGCGAGGGCATTCACCTCGGCGCCATGGCCGGCACCCTCGATCTCGTGCAACGAGGACTGACCGGCCTGGAGACCCGGGGCGGCGCGCTGCGGCTCAACCCGGTGCCGCTGCCGGAGCTGTCGGAGTACGGCTTCGCGATCCGTTACCAGGGCCACTGGGGCGTACGGCTCCGGCTGCGCGCGGGGGAGCTGCAGATCACCGTGCCCGAATCCGATCGCTCCCCGATCGACATCGCCCTGCCGGACCGGACGGTCTCGGTGGCGCCCGGGGAATCCTGCACGCTCATCCTGCCCCAGGAGTAGCGCCAGGACATGGATGGTGCGACAGCCCACCGGGCACAGTGCGTGACCGCGTGACGGAAGCATTGCTTCGGAGCGTAGACATCGGAAGAGCTGCCCGTCGCCAATTCGGGGCCCGGTCGGCCCGACGTAGGTCCGGTCGGCCCTTTCAGCAGGGCATTTCGCCTCATGCGTCGGCACGCTGGGGCGTGGCACGTTGGGTGCGATGAGCCGGAAGGCGGTGACGGTCATGCGAGCCCAACTCGGTGATCAACTCGTGGTGGAAAGCCCGACCACGGGCGTAACCAGACGGGACGGCGAGATCGTCGGACTCCACCACGAGGACGGCACGCCTCCCTACGACGTTCGCTGGTCGGATACCGAACGGATCACGCTGGTGTTTCCCGGGCCCGACGCGCATGTACAACACATCGAGCACGGGCCCAAAGCGCCCCGACACCCGTCCTTCCCGAGGACGGACGATTCAGGAGGGCAGGCGGTTGCCGTGTCCGACACGACCCCGTCACAACGAGCGCCCGACCCCGGCGACATCGGCCGGCGCGTGGCCCTCGAACGCAAGCGCCAGGGACTTACCCAGGCGGAAGCGGCTCGCCGCGCCGGAATGGCACCCGCGTACCTGAAGTATCTCGAAGAGCGGCCGGCCGACCCGAGCCAGGCGACTCTCATCAGGCTGGCCGGCGCCCTGGGGACCAGGGTCGCCGACCTACTCGGAGCCGGCATCGATCTGCCGCCCGGCCAGGGACAGGCGCTCCTCCACCCCCGGCTGCAGGACCTGACCGCGGAGGAATGCCGCTCCCGGCTCTCCACACATGGCGTCGGGCGCGTCGCGGTATCGACGCCCGATGGCCCGGCGGTCATCCCGGTGAACTACGAGGTCATCGACGACGCGATCCTCTTCAGGACCGCCCCTGGCTCCACCCCGGCAGTGGCTGTCGGAACAGACGTCGCCTTCGAGGTGGACCATGTGGACGAGGCCATGAGCCGGGGCTGGAGCGTGCTCGCCGTTGGCCCCGCGCGGGCGGTCACCGAGCCCGACGACGTGCGCCGGCTGGCCGAGCGGGCCCACACCGAACCGTGGGCAGGGGGCAACCGCGAGCTGTGGGTGTCGATCCAGCCGACGCGCCTCACGGGGCGCCGAATAACTCCATCTGATCAGTGAGTGGCCGCCGAGTGCCTCCCACGGCCACGATCCCCTGACGGCCATAGAACGGGCCCGCATGTGGTGGCACACCAAGTAGGCTCCGGTGAGCGTGTGACGGGACACTGCTGCCGTCCCGTTGCTGAACAACGCGCAGCCGTGGCGCTGCAGTTACTTTCAAGGCGCCGGACCGTTGGCTACTCCTCGGGTCGGACGAGGACGTTGTCGCTGGTGCGTCCGGCGAGATAGTCCGCGACGTTTCGCACCGTAGTGTCGATGATCTGGCCGACCGCGTCCCTGGTGAAGTACGCCTGATGGGAGGTCACCAGGACGTTCCGGAAGGTCATGAGGCGGGCGAGGGTGTCGTCCGTCATCACCTCCAGGGAGTGGTCGACGAAGAACACCCCGGCCTCTTCCTCATAGACGTCCAGTCCCACCCCGTCGAGTCGGCCCTCGCGCAGCGCTGCCACCAGCGCGGCCGCATCGATGAGCCCGCCGCGGCTCGTGTTGATCAGGATTGCGTCTGACTTCATCCTTCCCAGGGCGTTGGCGTCCACGATGTGATGTGTCGCGGGCAGCAGGGGAAGGTGCAGGCTGATCAGGTCGGCTTCGCCGAACAGGCGGTCCTTGTCCACGTACTCCATGCCGAGTGCCAGGCAGTCGCTGTTCTCCTGCACGTCCCAGCCCAGCAGGCGCATTCCGAAACCGTGCGCGATGCGGCTGAACGCGGTGCCGATCTTTCCCGTCCCCATGACGCCGACGGTTCGGTCGTGGAAGTCCCTGCCCATCAGACCGTTGAGGCGAAAGTCGAACTCCCGGGTGCGCCCGACAGCGCGGACGGTCCGGCGGTTGAGGGCCAGGGCGAGCGACCAGGCGAACTCGGCGACCGAGTACGGGGAGTAGGAGGAGACTCGTGCCACGGTCAGGTCCAGCTCCCTGGCCCGGTCCAGATCGATGTTGTTGTAGCCGGTCGAGCGCTGGGCGATCATCCGGGTGCCGCCGTCGGCAAGGGCAGCGAGAACGTCCGCGCCCAGGACGTCATTGACGCTGCTGGAGACGACCTCGTATCCGCGGGCCGCCGGCGCGGTGTCCGGGTTGAGGAACAGTTCGAGACAGCGCACCGCGTGCTGGTCGGCGAACGCCTGCTCCAGCTGCGGGCGCTCATCGGCGAGCACCCCGAACGCGATGATGTCCATTCTTGTCCTCCTCGATTTCGGCGGATGCGGCGGAGTCTGCCGTGTGTGGTGCCAAACCGGCATGAACCGGCGCTGCGCGGGGCCCCCAAGTTGCGGAGGCCGGCCGGCTCTCAATCGTGCGGAACTACCGCGACGGGGCAGGTCGCATGGTGGAGGGCGGCATGGGCGACGGACCCGATGCGCGTACCGACGGGTGAGCGGCGTACGCGGCGGCCGACCACGAGCAACCGCGCACGAGAGGCCGCCGACAGGAGCACCTGCCCCGCGCTCCCGATTTCGACATGCTCGATCACCGGTACGTCGGGAAACCGCTCGCGCCAGGGGGCGAGTGCCTGCTCCAGTGCCTTCTTCTCGAACGGTTCCAGCCCTCCTGCCTCGTCGGCCAGGCGCATCGAACCAGGGCTGTAGGCGAAGACGGGCGGCAGACTCCAGGCACGCACCGCTCGCACGGTCGCCCCCCGTACTGCCGCGGCCTCGAAGGCGAATCCCAGCACCGTGTCGCTGTACTCCGCCCCGCCCTGCTGCCCCACGACGATCTCAGCGCCCTCCGGCTCGCCTGCGTCCCCTGCCTGGGCCCGGACCGAGACCACCGGACGCGTGGCGGCAGCGATCACTTGCTGACCGTACGAGCCGAGCATGAAGCCGACGAGGGCGCCGTGCCCCCGTGATCCCAATACCAGCATCTCGGCCTGCTCGTCGGCGCCGAGCAGCGCGGCAACCGCGGTGTCCGGCACCACCTCGGCGGACACCGACAGGTCGGGATACCGGGCGGCCACATGCGTCTCGGCTTCCCTTACCACAGCGTTCGCCGATTGCGTCAGTGCCTCCCTGTCCTGGACCACGGGCACGTCGAGGGGCTGCCAGAGCCAGGCGTGCACGATCCGGACCGGCAGCCCCCGAAGTGTCGCTTCGCGGGCTGCCCAGTCGGCCGCGGCCAAGCTTTCCGGGGAACCGTCCACTCCTACAGCGATTGCGCGGGCCATGAGGCTGCCTCCGTACCGGGTAGAGGGCACGGTCACCTGAACCGGCCCATGTCCCTACAGCATCACGGAACCGGGGCAGCCGGCCGAGAGCCGGTCGGCCCAACACTGGTACCCGTTCGGCTGCCACGGCTGAAGCGGCGACGGCTCCGATGCGGACCGATGCCACCGAGCACCGACAGCACGGTCCCGCACAGCAGAGTCTGTTGCCCAGTTCGATGGCTTCAATGGCGCCGGGTGTGTTCGACGACGCCGTGGCGGTTGACCGTCGCGGCCGCCCCAAGCTCGCCGGGTGAGTCGAGGCCCCGTGCACAGTGACGACGCCGTCGACTGACTGACTGACTGACTGACTGACTGACTGGCGCAGCCGCATCGCGATCGGGATGCGGCTGCGCTCCTTGACCTTGCCGGTCAGCGTCACCAAGCCGTCTACCACCCTGACTTGGGCATCCTCAGAAGAGAGGGACAGCGTGTCCCTCTGGACCTCTCGGGTGATCGTCTCGCGGATCGCGCTGTCCTGTCGTAGAAAGACCCGAAGGAGATCGCTTCGTCCGTCCTCGTCGACCACGGGGACCGTTTGACCTGCTGGCGGGTCATTTCCCGGGCCGTTTCGACGATGCTCCACTGGGCGTGGGCGGTCACGGCAGGCGGGGCCATCAGCCCGTCGGCGGTCTCTGCCGCGTCGCAGGGTGTCGGCCTGACAATGACTCTGATGTGGATCACCTTGGCCAGCTCCTCGACGGACTGGACAGGGTCGAACGCACGTTTTTCACCCTCTTTCTGCGCCGGGCTGAGCGGAAGGGGACAAAGGTCCTCCGCGAGGGGCCGGCCGGCCGCGCCGGGGGACCGTTGCGGGCTGTGCGGTCGTCTGCGGTTTCGGGGGCTGGGCCCCTGTAGCGGGCAGCACGGGCACCGGGGTGCGGCTCTTTGCGCGGAGGGGGGACGTTTGGCCCCTGAGTCGGGCCTCAGCGGCCCTCCCGGCCTCGCGGACGCCGTGGCAGCGTCAGTAGATGTCACCCCCGCCAACAGCGACACGAGGAGGAGGAGGACACCATGGCCAACATTGCTTCCGCGCCGGGTACGGAGACACCCGGGCCCGTAGCGGTCGGCACGGACGGTTCGGCCCATGCGACGAAGGCCGTGCTCTGGGCCGCAGGCGAGGCCGAAGCCCGGAAACAGCCTCTCAACATCGTTCACGCGACCGATACTGAGGCCAGAGCACGGCACTTGTCCTCTGACGCCGTTCGGCTCGTCCTCGACTCCGGCGGCAGCCTGCTGGACGAGGCGGCCGGCGAGGTGCGCGGTGCTTTCCCCGGTGTACCTGTGGCTATGACACTCAGCGAAGCAGGTGCTGCGGAGTCCCTGCTGAGGGCGGCCGGAGTCGACGGCACTATCGTCGTCGGCTCACGCGGGCTCGGCGGATTCTCAGCGCTGCTCCTGGGATCGGTGGGTCTGCGGGTCGCGGCGCGGGCGGAGGGCCCGGTGATCGTCGTGCGGGGCGATGCCGAGCCCGCCGCGACGGGGGTCGTGGTTGTCGGGGTCCGGGACGACCGGGACCTCGACGCGCTCCGCTTCGCCGCGTGGACCGCCCAGCAGCGCAAGGCGTTGCTCCGTGTGCTGAGTGCGTGGATGTTCCTGCAGAACGTCGGCAGCATGGCGCCGATGTTCGACGACGCGAGTGAAATCGCTGCGGCGCAGCTCGCTGAGACATCTCGCATCGTCGCCCCAGTCCGCAAGGAGTTCCCGGACCTTGCGGTGACGGAGCACATCGTCCGGGCGGTGTCCGCTGCAGGGGCGCTGGTGGAGGCGGCTGCGGACGCAGACCTGCTGGTGGTGGGTGCCCGCAGGTCAACGCATGCGATCGGTTCACGTCTGGGACCTGTCGCCCACGCGGTACTGCACCACGCGCCCCGCCCTGTGGCTGTCGTGCCCCACCGGGACGCGACGCCTCGGGCGCACGAGGGCTGAACGGTCTGCTGCCACGGCCGTCCCCGCTCACCAGGGGGTGTGGAGTGAAGATGAGGAGCAACGGGCGTACAAGTACGAGGTTCTGGCGATGGCGGCGCAGCCCGCTCAGGCGCCGCAGCGACGTGGTCGAGGCCTGGATCGTGCTGGCCCTATGGGTGCTGGCGCTGGTCGGCGGAGCAGCGGTCACCCTCGCGGCGGGCTCGGCCGTCGTGCACATCCATGAGCGGCATCGGGCGGAACGCTATGCCGTCCAGGCCGAGCTCACCGAGGCCGTGTCGGCTGCTGTGCCCACGGCAGACGGTGTGAAGGCGCAAGTCCGGGCGCCGGTGCGCTGGAGGGACCGATACGGCGTGGTCCAAACCGCGACCGTGAGTGTCGAGGCAAGCGGCCCTGCCGGATCGAAGGTCGTGTTCTGGACGGATCGCTGGGGGACTCCGACCACGCCGCCGGTCACCGGCGCGGGGGTGGCGGCTCAGACGCTTGCCGCCGGAGCACTGGCCCTCGGCGCCTGGGGTGGCCTGGTGGTGGCCGTCGGCTGTGCCGCGCGCGGGTGCCTTGACCGCTTCCGCATGGACCAGTGGGCGAAGGAGTGGGCCGAGGTCGGCCCGGCGTGGCGGCGCAGGACCACCTGATCCGCCCCAGCCGGTCCCCGACGGGGGCCGGTCGGCCCTGGAGTACGAACGGGGAGCGGGAGGCTGGAAGCGACGGGAGGCCGACCCGAGGGACGGTGTGATCAATGCAATGATCGAACGGCTGCCTGCCTGGCCACCACTTCTGCAGGACCTGTTCGGGTGGGTCGAGGGCGGAGTTCCGGGTCTGCACCAGATCCCCGGACTGCACAGCATCCGCATCGAGGAGAGCCTCACGGACGGTACGTACGTCTCGCCGGCTGAGCTCCCGGGCATCGCCCCCGAGAGCGACATCGAGATCAGTGTCGCGGAGGTTTTGCTGACGCTGCGCGCAGCGAGGAGACGACCGAGAAGCCCCACACGGAATCCGATACGGCACTTTCGCCCGCTCGGTCCGGCTGCCCGCCGGAGCGCGCGGCGACGATGCGACTGCCGACCTAAAGGACGGCGTGCTCACCATCCCGGTCCCGATGCCGGAGCCGAAGTCGGGTACCAGGACCATCCCCGTGCGGCACGGCTGAGGGCCGACGGGGCCCGTGCCGCACATCTCGCACCCGCGCGCCTTGGTTACCGAAGCGCGGCGGGCGCTTCTATTCGTGAACATTGCTGCTCACACCGCCCGGCGCGGGCCGTTCGCCCAGCTTGCCAGGGACTCTCGGCCCATTCCCAAGCACCGGCCGACGCCGGAGTGTTGGGTGCATACAACCGCAGTTCCGGACAAAGGGAGGTATCGGCGAGGCCTTGCGTGCCCTACCTCAATCCGGGCGGACCGCCCTAAGGATGGACGCCATGCACCACCACGACGGCTTCCGAGAGCTCGACCCGCAGGAGTGCCTGCGTCTGCTGGGGCAGGTGTCGATCGGCCGCATCGTCTACACCGACCAGGCCCTGCCTGCCATCCTGCCGGTGAACTTCTCCCTGGACCACGACTTCTCCGTGCTGCTGCGCACTTCGGCGGCCTCCCGCGTGGCCCGCGCGGTGGGCCAGGCCGTGGTGGCGTTCGAGGTGGATCGGTTCGACGAGGCCGCCGGTACCGGGTGGAGTGTCGTCGTCATGGGCCCGGCGTACCAGGTCACTGACCCGGGGGAGCGCGAACGGCTGCTGCGGACCGGACCGCGCTCGTGGGTGCCGGTGCCGGACGGAGTATTCATCCGGATCCGTCCCGAGCTGGTGACCGGACGTGTTGTGGACCGCAATGAATTCCGTTCGGACGCGCGCGCGTCGCACGAGCAGCAGTCCGCCCCGTGATCCCGGTGGAACCTGGGAGTGGGACTCAGGGGGTGCCTACGGGTACGCGCCAGACCAGCGAGGTTCCGCCACCGGACGGGCAGGTCAACTCCAGCTCGCCGCCCAGCTGCTGGGCCCGCTCCGAGATGTTGGCCAGGCCGCTGCTGCGCCGGTCGGGAGGGAGCCCCACACCATTGTCGGCGACCGTCAGCACCACTTCCCGTCCGTCCGTCTCCAGGGCCACGTCAGCCTGGGTGGCGTGCGCATGGCGGCAGACATTGGTGAGTGCCTCGGAGAGAACCGCCACCAGGTGGTCGGCAATCTCCCGCGGCACGTCGGTGTCCAGCAGCCCTTCCATCCGGAGGCTCGGCGCGAAGCCCAGCACCGGAGCCGCTTCTCCGACCGTCCGCACAGCGCGTGCCCGCAGGCCCTGCCCGGTCCCCGCCTCACGTGAGCGCAGCCCGAAGATGGTCGTGCGGATGATCTTGATGGTCTCGTCCAGGTCGTCAACCGCGCGCAGCACACGCTCCGAAGCCGGGGAGTGCTCGATCAGACGCCCCGCGCTCTGGAGTGTCATGCCGGTCGCGAAGAGCCGTTGGATCGCCAGGTCGTGCAGGTCACGGGCGATCCGGTCGCGGTCCTCCAGCACGGCGATCTGCTCCGCGTCGCTGCGCCGCTCCGCCAGCTCCATCGCCACCGCCGCCTGACCGGCGAAACCCCGCAGCGGGTCGGTCTCCTCGTCCGCGAAGACCGTCGCGCCCGCCTCGCGGGCCAGCAGCAGCACTCCTCGTACCCCGTCCGCGGTGCCAATGGGCACAGCCACCGCGGGCCCCAGCCCGGCGAACCGCGGCGGCCCGGCCGAAACACGCTCGTCGTGGGTGACATCCGCGCTCGTTACCGGCGCGCCCGCGGTGAAAGCGGCGCCGCTCAGGCTTCCCTCCACCGGCAGCACCAGCCCACGGTGAGCGTCCGCGTTCGGCCCGATCGCCAGCTCGATCGCCAGCGTGCCGGTGTCGGGCATCGGCAGCGCCACCACGGCCAGTTCGGCGCCCGCGATCTCCTTGGCCCGTTCGGCGATCAGAGTGAGAACCTCGCTGCGGGGGCTGCCCGACATAAGGCTGTGCGTGATGTCCGCGTTCGCGCGCAGCCAGCGCTCGCGCAGCTTGACCTCCTCGTACAGCCGGGCGTTGTCGATCGCCACCCCGGCGGCGACAGCCAAGGTGGACAGCACGGACTCGTCTTCATCGTCGAACTGGGCCCCGCCCCGCTTCTCAGTCAGATAGAGATTGCCGAAGACGTGGTCGCGCACCCGGATCGGGACGCCGAGGAAGGTGTTCATCGGCGGGTGATGGGGCGGGAAACCGTACGACGAAGGGTGCTCGGAGATCTTCGGCAGCCGCAGCGGCCGGGGATTCCTGATCAGCTCGCCGAGGATGCCATGCCCGGACGGGTACGGGCCGATCACGGCGATCTGCTCGTCGGGCACCCCGACCGTCAGGAACTGCGAGAGAGACGTCCCGCTCGGCCCGATCACACCCAGCGCCGCGTATTCCGCATCGACCAGCACCGCCGCCGCCTCGACGATGCTGCGCAGCACCTGCTCCAGGTCCAGCTCCCGCCCGACCGACAGCACCGCCTCCAGCAGGCTGTGCACCCGGTCCCGGGTGCCACGCGCCGCGTCCAGGCGGGCCTGCACCTCCTCCAGCAGCTCGTCCAGTCTCAGCTGCGGCAGCCGTACGCGGCCGTCCTCCGAGCTTGCCACCGCTGCTCCCTCCAGGTGTGCCTCGACGGGCCGACGGCTGACTCTGGCGACATGGCTACCGTACCGGGCCAGTTGGCGCGGCGGCATGGGGAGCTCTGTGTTTGGCTGCTGGGTGACCGGTCGGGCGTCTCGTCGGGCAGCGACTGCAGGCGCGCAGACTGACACTGTGTGCGGCAGAGGGCAGGGTGGGTCATGGCGCGGGCCACCGAGCGATCCGGCGCCGAGCGGGCCCGCGCGTCCGAGCGGTCGGAATCAGCGGACCAGAACGGCCTCACCTGAGCGAGGCACGACCGTGGTCCAGCCCAGCTCCTGGTCGATACGGCCGCGAAGCGCCCCGGCGGCGCCGGGCTCACCGTGGACCATGTATGTCGTGCTGGGCGCGGGAGCGCCACGAAGCCAGTCGACGATCTGTCCCGCCGTTAATGTCGATCGACTCCTGGACCGAACGGGCCGCGAGGAAGGGGTCCGGGCTGATCGCGGCCACGCCCTGGGAGATGACGGAAGGGTGCAGCTCGGGAGCGCGGGCCAGGATCGCATCGCGATAGACGTCCAGTGCGGCCAGTGCCATCGGGCTGTCCACGTAGACAGGGACCGTGGCGGGCAGTACGCCCTCGCGCCGGAGAGCGGCGAGCTCATGGAGGACCACGTCGGTGCGGTCGAGGGCGAAAGCCGGGATGACGACGATGCCTCCTCGGCCGAGCGTCCGGGTCAGCACCGAGATGAAGCGTTCCCTGCCGGCCGCGTCGTCGTGACGGCGATCGCCGTACGTCGACTCCACCAGCAGCACGTCTGCCCCGGAGAACGGCTCGGCGGGGCGCAACAGGGGGTGCCCGGGCCGTCCCAGGTCGCCGCTGACAGCGAGAGTGTGTCCGTCCTCGAGAGTGAGATGCGCCCAGGCCGGGCCCAGGATGTGGCCGGCATGGTGCAGCGTCAGCGTGGTGCCCGCGATGATCTCGGTCTCGCTGTTCAGCGGTACCGAATCGAACATCTTGACCGTGTTGTCGACATCGGCGTCGTCGTACAAGGGCTTGGCCGGACGGTGCTTGGACCAGCCGTGCTCATTGGCGTGCCGGGCGGACTCGATCTGAAGCCGGGCGCTATCGCGCAGCACGATCTCCGCGAGCCGTGCGGTATGTGCGCTGGTCAGTACGGGCCCGCGGAAACCCTGCCGGACCAGACGGGGGAAGGTAGCCGCAGTGATCGAGGTGGGCGTGTGTCACGACCACGGCGTGGATGTCGGAGGCATCGCACGGCAGGCGCCGCCAGTTGCGCCGCCGGAGGTCGGCGAGCCCCTGGAACAGGCCGCTCTTCTTCCATGGCTGCACACTCCTTCGCTTCGCGGAGTGGGCCTCCACTGTCACACTCCGGGCGTCTCGTTCGGATGGGCCGACAGGTCCCGGCGCAGGGTCGTTGGGCTCGTTTCGGCCCAGTGGGCGCACTCACTGGAACGCCGAGTGGATCTCCTGCTCGGTGGCGCTGTGCGAGACGAGAAGCAACTCGTCACCGGGCTGGAGGCGGACGGCCGGTCCGGGCACGGTCGGCCGGCCGTCCCGTATGACGGTGGCGACGACGGTTCCGTCGGGCAGAGGGATGTCCGAGAGGGGTTTGCCGACTGCGCGAGAGTGCGTGGTGATCACGGTTTCGATGATGTCGACGCCCGCCTTGCTGAGGCGCAGCAGTGCCACGGTATCGGTGGCACCGGTTGCCTCCTCGATGAGGGAGATGAGCGGAGTGGCAGTGGGGACGGCGATGTCGACACCCCAGCGCTGGTCGAACAGCCAGGCGTTCTCACTGTCGTTGACGCGGGCCACGACGCGTGGCGCGGCACACTGCCGTTTGGCCAGCAGGCTGATGACGAGGTTGTCCTCGTCCTCTCCGGTGGCGGCGATGACGAGGTCGGCCGTGTGGGCGCCGGCCTGGTCCAGACACGCAGGTTCGCAGGCGTCCCCCAGGATGAGGTGTACGGCGAGCTGTCCCTGAAGCGCATCGACGCGGTCGGCGTCCGCGTCCACCACAGTGACGTCGTTCCCGGCGGCGGCGAGCACCTGCGCGATCTGGGTGCCCAGTCGCCCGGCGCCGGCGATGAGGGCCTTCATGTCCCCAGCTCCTTGTCGAGAAAGCCACGCAGACGGCCGAGCGCGGTGGCGGCGACGGCGAAGGTGACGAGATCTCCGGGCTCGGCTGCCGTGCCGTGGGCGGGCACCAGCGAGCGGCCCGCTCTGGTCACTTCCACGACACGGATCTCACTGTCGACGTCGAATTCGGCGAGCCGGCGCCCGGTGAGGTAGGCCGGGAGCTGCGAACGGACCAGGAGCGTTTCGCCGTTGCCGAAGGTGAGTTCCGATGTGAGATGGCGGTGCAGCAGCATCTGATGGATCTGGTTCACGGTCCAGCGGACACTGGCGATGGTGGGGATGCCCAGTTCCCGGTACATGTCGGCGCGCCATGGGTCGTAGATGCGGGCGAGCACGATGGGTACTCGGTACGTGTCCTTCGCGGTCCGCGCGGTGACGATGTTGCTGTTGTCCCCGGAGGTGACGGCGACGAGCGCGTCGGCGTGCTCGATACCCGCTTGCTCCAGCACAGCCCGGCTGAATCCGTTCCCTTCAAGGAACTGGCCGGGGAACACTGCGGGCAGCCGCCGTCGGCTGCTCCGTTCGCGGTCGACGAGCCGTACGTCATGGCGCTCCTCGGTGAGCCGGACGGCGAGTGCGGATCCCGTCCGGCCGCAGCCCACGATGATGATCCTCATCGCTTTCCTCCCTGCTCGACGGTTCTGGAGCTGTGGCGTTGCCGCAGCCACCACTTGCGGGCCTCATCGGCGGCCAGCGGCAGGGCGCCGAGTCCGGCGAGGACCGCCCAGTCCGTGACGGCGATGGGGGCCGTGTTGAACACGTTCTGGAGAAGAGGCCAATAGCTGATGCCCGACATCCAGACGAGTCCGATACCCCCGGCGGCAAGCAGCCAGGGATTGCTCAGCAGACCGGCCCGGAAGACGCTTTCGCGTTCCGTGCGCAATGTCAGGGCGATGAAGAACTGGCTGATGACGATCCCGGCCTGCACCAGAGTGATCGCCTCCCGGTAGACGACGTTGTCCTCGGTGAACTGGGAGTACGGAATGCCTGAACCGTTGACGTGCCAGAAGAAGACGGCGCACCCACACAGTGCCTGGATCCCGCCCAGGAAGAGGATGCGGCCCATCACGGCCGCCGAGAACAGCCTCTCGTGCCGCGAGCGTGGCGGACGGTCCATGACATCGTCCTCCGGGCGCTCGGCACCGAGGGCGAGTGCGGGCAGGACGTCCGACCCCAGATCGATGGCCAGGATCTGTACCGCGCTGATTGGAACCAGGGGGAACCCGGCGAAGGTCGCCGCGATGATCGGGCCGAGTTCCCCGATGTTGCTGCTGAAGACGTAGACAAGAAACTTCCTGATGTTCTGGTAGACGGAACGGCCCAGCCGCACCGCCGTGGCGATGGAGGCGAACGAGTCGTCGAGCAGCACCATGACGGCGGCTTCCCGGGCCACGTCCGTCCCGGACGCGCCCATGGCCACACCGATGTCGGCGTGCTTCAGTGCCGGGGCGTCATTTGCGCCGTCGCCCGTGACAGCGACCACCTCGTGACGCCGCTGGAAGGCGGTGACCACACGCATCTTGTGCTCGGGGCTGACCCGGCACAGCAACAGATCGCCCTGGCCGGCCAGCAGTCCGTCGAGGGCGTCGTCGTCCAGCTCGTTCAGCCGGGCACCGGTCACGACCGTCGGAGCGGAATGCCGCACGATCCCCACGCGCCGGGCCACTGCCTCAGCGGTCAGCGGATGGTCCCCGGTCACCATGACGACGCGGATACCGGCCCGGTGGCAGGCGGCGACCGCCTCTCGTACCTCGGGCCGCGGCGGGTCCAGCATGCCGACGAGCCCCAGGAAGGTCAGCCCCGACTCGACACCGTCCCGGTCGGGATGCGGGCCTGAGAGTTCCCGTCGGGCGGCGGCCAGGACCCGCAGTCCCTGCGTGGCCAACCCGTCATTGACAGTCATCACCTCTGCACGCAGCGCGTCGGTCAACGCGGTCACTTCGCCCTGCCGGTCGATGGCCGTGCACCGTTCGAGCAGCTCCTGGGGAGCGCCCTTGACACAGGCGTGGTAGCCGTCGGCCCCGGAGTGCACCGTGCTCATCAACTTGCGTACGGAGTCGAAGGGATACTCGCCGACGCGCGGAGCAGCCGCTTCTTCGGCGGCCCGGTCGAGTCCGGCCTTGGCGGCGGCGACGAGCAGCGCACCCTCGGTGGTGTCCCCGAGCACATGCCATCGACCGCCCTCGGAGGGCGGCACCAGACGAGCGTTGCTGCACAGCGCCGCGGTCCGCAGGACTGCACGCACGGGTTCGGGGTCCGTGACCTCACCGACTGGCTCGTAGCCAACCCCGGACACGGCGTGCATGACCCCTCTGGCCCAGACCTGGACGACGGTCATCTCAGCCTGCGTCAGTGTCCCGGTCTTGTCCGTGCACACCACCGTGGTCGAGCCCAGCGCCTCGACGGCGAGCAGTTGCTTCACCAGCGCATGGCGGCGAGCCATGCGCCGGACGCCGATCGCGAGGGACACGGAGAGCGTGGCGGGCAGCCCTTCGGGGACGAGTGCGACCATCACGCCGAGGGCGAAGACGAATGCCGACACGAGGTCCTGCCCTGTGGGCAGCCGTACGGCGAACAGAAGCGATCCGACGGCAAGTGCCGCACCCGCCACCCGACGCGCCATCGAGGCGACCTGGTGCTGCAACGGAGTCTTCTGCCGCGGTGCGGCGGCCGTGAGCTGGAAGATCCGCCCGAACTCGGTCGACCGGCCGGTGGCGAAGACCACCGCCTTTGCGGTTCCCGCCACGACATCGGTGCCCATGAAAACACAGTTGCGCGCCTCCAGGACCGGGCCCTGCTGATCGGGCTCGTGGCCGCGGCCGACCGCGTCGCTCTCCCCGGTGATCGCGGCGTTGTTCACGGTGATGTCGTGCGCCTCCACCAGGCGGCAGTCGGCGGAGACCGCATCCCCGGCCTCGAGAATCACCACGTCCCCCCGCACCAGCTCCCGCGCGGGCAGTTCCCGGAGCACGGCGTCGCGCAGCACGCGGCAGGTGTGCGGCACCATCGCCTGCAGCGACTCCGCCGTCCGCTCGGCCGAGTATTCCTGGGCGAACCCGATGGACGCGTTCAGGACCACCACTCCGAGGATCGCCACGGCGAGTTGCAGTGTGCCAGGGTCCCGTGGCTCCTGGAGTGTGTACGCGAGGGCGGTGATCGCCGAAGCGATGAGCAGGACGACCGCGAAGAGGTCCGTGAACTGGGCTGCCAGTTGCCGCCACATGGCCGGGTGCGCTGCGCGCGGGAGTTCATTGGACCCGAACCGCCGGAGCCTGGCGTCGGCTGCCTCGGTCGTCAGGCCACGGGGCGACGTGTCCAGCGCGGAATACACGCCGGTGGGCGGCAGCGTCCGTACGGCGGGGCCCTCGGCATCCGCCGAAGCTTCCCCGCCGGAGCCGCCGGGAGTCAGCACATCCGTCGGGGCGGCCACTACCGCGTCCCTGACGCGCGCCGACCCGGAAGGCGGGCCGGGCACCCGTGCGGGTCACGTGATGTCGAGGACATCGCTCACCGACCGGCGCGGGGTCGCGGGACCTTCGGGGCCGTATCCGAGGCGGATCACCATCTGTACGTGACCCATCGCCGACCCCGGGTCGCGTACGGCCCACCGCAGTTCCGGCCATTCGAGGGCCTGCGACGTCAGGGACGTGACCAACCCGTCCAGCGTGGCCTGGAGCAGAACCCGCTCCATCGCCTGACCCGCTCGCAGCCAGTCCTCCGCCCGGTCGTCGGCCGTACCGAGCAGCGCGAGGCGGGGCTGCTTCTCGAAAGTGGCGGAGCCACGGCCGGGAACGGGATGCCGGCCGGCGAAGTCCCGTATGGGAGCGGTGACATCGTGCTGACGGGGGCCGAAGGCATAGGCGGGGATTCCCTCCCGCCGCGAAGCGTCACCCTTGGCGCCCGTGTCGGTCCAGCGAGCCAGCTCATCCCGCACTTTGGGGTGGAGCGCTTCACGGCCCTCGGCGTCGTGCACCAGGTTCAGCACGGACTTCACATGCCATGCGTCGGGAACGTACAGCCGGGCGCCTTCGAGCAGGGCGGCGCCGCGCAGCCCGTCCAGGATGTCGTCCGGGATCTCCTCGTCGGTGAAGGGGTGGCGGCTGGTGTGCCGTTTGCGGACAGCCGGGTGGAGTAGGGCGAGATCGTGCTCTGGGCCCGCGGGATCGGCGAGGTTCACCTCGGCGAGCAGCCACGGATCGGAGGGGTCGGGGAGCAGTGTGGTGACCGGTTCCCGGCCGGCGTGCACGGCGGCCACGCGCAGATTGAACAGCGCGGCGGCGCAGCCGAGATGGACGGCACGGTGCGTCGGGTCCGACTTGGGCATCGTGCGCTCCGGATCGGCGCGCAGCTGCATCGTTCCGGTGCTGCTCAGGTACCGGAACTTCCAGGGCTGTGCGTTGTGCATGGACGGGGCTGCCGTGGCGTCCTCGACGAGGGCTGTCACGGTGGTCGAGTCGAGCGGTGGTGAGGGCACTTGATCCTCCTGCCGGGAGGGGTCAGTCGTGGGTGACGACGACGACGGGTGCGGCGCTGTGGTGCATGACCGCGTGGGCGACGGGGCCGATGTGCCCACCCAGGGGAGCCCGGCGGAGGCGCCGGCCGACGACCACAAGATCGGCGTCGGCCGCCGAGTACACCAATTGCTGCGCAGGCGAACCGATGAGAGCCCGCTCGACAACCTGCACCGACGGGAACTTCTGCCGCCATGGCAGCAGCATGTCGCTGAGGGCCTGCTCGACTTGCCGGCCCACTTCCAGCTGGATGCCGGGGTCGAGCGTCGGCGCGTAGCTGAACAGGAGAGGGAGCGTCCAGCCGTGTACGGCGCGGAGAGTGCAGCCACGCCGTGCGGCCTCGTCGAAGGCGAAGGCCAGGAGCTTGTCGCAGGATTGGTAGATGTCCAGGCCGACGACCATGTCGCGGTACACGGATGCGGCGTCGGTCTGCTCGGCGCCGCCGGACCTGGTGCGGGACTCCTTGTCGTGGTGCTTGGGGGCCCGTACCAGCACGACCGGCTGCTCGGTGGCACTGACCGTGGCCATGCCGACCGAGCCGATGAGGAAGCCCATGATGCCGCCAAGACCCCGGGAGCCGAGCACCAGCATCTCCGCCTCACCCGCCTCGATGGGCAGGGCGGCAGCGGGCCTTCCGGAGAGCCGTCGTGTGGTGATCTTCAGTCCGGGATGGCGCTGCCTCAGCTCGTCGGCGGCATCGGCCAGAACCTTGTCGGCCCACTGCTGCTGCACTTCGGGTCCGACCATGGGTATGGCGGTGGTCGTGGGCCACTCCTCGGCGTGAAAGAGGTGCAGGGGCACTTCGCGCAGCAGTGCCTCCCGGGCAGCCCATGCGGCGGCGGCACGGCTCTCGGGCGACCCGTCCAGGCCGACGGTCACGTTGCGAGTCATGGTGCGGACCTCCTCAGGGGCCGCGCGTGCGGCCACAGTTCCAGCGTCTTGGTCCGGCCGCCGTGACAGGAGGGGCCGAGGGGCCCCCGATGGGACCGACCGGCCCTGGTGCCCCGCGCGGGACTTCCTCTGATCACGGGCGGTCGGCCGGATCCGCGCCACCCATGTCCAGCCGGAACGGCGGGTACTCGTCCGTCATCAGACCCGCGTACGCGGCGACCCGCAGCACCCACCGGTTCAGCCCCATGATCAGGTCGAAGAGGTCGCGCGGATATTTCTCGGTGAAGGCCAGGACGACGGCCGCGATGACGGCGAACACGGAGATCAGGCCCACGTTCCACCATGCGGCGTGGAAGCCGCCCATGAAGAAGCCGATCACGATGTAGTGCGGGATGGCGAGCAGCCACCACTTCACCAGAACCAGGCCCCGTGACAGCCGCTCCGGGTAGGCGATGTCCAGTCGGGCAGGATAGCCGGGCTCCTCGGCGAGGCTGAACGGCGGATACCGGTCGGTGCCCAGTGCTCCGTACGCGTAGTACGAGACCCGCCAGGTCCAGCGCAGCACTCCGACGTTGAAGTCGAACAGCGACCGCGGATAGCGCTCGGTGAACAGGATCGCGAAAAACGCGACGATGGTGACGAGGACGAAGGCGATCCACAGGAAGAACAGCACGAGGTAGTGCGGGATCACGAGGATCCACTTCACCAGCCACAGCCAGCGCGACAGCGGCGAATCGAGCGCCGCCTCCACTCTGACGGGCCGGTACGCCGCGGGAGTCGTCGTCATGGCGGTCAGCTCCTTGTGCCGGGTGCCGCCCTGGTCAGCTGCCGGCGAAGCCCGAATGAGGCCAAGGTCAGCAGTGCCGCGGCAAAAGCGGACAGAATGATGAGATTGCGCAGGATGTCGGTGACGCCGCCGTTCTGGGACAGCAGGACGGTCCAGGAGTCGACGGCCCATGCGTGCGGCCGGCATGGCCGGCGGTGCGCGGCCACCCGGGCACGAGGGCGAGCGGCCGCACAGCTTGCCAAGGCCGGCGCCGACAGTGAGGGTGCGTGGTGCGCTCACGGAAGCGCCCGACGAGGTCGGTGCATCGCAGCACCGCGGACTCCGCTCGCGGCGGCGCGTGAGGCGTTGCTGGTGCGGGGCGGTGACACGAGGGCCGGGCGGGCTGCTCCGACAGGGCCGGTTGGCCCGGCCTGTCGTCCGGGGTCACCAGGGCCACCCGTACTTCGTGCCCTCCGGCGGCGTGAGCCCGGAATCGTTGACGCGTGAAGAGAGGCGGTCCACCACCGACACCACTCCGTCCAACCGCTGAGTGAGCTGCAGTACGACAGGGATCTGACTGTGCCGCTTCAGTTGCCCCTCCAGAGTGACCACCCCGTCGACGACATGGACATCGATCAGGTTCGGCGCCAGCCCCAGCACGTCCTTCAGCACGTCTTCGATCACGTGGCGGCGGATTTCGGAGTCGGGGCGCAGAAACACCTGGAGAAGATCACGCCGTGTGACGATGCCGACCAGGCGGTCTTCGGCGTCCACCACCGGAAGCCGTTCGACGCCGCGCCGGAGCATCGTCCGGGCGGCCTCGGCGACTGCGTCTTCGGCATGGACGGTGATCGCGGGTGCGGACATCAGCAGGCCCGCGGTGAGGCCTTCCCGCTTGTCGTCCCGCGTGTCCGCGGTCGAGCGGGCGGTCCGGCCGTGCCGAGGTTCCTGCGGTTCCTCGTCCGCTCCTCCGGCTGACGCCTGACGGACGAGAAGGTCGCTCTCGGAGACGACCCCGAGCACTCTGCCGTCGTCGTCGAGGACGGGCAGTCCGGTGATGTCGTGCTCGGCGAGCAGTTTGGCGACATCTTTGAACGGCGTGGCAGGCGTGACCGAGATGACCTCGCCCACCATCACGCTTGCGACCTTGCTGAGTTTCATGTCCGTATCTCCTCCTCGATACGGCGACGTACCACGGCCGTCATGGCCGCCAGCCGCCTGGATGTGACCGGGCGGATTGGTTCGGGGCTGTGGATACGCCGTGCCGATGCCGGGAGAGCGGCGAGGTCGGCGTCGAACCGCGCGCGGGCGTCCGACAGGCGGTCCGGCGTCCCCCAGCCCCCGCGCATGACCGTGCAGAGAAGAGGTTCCGCGCCGGGTGGTGGGTCCTCGTTCCACACGCCGATCACGTCGGCGCGGCCGGACCGGCGGAAGACCTGCTTCGGCGCGGGGGCCGTCACCTTCGCGGAGGAGAGCTTCATGACCGGCCGCCCTTCGTACTCCACCAGTTTGTACGCCGCGTCGAGGTAGGGCGCGTCCGCGGCCACGCCGACGCGGGTACCGACGGCATACACATCGATCGGGACGCCGGCCCGCACGAGCTCGTCCACTGCGTACTCGTCCAGGCCACCGCTGGCGATGATGCCGACGTCCGTGAGGCCGCCGGCGTCGAGAATGTCCCGTGCCCGGCACGCGAGAGCCCCGAGGTCACCGCTGTCGAGACGAATGGCGCAGCCGGGACCGCGCCCGAGCTCCTTGAGCACCCGTGCCGCGATCGCGACTCCGCCATCGGTGTCGTACGTGTCGACAAGGAAGGTCACCGGTCCGGGATGGGTACGCGCGAATCCCCGGAACGCCTCCTCCTCGCCCGGGAAGGCCTCAATGTACGAGTGAGCCATGGTGCCCGAAGCGGGTATGCCGAGCCTCGTCGCCGCGGCCACGTTGCTGGTGCCCGCGAAGCCGACCAGTGCGCCCAGCCGGGCGGCCTGGAATCCTGCCTGCGGCCCGTGCGCGCGACGCAGTGAGAAGTCCACCACGGGCCGCCCTGCGGCTGCGATGACACAGCGGGCCGCCTTGGAGGCGACCGCCGTCTGATGGCACAGCTGAGTGAGCAGGAAGGTCTCGACGAGCTGTGCCTGCGGCAGTGGTGCGGTCACTTCCAGCAGCGGCTCTCCGGCGAACACGAGCCGCCCCTCGGGGACAGCACGCACCTCGCCGTCGAATCCCAGGCCGAGCAGCAGCTCAAGGTCCAGGGCCGGCCGGTGCAGGGCCTCGGCGAATTCCTCCACGTCGTGCGGACCGACGCGGAAACGGGACAGGTAGTCGAGCGACGGCTCCAGGCCGGCGGCCACCAGGAACCCGCGGCCGGGCGGCAAGTCCCGCACGAACAAACTGAAAGTGGCTGGAGCGCGCATCCCTTCCCGCAGGTAGGACATGGCCATCGTCACTTCGTACAGATCGGTCGTGGTCACCTCAGACATTGCGGTCGCCGCCCTTCGCAGCCGCGGAGTCGTCCATGTCGTAGGTGAGTCGCTCGATCACATCCACCACTCCGTCGACGCTCTCGCACAGCCGCAGGGTGATGGGGATGAGGCTCTTGCGCGCCACAGTGCCGCTGAGAGTGACTCTGCCGTCGGTGACCTCGACCGTCAGCGCAGAAGGCGGCAGACCAAGGGTGTGGGTGACGACGTCCTCAAGGATTTCCTCCTGGATCGCCAGGTCCCGCCGCAAAAACAGCTGCACGAGGTCGCTGCGGCTGATCACGCCGACCAGACGGCCCGATTCGTCGACCACGGGCAGCCGTTTGATCCTGTTCTTCTCCATGATCCTGGCCGCCCGGACCACGCTCCACCCCGGCTGCGCGACGATCGCCGGACTGGACATGAGGCCCTCGGCCGCGCTGGATGTGCCTCTCGATGTCTGTCTGCGCAGCAGGTCGGCCTCGGAGACGACTCCGACCGGCCGCTCGTTGTCGTCGATCACGGGTACGGCGGTGATGCCGTATTCGTCGAGGAGGCGGGCGATCTCTTTGAACGGGGTGCCCCGCTGCACGCTCACAGCCGTGGGGGACATCAGGTCTGCGACACTGCGGTGCCTCATGGCGCGCCAGTCCTTTCCTTCACCTGCCGGATCAGGCCGTCCTGCATGCCAGCGTGGAACGAATCCCGCCCGCGCGCACAGGGCCGAGAGGTCCTCGGAGCGGACCGAATGGATCAGCCTCGGCCGGACAGGGACCTTCGGCCCTGCCATGGACCCCTGTGGCCCTCTCCATGCTGATCTCGTGGTGACACCGTGAGGAGTGATCCCCGATGGAACTCGGCAAGGAGGAGCCATGGGCGGCAGCACTGTGGGCGGCCCGGAACTCGGGACAGTGGTCGTGGGCGTGGACGGTTCGGCGAATGCGGCGACGGCTGCAGACTGGGCCGCGGCCGAGGCCGACCGGCGGGGGAGGCCGCTGCGCCTCCTGTACGCCGCCGACACCTACCGGAAAGCCCTGTACGCCTCGGTCGAGACCGTCGAGCGCGAGCGCCAGCGCGGGCGCGACGTGCTCAAGGACACGGCGGACCGGCTGGCGGAGCAGTACCCCGAACTGCAGATCAACAGGGAATTGAGCCAACGGGAGCCGATCGTCAGCCTGCACGACGCTGCTGGCAACCACGGCACGATCGTCGTGGGCAACCGCGGCTACGGAGGGTTCGCCGTGTTGCTGCTCGGCTCCGTCGGACTCCGCGTGGCGGCGGGTGCGACGGTCCCTGTAGTGGTGGTCAGGGGCGCAGCACAAGGGGCGGAGACCGGTGTGGTGGTGGCCGCCGTCCGCGACGAGGACGACTTCGACTGCGTCCGGCACGCGGCGCGCGGCGCGGAACTCCGCAAGGCATCGCTGCGTCTGCTGAGCGTCTGGCAGGTGCTGCGGTACGTGGGCAGCGTGGCCACCATGCTGGACGGCATCGACGAGATCGCCAAACAGCACCTGCAACGTGTTTCGGTGGTGGCCGACCGGATTCGGGATGAATTCCCCGAACTCGCCGTGACCGCGGACGTGGACGAGGGCACATCAGTCGCCGGCGCTCTCGTCGAGGCATCGCGTCACGCCGACCTGCTCGTCATGGGCGGCCGGCGGCCGCCCGACGCCTTCGGCCCCACGCTGGGACGGGTGACGCATGCGGTTCTGCACCACGCCGAATGCCCCGTGGAGCTCATTCCGCGCGAGAGCAAAAAACGCCGGGAGGAACAGTGACAGCCCTCGCAGAGCGCCGCGAGATGATCGTCGGCGTCGACCCGCAGCACCGGTCCCGCCCCGCACTTGCCTGGGCCGCCGACGAGGCCCACCGCAGGCACCTTGCCCTTCGGCTGCTGCTGGCCGTGCCGCCGTTGCACGACACACGCCACGTCGATGCCACCGGGCACCACATCGAGCTGCGGCGGCGAGGAGACGAGGCGCTCACCTCCGCTGCCTCATGGGCACGGGCTCGGCACGGGAAGCTTGAGGTGATGACGGACTTGCTCGACGGGGTTCCCGCCCCGGCGCTCTGCCGCCACTCGGAGCAGGCCCGGATGGTGGTCCTCGGCTCGCGTCGGCTGGGCCGGGCGGAGGAGTTCTTCAGCGCGAGTTCGGTGGTGGTGCCGGTCGGCGCACAGTCCCACTGCCCGGTCGTCGTCGTGGGAGAGCCCGAGCATGTGACGCAGCAGCCGCCCTACCTGGTTGTCGGCGTCGACGGCAGTCAGGCTTCGCGCGCCGCCGTCGCCCAGGCCTTCGAGGAAGCAAGCCTGCGGGGGCCGGCCTGCGTGCCCTCTGGATCTGGCCGCCACCGGTGGTCTCGTTCACGGGCGAGGCGGAGGCGATGCGGGAGCGCCGACGGCTGCTGTCGGAAACAACGGCGGGCTGGTCGGAGAAGTACCCGGATGTGGCTCTGACGCACGAGGTGGTCCGCGGACATCCGGTCGAGGAGCTTGCGCGGGCCTCCGCGCATGCACTGGCCGTCGTGGTCGGCTGCCGGGGCCGGTACACCGGCATGCGGCTGGGATCGGTCGTCCACGGCCTGCTGCACCGAGCGCTCTGCCCGGTGATCACGGTTCCCACCCCGTGAACTGCGGCCCACGAAGCACGCGATGACCTGATCCGCTTCACACCGGCCCCGTCGCCGTCGATCGGAGCACCCACGTGACCTCGCACCCCGCCCGCACACCGCCTGTCACCGACGAGCGCCGTCGAGGGCTCACCGAAGAGGATGCGGCACGCCGCCTCGCCGAATACGGCCGCAACGAGGTGGCCGCGCGGAGAACCGTGCGCCTGCACACGCGCGTGGTGGCACAGCTCAGGGATCCGCTGATCATGGTCCTCCTCGGGGCCGTGGCACTGACCGTGGCGATCGGGGACCACGCCGACTCCGTCGTCATCGCCCTCGTGATCGTCGTGAACACCACGGTGGGAGTGATCCAGGAGGTCAGAGCCGACAACGCAGTTGCCGCACTCTCCGCCATGTCAGCACCGAACGCACGTGTCCTGCGCGGCGGTTCCGAGCGGGAGGTGCCCGCGGCCGAAGTGGTCCCCGGCGATGTACTGGCACTCGGCGAAGGGGACATCGTTCCCGCAGACGCGCTCCTCAAGCAGGCATCGGCGCTGCTCCTCGACGAGTCCATGCTGACCGGTGAATCCGTACCAGTAGACAAGGACCTGCGCTCCGGACGGCCGGGGGCGGCGATGCTGAGCGCGGGCACTGTCGTGGTCCGGGGCAGGGGCATCGCGACGGTGACCGCCACCGGGACCGCCAGCGCACTGGGCCGCATCGCCGCACTGCTGGAAGGGCGACTCGAGGCGACACCTCTGCAGCGGCGTCTGGCCGCACTGGGACGGGTTCTCGCCGTGGCCACCCTGGCACTGTGTCTGCTGGTGTTCGCCCTTGGCCTGATACGTGGCCTGGCACCGGGCACCATGGCGGTGACCGCGATCAGCCTTGCCGTCGCCGCCGTACCCGAGTCGCTCCCGGCCGTCGTCACGCTGGCACTGGCCCTCGGCGCGCGGCGCATGGCCGCACGCCACGCCGTCGTACGACGCCTCCCCGCCGTGGAGACGCTCGGATCGGTGACCGTACTGGCGACGGACAAGACCGGCACTCTCACCGAAGGCCGCATGGTCGTCGAGCGCATTTGGACACCCGAGGGCGCCGTCGACTTCACCGGCACTGGGTACGAGCCGTCCGGCGACGTACGCGTCGACGGCCGGGCAGCGGAGCCCGCCGAACTCAGGCCCGTACAAAAGCTGTTGACCATCGCAGCGCTGTGCAACGACGCCGCGCTGCGCCCACCGGACGAACCGTCCGACGACACCGGCACCCGCTGGACTGCCCTCGGCGACCCCACTGAAGCCGCGCTGCTGACGGCCGCGGCCAAAGCGCGCTGCGAGCAACCGAGCACGCTGCACCAGACCTACCCGAGGACCGACGAAGCACCGTTCGACAGCCTGCGCAAGCGCATGAGCACACTCCACGGAACGCCGTCAGGGCAAGTGATGGTGTGTCTGAAAGGCGCTCCGGAAGCAGTCCTCGACCCCGCTGTGCTCGACGAGCCCGCGCAGCTCCTCGATCGGGCCCGGGATGAGGCAGCGCTGCTCGCCGCGGGGGGATACCGGGTGCTGGCTGTGGCCTGCGGCGAGCGGACCGAGGCTCCGGCGCGGGCAGCGGACGCCGAATCGGGGCTGCGGCTGCTAGGCCTGGCGGCGATCAACGATCCTCCGAAGCCGGCGGCAGCCGCCACGCTGGCCGCGTGCCGGGCCGCGGGCATCACGCCCGTGCTCATCACCGGTGACCATCCCGCCACCGCACGGGCCATCGCCACGCGCGTCGGTCTGCTGTCCCGCGACAGTGAGCCGGGCGAGGTCGTCACAGGTCAGTCCCTTGCGGCGGGAGCCGTGGACGACCTCAGGGCGGTAAGGGTGTTCGCCCGCACGGACCCGCAGCAGAAGCTGGACATCGTCGAAGCCTGGCGCGACCACGGGGACGTGACGGCGATGACCGGTGACGGCGTCAACGATGGACCCGCACTACGACAGGCGGACATCGGCGTCGCCATGGGGCGGCGAGGCACCGAGGTGGCGAGACAGTCGGCCGATCTGGTGCTCACCGACGACGAGTTGTGCACCGTGGTCGCGGCGGTCGAGGAGGGGCGCCGCGTGTACGACAACATCCGGCGCTTCCTCGTCTACGGACTCGCCGGGGGCACCGCAGAGATCCTGGTGATGCTCGTCGGCCCCCTGCTCGGATTGTCACTGCCGCTGCGGGCGGGGCAGATCCTGTGGATCAATCTCCTCACCCATGGCCTGACCGGGGTCGCGATGGGGGCGGAGCCAGTGTCCCCGCGCGCCATGCACCGGCCCCCGCGCCCGCCGCATCAGCACGTGCTGGGGCACGGCCTGTGGCAACGGGTGCTCTTCCTCGCAGCCGTGGTCACCATGGCAAGCCTCGCTGCAGGCCTCTCGGCCCGTGCCGTGGATGCCCCCTGGCAGAGCGTGCTGTTCCTGTCCCTGCTGGCCGCACAGCTCGGGGTCGTCATGGGGCTGCGGGACCGCCTTCTCACACGGGAAAACCTCTTCCTGCCGGCGGCGGTGCTCGCCTCGGCCGGTCTCGCGGCGGCGGCTCTGTACGTACCGTTCCTGCGTTCGGTACTTGAAACCGAGCCGCTCGGCGGGACGGATGTCGCTGTGGCCGCGGCCGTGGGTCTGGCCGGTTTCGCCGCCGCCCGGCTCAGCAGGCAGCCATGGCTGCGGCGATTGGTCGTCAAGCAGTAGTCGTCAAGCGGTACGGGAGAGGTGGGGCCGAGCGGCACCGACGGTGGGACTGTTCGGCCCTGGCAGCAGCGCACGCCCCGTGTTTCCATGGAATTGACGGAAAGGGCCCTGGACGAGGACGTGGAGAAGCGGCTCGTGGCCGTGCACCACGCAATCAGGATCCGCGAGAAGCGGATGGGCCCTTTTCGCCTTGACGTGCCCGGACCGAGGTTGTCGTGCTGATGCCTCAGGGCGCTGGGGGTGCCTGGTTGTTGAGGCTGAGGCGGACCTCCACGACGCCTTCGACCGCGCGGGCGGCCCGGGCAAGCAGGGAGACCAGCGCCCGGTCCCTGAGGTTGCCGTGAAGGGTGACCACGCCGTCGGTGACGGAGACTTCCACTTGTGCCGCGGGCGGAAGGTGCTGGATGACGGTACGACGGATCTCGTCGGCGATGGCCTCGTCGGGCCTGAGGAACACCTTCAGCAGGTCGCTGCGGCTGACGACACCTTCCAGCAGGCCGACATCGTCGACCACGGGCAGGCGCTTGACGCGACGGCGCGCCATGATGCGTGCGGCCTCGGCGACCGTGGCGCTCGCGTGAACGGTGACGGCCGGGCTCGACATCAGCTCCTCTGCGGAGACCGCCCTCGCCTTCGCCATGTCGGACAGCGGCCGGTCCGCCTGTGCGGGGTCGTCGAGGCGGTACTCCTCCTTGGGGAGCAGATCGGCCTCCGAGACCACGCCGATCACACGGCCCTCGCCCTCCAGTACCGGCAAGGCACTGACCTTCCACTGCTCCATCAGCTCCACGATCTCCTTGTAGGTCGCATGGCGCCCCACCGCGACTGCGGTGTGGGTCATGACATCGCTCACTGTGTGCGGGGAATCGGGCATGGCGGGGCTCCCGGACGCCGGTCACAGAGTCATGCCGCTGCCGTGAGGCGCGTACAGATCGAGCAGGCGGATACGGGCGGCATGCAGCCGGTGAGCAAACACCCTGCCGACCCAGTGTCCGATCGCGGAGCCGAAGGCAGGGTCGGCATCCATCATCATCCGCACCGTTGACGCGTCGAACTCCTGGGCGCGTACGGGTGTCATGGCCTCGGCGCCGAACTGCCACACATACGGTGGGAACAGCCAGGACCAGCCCACGAGTTCACCGAAGCCCAGGTTCTCGATCACTGCCGGGCGCCGTCCCGGAACTTGGATGTCGAGAGCGATAGTGCCGGACTGGATGATCCAGAACCGGTCGGCGGGGCGGCCTTCTTCGAAGATACGGGTCCCTTCAGAGAATTTGACGTCCCGGGTGATGCCCAGTAGCCGGGCACGGTGCTCGGGGGACAGAACGGCGGTCATACGGGTGGGGGAGGGGGTACTCATTGCTGGGCCTCCGTTTCGAGCGCGCGGCTTCCTCGCTGATGACCGGTGAGCCGTCCGGGCCGCACTCGCCGGTTTCTCCTGCGGGGCCGCTGTCCGTGCTCAGCTTCAGTCACCCGATCGGCGCCGGGGAAGGGCCGGGCGGCCCTGTCCGCGGCCCGACAGGCCCAGTTCTGCCCCGCTTTGGTAATCGCGGTCGTCCGCCGGCCGTCCACCGAACGTGACGTGCTCCAGCGCTCCCAGTCGACGCTCGACCTGGCGGACGCCGCGCACGGCAGGGATGTCCCGTTCCAGAGCCGACGGGTCGAGGGGGCCACTGCTACAGCCACAGCGGCCGCCCGGCCAGAGCATGACGGTGGCGCCGGGCAAAGCGCCGTGCATCCCGGTGCCAGCGCCCCATGCGGAGCGCGCCTCCGAGTACGACGGCCTCGTACGGGCGCATGTGGTGCGAGTCATTGTGATCACTTCTCCAGCCGCCCGGTCAGGGCCACGACGCGGTCACGCACGTCGACACGGACTGTCTCGGGCGGGAGCCAGAGCGCACGCATCAGCACGTCGTCAATCACCTCGCGGCGGATCTCGGCATCGGGCCGCAGGAAGACCTGGAGCAGTTCGCGTCGCGTGACGATGCCGACGAGGCGGTCCTCGGTGTTCGGGTTTTCGACGACGAGTTGATCGCCAAGGTGGGCTCGCATGATCACCACCGCTCCTGCGAGCCGTCTCTGTACCCCCAGTGCCACGTGTGGTGTGCCGGCGCATGGGTCGAGAAGCCCGGGTCCCGAGGGCCGGACGGGCCGGTCTCGGCCCGATCGGCCCCAGATGGGGGCCGGACGGCTCATCCGATGACGGCCGGTCACTGACAGGCTTGATCCGTGACAGTGACTGGCTGTCACGACGCCGAAGGGAGGGCGGAATGCACCACCGAACAGTCGGAGAGCTCATGACCCGGAAGGTCGTCCGGGTGCGGCGCGATGTGCCGTTCAAAGAGATCGTCAGGCTGCTTGCCGAGAACGATGTCACTGCCGTACCCGTCGTGGATGATCTGGACCGCCCCATGGGTGTGGTGTCCGAGGCAGACCTGCTGCGCAAGTCGTCCGGCCAGTCCGACCCGTCGGGTCGGGTGCCGATGCCGCATCCGGAGGCGTGGGAGCGAGCCAAAGCCGAGGGAGCCCGCGCCGAAGAGCTGATGTCGGCTCCGGCCGTGTGTGCGCGTCCGGATTGGACCGTTGTCGAGGCGGCTCGCCTGATGGCAGTACAGAACGTCAAGCGGCTGCCCGTGGTGGACGCGGCGGACAGGCTGCAGGGCATCCTGAGCCGCAGCGACTTGCTGCGGATCTTCCTGCGCCGCGATGACGCCATCCGCGACGAGATCAACGGGGATGTGCTGCAGTCGACGATGCGCCTCGGCCCTTCGCAGGTGACCGCGGAGGTGCACGAAGGGCAGGTCACGCTCGGCGGGTCCGTCGACGTCAAGAGTCTGATCCCGATCATTGTGCGGCTGTGTCGGAGCGTGGACGGCGTGGTTTCGGTCTCGGAACGCATCGCGTACCGGACCGACGACACTGCGAGTTCCGCCAGCAGTACGTAGGCGGTCCGTGGCGCCGCACTCCGTGGTCGAACAGACGATGTTCGCGAAGCGGCGGTCTGGTGCTCCACGACGGCCGGGCCGCGCGGCGACGGCCAGGCTGACCGCGCCCTGGCCGGTGAGATCGCCCAGCCCCTTGGGCCCGAACCAGCGCGACATCGCGGACCGTATGCGCTGAGGGGTGGTTTGGGGTACTCCTCGACATATGCCCCCGAACGGGGGACGACCGCACGCTGGACAGCACAGGCGGCCGTGAATGAGCCGACCACCACAGGGAGGCGCACGATGTCCACGCACCGAACCGACGCATCCGTGCTCCGGACAGGCACCGGCATCGATACACCGCCGCTCTCCCGAGCAGAGGTGTGCGAGACCCATACGGCGGTCGTTTTCTTCGTCGGCGATCGCGCCTACAAGCTCAAGAAGCCGGTGGACCTGGAGTTCCTGGACTACTCCACCGTGGCGGCTCGGCGAGCCGCGTGCGAGCGGGAACTTGCTCTCAACCGTCGCTTCGCCCCCGACGTCTACGTGGGCCTGGGAGAATTTCGAAGCCCGGGCGCGGACACTCCAGAAACCCTCGTTGTGATGCGCCGCATGCCGGCGGAGCGCCGCCTCTCCCGGCTGGTGAGTGAAGGCGTCCTCGTCGACGATGCCCTGCGGACCGTAGCCCGGCAGCTCGCCACCCACCACGCGGATGCGCCCCGCAGCCGGGACGTGGACGAGCAGGGCACCCGGGACGCGCTGTCGTCGCGCTGGGAAGCGAGTTTCGCGCAGGTCCGCGCTCTGACCGACGACGGACACGCTCCGGACGACGTGGAGGAGGTCGAGCGGCTGGTGCGCCGCTACCTCGCGGGCCGCAAGCAGCTGTTCGACACGCGCATCGCGCAGGGGCGGATGGTCGACGGCCACGGCGACCTGCTCGCCGAGGACATCTTCTGCCTCGACGACGGCCCCCGCGTCCTGGACTGCCTGGAGTTCGACGACCACCTGCGCTACGTCGACGGCCTCGACGACGCGGCATTCCTCGCCATGGACCTGGAACAGCTGGGAGCCCCGGAGGCCGCAGGGCTCTTCCTCGCCCAGTACAGCGAGTACTCCGGAGACCCGGCACCGCCGTCCCTGCGGCACCACTATGTCGCCTACCGCGCGTTCGTCCGTGCCAAGGTCTCCCTGATCCAGGCCCGGCAGGGCGCGCCCGGCGCGGAGGCCGCGTCACGGCGACTGGTGTTGACGGCGCTGCGTCACCTGCGGACGTCCGCTGTCGGCCTGACGCTCGTCGGCGGGCTACCGGGCAGCGGGAAGTCCACACTCTCCGGCGCGCTGGCTGATCGCCTCGGCGTCACGCTTCTCAGCAGCGACCGCCTCCGCAAGGAGCTGGCGGGCATCCCGGCGGAACAGTCCGCGGCGACCGGCTACGGCGAGGGCCTGTACACACCCGAGTGGACCGCCAAGACCTACGCGGCCCTGCTCGACCGTGCATCCGCCCTGCTGTCCTCGGGAGAGTCCGTCGTCCTGGACGCCACCTGGTCCGATGCGGAACAGCGCGAAGCTGCCCTGGGCATGGCCGAACGCGTCAGCGCCCACCTGGTTGCCCTGCACTGCCAGGTTCCGGGCGAGGTGTCGGCGGCCCGCCTGAGTACGCGCGCCCCCGGAGCATCCGACGCAGGACTCCACGTGGCCACCGCCATGGCGAGCAGGGAATCGCCATGGACGGAGGCCGTCACGGTCGACACCAGCGGTCCCTTGGAGGCCGCGGTCGTCCAGGCGCTGGCAGCCGTACGCCCTTACGGCACCGGCCGGGCCCCAGTCTTCCGCCGCCCCTGCATGGAACCGGACTGAGGAGAGGCGCGACGATGCAGCCGGCGGCCTCATCGCCGAAAGGGACGGTTACCTGGGAAGACCCAGCCGAGCTGGGCGGCTGCGATCCGTTGTATGGAGGCGCTCGATGACACAGAACGTCGCCCCGAACGTGTACGAACGACTACGCCTCTCGGAGTCCCAGGTGCAGGTCTTGGCCCAGGCCGTCCGGGTACTCGCCGAGGGCTTGGAGGAGATCCCGTCGAAAGACACGAAAACGGCGGAGCAGGCAGCCCGAGGAGCGCGGCTGGCACACGGATTCCTGCTCTCCCAAGTGCTGTAGATGTCGGGGAGCAGCTGACCGAGGAAGCTCTCCGGGCGGACGCGACGGACAACGGGCAGGCCTGGCTTTCCAGATCATGCCTGAGCTGTCGCATGGGCACGTCGGCGCACGACGGTCGCGGTCAGCGCGCCCGCACCGGCGGAGGTGATGGCGAGCAGCACAAACCCCCACGTGTAGTCGTCGGTGATGCTCTTGACCACGCCCATCACCAGGGGCGGGAAGAAGCCGCCGAGCCCGCCCGCGGCGCCGACGACTCCGGTGACCGCGCCGACGCGCTCCGGCGGTACCAGCCGGGCGACGAGTGCGAAGACGGCGCCCGAGCCCGCTCCCAGGCCGGCTGCCGTCCCGAGGAAGGCGAGCGTCCCGACCGGGACCAGGGCTGCTTCGAGCGCCGCGACCAGCGCGAGCGCGCAGATCATGGCGTACGTGGCGACGAGCACGGGTACGGGGTGGATCCGGTCGGAGAGCCACCCGCCGACCGGGCGCATGGCGACGGCCATCACGACAAAGCCTGCTGTCCGCAGAGCGGCGTCGGAGCGCCCGAGGTCGTACGCGGTGGTGAGGTAGGTGGGCAGGTAGACGCTGAACGCGACGAAGCCGCCGAAGGACATGGCGTAGAGGAAGGCCAGTTGCAAGGTGGCGGGCATCCGCAGCGTGGCCCGTGTGCGCGCCAGCAGCGACCCGGCCCCGACTGCACGTCCGGGCCTGTCGCGAAGGAGGAGGCGGGCCGCCAGGGCATAGCCGGCCAGGAGACCGGCGACCAGATCGAAGGGGAAGCTTCGCGCGAATGCATCGGCCAGCTGGACGGTGGTGAAGGACGAGAGGGCGGTGCCGCCGGTGCCGATGCCGAAGATTCCGAGAGCCAGTCCACGTCGCTCGGGCGGGTACCAGGCGTTGACGAACGGCACGCCGATGGCGAACGTCGTGCCGCCCAGGCCGAGGAAGAAGCCACCGGCAAGCACCTCGGCCAGGGAGTCGGCCAGATGGCCCAAGTAGAGCACGGGAAGGATCGTCAGAGCGGCGACGATGGGGAACATCCGGCGCGCTCCGATGCGGTCGGTGAGGGCACCGACGGGGATCCGGCCGAGCGAGCCGACGATCACCGGCACCGCGACGACGAGCGACTGTTGGAACGAGGTGAGGTCCAGCTCGTCCCGCAGCGTCGGGCCGAGCGGGGCCAGCAGAGCCCAGGCCCAGAAGCAGAGCATGAACCCGGCGGTGGCAAGAGCGAGCATCCGTGCCGGCTGCGGAGTGGCCGCTGCATTGGTTGGTTGTCTCTCGGGGCTCCGGCTCATCGCACTTCCTCTCCGGATGTCTGTCTCCCGGGCTTGCCTCGCTTACGTCACTTCACATCCGAACTTGATATCTGAGGTTGAAGGACCGCACCTCTCTTCGGGTGATGCTCCGCGGGGAAGGCCGTCGGCGGGAGGGCCCGCTGGACCCGGGCGGTGGGACCTTCGGCCCCTGTCGGCGCATCGGTCCGACGGCATATGAACCATGCAACGGAGACCTGCCGGGGTAGTTTGCCGGATTGGTTCTCATTTGGAATGCGTAGACGAGGTGACGGCCGTGACGGACGCCGGGATGCCCAGGACCTCTGCTGCACCCGCCGGGCGCGGTGAAGCAGGCGCCGCAGCGGATGCGCTGTTGCGGGCCGGTCACTTCTTCACCCGGCGCGATGTCTCACCCGATCTGCGGGCGGTTTTTCGCAAGGGCGGGCGCGAGGGCGACGTCTTCTACCGGGACCGGTGGAGCCACGACAAGGTCGTGCGCTCGACGCACGGCGTGAACTGCACCGGCTCGTGCTCGTGGAAGGTCTACGTCAAGGACGGGATCATCACCTGGGAGAGCCAGCAGACCGACTATCCGTCCGTCGGCCCGGACTCCCCGGAGTACGAGCCGCGCGGCTGCCCACGGGGGGCGGCTTTCTCCTGGTACACCTACTCGCCCACCCGGGTGCGCTTCCCGTACGCCCGCGGAGTCCTGGTCGAGATGTACCGGGAGGCCAAGGCACGACTGGGCGACCCCGTGCTCGCGTGGGCCGACGTGGTGGGTGACCCGGACCGGCGCCGCCGCTATCAGCAGGCCCGTGGCAAGGGCGGCCATGTGCGGGTGACGTGGGACGAGGCGGTGGAGATGGTGGCCGCCGCCCATGTGCACACGATCAAGAGGTGGGGCCCGGACCGTATCGCCGGCTTCTCGCCGATCCCGGCGATGTCGATGGTCTCGCAGGCGATCGGATCGAGGTTCATCGAGCTGATCGGCGGTTGTATGACCTCCTTCTACGACTGGTACGCCGACCTGCCGGTCGCTTCCCCTCAGGTGTTCGGGGACCAGACCGATGTGCCGGAGTCCGGCGACTGGTGGAACGCCGCCTACTTGATCATGTGGGGCTCCAACGTCCCGGTCACGCGTACGCCCGACGCGCACTGGATGGCCGAGGCCCGCTACCGGGGCCAGAAGGTTGTCGTGGTGTCGCCGGACTACGCCGACAACACGAAGTTCGCCGATCAGTGGCTGCCTGCCCAGCCAGGCACCGACGGGGCGCTGGCCATGGCGATGGGGCACGTGATCCTCACTGAGTTCTTCGTCCAGCGCCGGGTGCCGTTCTTCGTCGACTACGTGCAGCGCTACACCGACCTGCCGTTTCTCGTGACGCTGGAGGAGCACACCGGGGCATGCGTACCCGGCAAATTCCTCCGGGCCTCCGACCTCGGCGAGACGGCAGAGGGCGCGCAGTGGAGGACCGTGCTCATCGACGGCCGAACCGGAGAGCCTGCGGTGCCGGGCGGGACGCTGGGCGACCGGTGGACCGACGAGGGTCTGGGCCGCTGGAATCTTGATCTCGGCGACATCGCCCCGCAGTTGACTCTCCTCGGCGATCTCGGCGATCTCGGCGAGCGGGCGGAGCCGGTCGAGGTGCTGCTCCCGCGCTTCGATACAGCGGAGGCGACGGGTGCCGTGGTGCGCCGCGGAGTCCCGGCGCGGCGGATCGGAGGCCGGTTGGTGACAACGGTCTTCGACCTGATGCTCGCGCAGTACGGCGTCCGCCGCGAGGGCCTGCCCGGCGACTGGCCTACGGGGTACGACGACGCCGGGCGGCCCTGCACCCCGGCATGGCAGGCGCAGTTGACCTCGGTGCCGGCCGGTGCGGCGATCCGGGTGGCCCGGGAGATGGCGCGCAATGCCGAGCGGTCCGAGGGCCGGACGATGATCATCATGGGGGCGGGTATCTGCCAGTGGTTCCACGGGGACGCGACCTACCGCGCGATCCTCGCGCTGCTCATGCTCACTGGAGCCATGGGCCGCAACGGCGGTGGCTGGGCGCACTACGTCGGCCAGGAGAAGTGCCGGCCCTTCACCGGCTGGTCCACGCTGGCGATGGCGACGGACTGGCAGCGCCCGCCCCGGCAGATGATCGGCACGGCCTACTGGTACACGCACACCGACCAGTGGCGGTACGACGGATATCGCGCCGACGCGCTCACCTCGCCCCTGGCCCGCGGCGACCTGGCCGGGATGCACACTGCTGACACGCTCGCCCTGTCCGCGCGGCTCGGATGGATGCCCTCCTACCCGCAGTTCGACCGCAACCCGCTCGACCTGGCCGACGAGGCGGCTGCCGGTGGCGAGGAGACATCGGCGTACATCACCCGCAAGCTGTCCGCGGGCGAGCTGGGCTGGGCCTGCGAGGACCCCGACGCTGCGGAGAACTGGCCGCGCTGCCTGACCTTGTGGCGCGCGAATCTGTTCGGCTCCTCGGGCAAGGGCAACGAGTACTTCCTCAAGCACCTGCTCGGCACGCACACCAGCCTGCGCGCGCAGGAGACCCCGCCTGACCTCCGGCCCCGCGATGTGACGTGGCGGAAGGAGGCGCCCGAGGGGAAGCTCGACCTGCTGCTGGCGCTGGACTTCCGGATGACCAGCTCCACGCTGCTCGCCGATGTGGTGCTGCCCGCCGCGACGTGGTACGAGAAGCACGATCTGTCCTCGACCGACATGCACCCGTTCGTCCACGCGTTCAACCCGGCGATCGACCCGCCCTGGGAGACCCGGTCCGACTTCGCCGCGTTCACGGCGATCGCGCGCAGGTTCAGCGAGCTGGCACGGGAACACCTCGGAGTGCGGCGTGATCTCGTCGCCACAGCGCTGCAGCACGACACGCCGGGCGAGACGGCACAGCCGCTCGGCACCGTCGGCGACTGGCGCACCGGGGACGTCGCCCCGCAGCCCGGCCGCACGATGCCGGTATTCACCGTGGTCGAGCGCGACTACGCCGCGGTCGCCGACAAGCTCACCGCACTCGGACCGCTCACCGAGCAGCTCGGGCTGACCACCAAGGGCGTCACCTACCGCCCCGACGAGGAGGTCGCACGGCTCGCCGCAACAGGCGGAGTGATGCTCGGGGGAGCGGGCGACGGAAGACCGGCCCTGGACACCGACGCCAAGATGGCCGACGCCATCCTGGCCCTGTCCGGCTCCACCAACGGCCGACTCGCCGTACAGGGGTTCCGCACCGCGGAGCAGCGGGTCGGGCAGCCGCTCGCTCATCTCGCCGAAGGCAGCGAGGAGCGGCGCATCACCTTCGCTGACACCCAGGCCCAGCCCGTCCCCGTGATCACCAGCCCCGAGTGGTCCGGCAGCGAGACCGGCGGTCGGCGCTACGCCGCGTTCACCACCAACGTCGAGGAACTCAAGCCCTGGCACACCCTCACCGGCCGGATGCACTTCCTCCTCGATCACGACTGGATGCACGAATTCGGCGAGACGCTGCCGATCTACCGCCCGCCTCTGGACATGCACCGGCTCTTCGGAGAGCCCGAGATCGGCCCGGACGGCGCGCGGCAGGTCACGGTCCGGTACGTGACACCGCACTCGAAGTGGTCGATCCACTCGGAGTACCAGGACAACCTGTTCATGCTCTCGCTCTCCCGCGGGGGTCCGACCGTATGGATGAGCCCCGCAGACGCGGCGGCCATCGAGGTGCGCGACAACGACTGGGTCGAGGCCGTCAACCGCAACGGTGTGATGGTGCTGCGCGCGATCGTCTCGCACCGGATGCCCACCGGCACCGTCTACGTTCACCACGCGCAGGAACGGGTCGTCGACGTCCCCATCGCCGAGGCCAGCGGGCGGCGCGGCGGCATCCACAATTCGCTGACCCGCATCCTGATCAAGCCCACCCATCTGATCGGCGGCTACGGGCAGTTGTCATTCGCCTTCAACTACCTGGGCCCAACGGGCAACCAGCGCGACGAGGTGACGGTGATCCGTCGCCGCTCCCAGGAGGTGACGTACTGATGAAGGTGATGGCTCAGCTGGCCATGGTGATGAACCTCGACAAGTGCATCGGCTGCCACACCTGCTCGGTCACCTGCAAACAGGCATGGACCAATCGCAGCGGCGTCGAGTACGTCTGGTTCAACAACGTCGAGACCCGGCCCGGCCAGGGCTACCCGCGGCGCTACGAGGACCAGGAGAGGTGGCAGGGCGGCTGGGTCCGCACACACAGCGGGCGTCTCAGGCTCAAGGCGGGCGGGCGCCTGCGCAAGCTGCTCACCATCTTCGCCAACCCGGTACTGCCCAACATCCGTGACTACTACGAACCCTGGACCTACGACTACGAGAAGCTCACCACCGCGCCGCTGGGCGACGACTTCCCGGTCGCGCAGCCCAAGTCGCTCATCTCCGGCGAGCCGATGCGCATCGAGTGGAGCGCGAACTGGGACGACAGCCTCGGCGGCGGGGCCGAGGTGTGCGACGGCGACCCCATCGTCGAACGCATCCGCCGTCAGGCAGAGGAGAAGGTGCGCTTCGAGTACGAGCAGGCGTACATGTTCTACCTGCCGCGCATCTGCGAGCACTGCCTGAACCCTTCGTGTGTCGCATCCTGCCCTTCGGGCGCGCTCTACAAGCGCTCCGAGGACGGCATCGTCCTCGTCGACCAGGACCGCTGCCGGGGCTGGCGGATGTGCGTGACAGGCTGCCCGTACAAGAAGGTCTACTTCAACCACCGCACCGGCAAAGCCGAGAAGTGCACGTTCTGCTATCCCCGTGTGGAAGTCGGCCTCCCTACAGTGTGCTCAGAAACCTGCGTGGGGCGCCTGCGCTATATCGGCCTCATCCTCTACGACGCCGACCGGGTCGGCGCCGCCGCATCGGTCGCCGACGAGAAGGACCTCTATCAGGCGCAATTGGATCTTTTCCTCGATCCGTCCGACCCGCAGGTGATCGCGGCGGCACGCCGGGACGGCATCCCCGACGACTGGCTGGAGTCCGCGCTCCGCTCTCCCGTCTACGCCCTGGCCAAGGAATACCGGGTGGCGCTCCCGCTCCATCCGGAGTTCCGCACGATGCCGATGGTCTGGTACGTGCCGCCGCTGTCGCCGATCGTCGATGCGCTGACCGACACCGGTCACGACGGCGAGGACGCGGACAACCTCTTCGGCGCCATCGACACGCTGCGGATCCCGATGGAGTATCTCGCCGAACTGTTCACCGCCGGGGACACGGAGCCCGTGCGCCAGGCGCTGCAGCGGCTCTCGGCCATGCGGTCGTACATGCGGGCCGTCAACCTCGGTGACCCACCTGATGAACGGACTGCAGAGGCAGCCGGTATGACCGGTCGGGAAGTCACTTCGCTCTACCGGCTGCTAGCCATCGCCAAGTACCACGACCGCTACGTGATCCCCACCGCGTACGAGGCAGAAGGGCGGCAGCTCGAAGAGACCGGCTGCAGCCTCGACTTCGAAGGCGGCCCCGGGATGTACGGCAGTGGGCCGTTCGGCGAAGCCTCGGGTCGGCCCGTACCCGTCTCCGTGGAGACCTTCCACGCGCTCAAGGAACGGCAGACCACCGGCGGTATCGCCGACCCACAGCGTCAGGGCGCTCGGATCAACCTGCTGAACTGGGACGGCAGGGGGCGGCCCGAGGGCATGTTCCCGCCCGAGCGCCCGCAGCCGGAGGAGAAACCGTGATCGCCGAACGCCACGCCGCAGTGGTCTGCCAAGCAGCGTCGGTCCTGCTGCGGTATCCCGACGGGGACGTCCGGGACCGTGTCCCCCTGGTCACCGGGGCCGTGACCGCGCTGCCCCCCGGCGCGGCGCGATCCGCGTTGACCCGCTTCCTCGGACATCTCGCGGACAGGTCGCCACGCGACCTCGCCGAGCACTACGTCGCCACCTTCGACCGACGCCGCCGCTGCTGCCTCTACCTGACCTGGTGGACCGACGGCGAGACCCGCCGCCGTGGCCAGGCCCTGGCCACTCTCAAGGACCGCTACCGCAGCAGCTGTCTCGAACTCGGCGGCAATGAACTGCCGGACTACCTACCGGTCGTGCTCGAGTACGCGGCAATCGGCGACCTGGCGGACGGGCTTGCCCTGCTGCAGGAACACCGTGCCGGAATCGAACTGCTCAGACTGGCACTACGGGACGCGGGCTCGCCGTACACCGCCGTGGTCGAGGCGGTATGCGTACTGCTGCCCGGCCCCTCACCCCAGGACCGCGCTGCCGCTCAGCGCCTGGCCCGGAGCGGACCGCCTCAGGAGACCGTCGGCCTGGAGCTGGAGCCTTACGATCCGGCACCATCGGGAGGTGCCCGGCGGTGAGCGCTCTCGATGTCCTCCTGTGGGGCGTTCTGCCATACGTCACCATCGTGATCCTCGTCGGCGGCACCGTGTGGCGGTACCGGTACGACCAGTTCGGCTGGACCACCCGCTCCTCCGAGCTGTACGAGTCGCGTCTGCTGCGCATCGGCAGTCCGCTCTTCCACTTCGGCATCCTCGTGGTCGTCATCGGTCATCTGATCGGACTGGTCATCCCGCTGAGCTGGACATCGGCCGCGGGCCTCTCCGAGGGGGCGTACCACGTGCAGGCGCTGGTACTCGGTGGCGTCGCCGGCTTTGCCACGCTCATCGGAGTGGTGATCCTCATTTATCGCCGACGCACCACGGGGCCGGTGTTCATGGCGACGACGCGGAACGACAAGGGCATGTACGTCGTCCTCGTCGCGGCCATCGTCGCCGGACTTGCGTCCACTGTGCTGGGCGCGGGCGTCATTGGCGATGAGCACAACTACCGTGAGACCGTCTCGCCCTGGTTCCGTTCCGTTTTCACGCTGCTGCCCGACATCGACGCCATGGCCGGCGCGCCGCCGTCCTTCCAACTGCACACGCTCATCGGCATGCTGCTCTTCGCCATCTGGCCGTTCACCCGGCTCGTACACGCCTTCACTGCGCCGGTCGGCTATCTGTTCCGTCCGTACATCGTCTACCGGTCCCGCTCTGCCGGAGCCCGGTCGCGACCCCCTCGACACGGCTGGGAAGGCCGGGGCTCGTAGCGCGTCGGGCCCATCACGGCTGCCTGCCTGCGGACCGACGTCACGGCCTGCCGTCCCCAGGTGTGGACCCTGTGGCCCTGATCCCGCCGCTGCTCGGGGCACCAGGATGGTGGCGATGGAAACGGAGACATGACTACCCCGAACTCACGACCTTCGCCGATGCCTCGGAGTTCTGGTCGCTCGAACGGTCTAACGCGTCAGCGGTTGACGGTCAGCCGCACGGTCTTGACGATCATCGCCACGCCGCGCCCCTGGCACAACAGAGAGTCGAAGCCATGAACGTTCTGGTGGGATACGCCACCGCACACGGCTCCACACGGGAGATCGCGGAGCGCATCGGGGCACGCCTCGGTGAGGCGGGCCTGAAGGCCGATGTGCGGCCCATGAGCGAGGTCGAGGACGAGGACGCGTACGAGGCGTTCGTGCTCGGCAGCGCGGTCCATGGGCAGGCATGGCTGGACGCGGCGAAGGACTTTGTGCACCGCAACAGCGATCTGTTCCGGGTCCGCCCCGTGTGGATTTTCAGCGTGGGGGTGCCCGGCGCGATGCGCGGCCCGTGGAAGAGCTGGGCCGGCAAGGAGGAAACGGTCATCATCGACGACCTCCCCGATCACATTCCTTACAGGACCCACCGGCTCCTGTCGGGTGTCATCAAGCCCAGCCAGCTGCCCATCACCGGGCGGGTGATCTTCCGGCTGATGGGCCTCAGGTACGGCGACTACCGTGACTGGTCGGCCATTGACACCTGGGCGGATGGCATCGCCAGGGAGCTTTGCACCCCGTGACGGGGAGGGACCCCGTGACGGGGAGGGGCCCCTCCGGTCGGTCGGATGCGGCGAGCCTCACCGCGGACGCCAAGGTTGTGGGGAGCATCCTTGCGTGGCGGGCTTCGCCGGGGGCAGGCAGCGTGGGCTACGGGGGCATAGCGAGAGAGGCGACAGGGTATGGAGAGCAATGCATCGGCGGGCCGGGTTGTGGTGGGTGTCGATGGTTCGCTGTCGTCGCAGACGGCTCTGCGGTGGGCGATGAGGTACGCCGGTCTCATCGGGGGCTTCGTGGAGGCAGTGGGTGCGTGGGAGCTTCCGGGGATGCACGGCTGGTCTGCTCCGGCGGTGGACGCCGATCTCGACGAGGAGGTGGCGCGCTCCGGGTTCGCCGAAGAGCTGCGCAGTGTGGTCGGGGACGCGCCGTCCGTGGAGGTGCGGGAAAGTCTGGTGCGTGGCAATCCGGTGGCGGTGCTGCTCGCCGCGGCGGAGGGGGCTGAGGTGCTGGTGGTGGGCAGCCGGGGGCGGGGTGGTTTCGCCCGTGCTCTCCTGGGCTCTGTGAGCCAGCAATGTGCTCTGCACGCCACGTGTCCGGTGGTCATTATCCGGCCGGACAGCAAGGCAGGAGTCGGCCCGACCGAGGCTGCCTGAGCCACGTTGCCTGCCTCCTGCCCGGCAGGGGGACGGCGAAGGGCGCCTTCGTCGGCAAGAGGGAGGCGGGACGGTGCAGAGCGCGACACCGGCGATCGAACTCAATGCCCTGACGAAACGGTACGGGAAGACCATCGGCGTCGAGCGGCTGGACATCACCGTGAACAGGGGCGAGGTGTTCGGATTCCTCGGCCCCAATGGGGCGGGCAAGACGACGACCATCCGCTGCCTGGTCGGGCTCCTGCGGCCGACGTCCGGGCGTGTCCGTGTGCTGGGCCTGGATCCCATTGCCGACCACCTCCGGCTGACGCCGGCACTTGGTTATCTGCCCGGTGAGCTGCGGCTGTACCCGGAGTTGACAGGCCGGCAAACGCTTGAGCTGCTGGCCGACCTGCAGGGGGCGGCGGTGCCGCGCTGCGCGGAACTGTGCGAGCGGCTCGCGCTGTCCGGCGCGGTCCTCGGGCGCCGCGTCCTGGAGTACTCGCGCGGGATGAAGCAGAAGCTGGGACTCGTCCAGGCGTTGCAGCACGACCCCGAGCTGGTGGTGCTCGACGAGCCGACCGAAGGCCTGGACCCGTTGGTCCAGGAGACGTTCTTCGAACTGCTGGCGGAGGCCGCGGCGGCGGGGCGCACCGTTCTGCTCTCCAGCCATGTGCTGCCCGAGGTGCAGCGCACCTGCGAGCGCGTGGCGATTGTCCGGGAGGGGCGTCTGGTGACCGTACGCAGAGTGGCGGCCCTGCGCGAAGCCCGCGCCAGAAAGGTCAGGCTCACCTTCACCGACGGCCGGGGGCGGCGCCCGCTCGGTGTGGCCGAACAGTGGGCGCTGAAGTGGGAGGGTGAACAGGTCGAGCTGCTCGTACCGCCCGATCAGGTGGTGGGCGCCCTTCGCGACCTGCTCACACTGCCGATCGGAGATCTGACGGTCGAGGAAGCGGGCCTGGACGAAGCCTTCCTCGACTTCTACCGGCAACCTGATGTCGAGGGCCAGCCGTGAGGAGCCGCTTTGCGCTGTTGTGGCTGGCGCTGCACCGGCGCCGTCGGATGCTCGCGGCGCTGGCCCTCGGGATGGTCGTCTTCGAAAGCCTCATCGTGGTGATCGCCAACACGATTCCGCCCACGCAGCTGTTCGGCGGGCAGGGAGGAACGCCGCCGGGCGCGTTCAAGGCCTTCAGCGGTTCCACCGGCGATGTGTCGATCGCCAGCTACCCGGGACTGCTGGGCGCTGGACTGGTCCACCCCTTCTGGATAGCCATGCAGCTCACCCTGATCGGGTCGCTCGCAGCCGCCGCGGTGGCTGCGGACGTGGAGACCGGGACGATCGAACTTCTGATGGTCCGGCCCGTCTCCCGGGGACGGCTGCTGGCCGAGCGGACGGCCGCCCTCGCCCTCGCCTCCGTGCTGCTCAACGCGGCGGCCACAGGCACCATGGCCGCCGGAGTTCTGCTCTCACCGCGCCTGCACCGCGAGGTGCCGATCACTGGTGTCTTCTCCGCGGGGCTGCTCGGCTGCGGCTTCGCCCTCTGCCTGACCGGTTTTGCGCTCGCCGTCTCGGCAGTGGGTCGAAGGAGAGGTCAGGTGGTCGGGGCGACGATAGCCCTCGGATCCGTGGGATTCGCCGTGAACTTCGTCGCGCTGGCCTGGTCCAGGGCGGCGCCATTGCGCTTCGTCAGCCCGTTCCACTACTACACGCCTGGTGACGCGCTGGCCGACGGCACGGTCCCGTGGGTCTCGTTCGGCGTCCTGGCAGGTGCCGGCCTGGCCGGACTGACCGCGGCGTTCGTGCTGCTCGCGCGTCGGGACCTCGCACCGTAGCGCGAGGCCCGCGGTGACGGTTCCAGCCATGGTCGGGACCTCCTCCGGCCGGCCCGTGTGGACCCGAACAGGCCCGCGCTGCGCTCAGTGCACCGGCAACTTCACATCGATCTCTGCCCCCACGTTCACGACGCCCGGCACTGCCCGGGCGGCACGGACGAGTACATCCGGTAGTGAGGTATCGGAAACCGTGCCGGTCAGAGTGACGAGCGCGTCCTCGACATGCACGTGGACCGTTCCTGAGCCGATCGGGACCAGCTGCGCGACCAGCTCGCTCCGTACCTCCTCCGCGATGTCGGCGTCGGGACGGAGATAGATCTTCAGTAGGTCGCCACGGCTGACGACACCCACGAGGTGACCCTCGCCGTCGACGACGGGGAGCCGCTTGAGATGCCCGCGCGCCATCAGCCGAGCGGCTCCGGCGACCGTCGCCTCGGCCGACACCGTCATCGCCGGAGCGGTCATCAGCTGACGTGCCGTCACCGCCCCTGACGTGTCGTCCCCGCCCCTGACGTGTCGTCCCCCTGCGCCTTCACCAGTAGATCGGCCTCGGAGACCACGCCAGCGACGCGACCGTCGCCCATGAGAACGGGCAGGGCGCTTATCCGCCACTGCCGCATGCTCTCGACCATTTCCTTGATCGGCTCATCGGGGCCAACCGCGATCACCGCGTGTGTCATCACGTCACCAACAGTTCGCAGATGCTTCATGACCGACTTTTCACAGTGGTTTGCGATGCTTTGTCATGAGCGTCCGTCACGAGCCGTACGACGCATAGGGCCGACTGGGAACGACTGGAGAGCCGGTCGGACCTGGGCCCGCCCGATCGGCCCCTGCCAAGCGGGCTGCGGCCTGCGGGTCAAGGCTTGGTGGATGGACCGGAGGTGTGCAGCGTGGCGAGGCGCCGGCGGTACTCCTCCTCGTCGATCTCGCCACGGGCGAACCGCTCGGCAAGCACCTGATCTGGTGACGGCACGTTCGGGCTGTGGGTGTGCTCGGAAGTCTGGCCCAGGGCACGGAAGAGCAGAACGACAGCGGTGATGATCAGCGCCCAGAAAAGGATCATGCTGGCCGACATTGCGAACCAGCCCCAGCCGCTGACGTCGTGGTCGAACCAGAACATCATCACAATCACATCCCCGGTCACTCGGACGGCGGGTGCGGACCCGTGCTGTCCGGCTTGGCTAATGCGTCACTGCCATCGTCGCTGGATGTTGGCCGCCTGGCCCATAGTCCACTGGTCCCGGGCCGTTGGGCCGGTCAGCCTTGTGATTTCGGCTGCGGAATCCGCGGCAGACCCGTTCGCTTCGCTGTCGACCACCATCAACCCCGAAGGCGCCCTCGGCAGCCACCGCCTCGCCCAGCACCTCGACCGGTTCACCGGCCACCGGAAGAAGCCGCTGGCCAAGGCCGCGGTCATCGCCGCCCACCCCGATGCCGCGGCACGCGCCTGCGGTGTCCGCACCCCGTGCGCCTGGACGGTCGTTGCGCTGTTCCTCACCTCACCCGGCACATAGATCCCACCGCCTTCACCGCCGACACCGGCGTGCCCTTCACCAGCCTCGCCCACCCCGCCGGACTCTTGAATTCGGCCACCTGGCCACAGGACGGATGACACTCACCCTGACCGAGTCAATCGCCGACGCGGCCCTCCGCGCGCTGAACCGCACTCCGTACACGCGCCGGAATGCCCGCTACCGTGCCGCGCACCTGGGCCCACCCTCCTGCGCGTGGTTCTCGGACAAAGCAGTCAGTCAGCCCAGAGCGGCTGGACGTACAGCCTCCCGGCCCGAAGCGTCGACGGGCACGGTCTGCGGCAGCTTCGACTGCGCGGGACACGCCGCGGCTCGAAGGACCAAGCCCATAGGTGAGGGCCGCCGTCCCCACGCGGGTACCCCGCCGACGCGCTGGCACGCCGATGCCGGGATGCGGCCATGTGTGGCTGCCTCCACGATGAGGCCATGGTTCCCGTGGGTCCTGCGGACCGATTCGACGCGTTTCGGGCCCCTGCCGACCGGCGTGGGCGGCCGGGAGATCGGCTGATCAAGTCCCTGGCCGAGGCCAGGGCGGGAACGGCGGAAAGCCCCGAGGTCTGGGCTCCCGACCGTGCCGAACGCCTCGCCCGACCCTCGGCCCTTGGTGGCGTGCGCAGGCGCTGGCCAAAGTGGCCGAGGCAGTAGCCGGCACCGACTCTGACCGTGCCGGACACCTCGCCCAAGAGGCCGCATGCCTGGCCCACACCCTCACTGACCCCCCGGGCAACAGGCGCGAGTGCTGAGCATGTGGTCGAGCTGGCCGAGCCGTAGCGGGCCCACAATTTGATGGCGTCGGCGCCGGAGGCGTGGCGTGAGCCGGCGGGCCCAGGGCGAGAAGTGGGAGGACGCCGCCACCGACGGCATCGGCCTGTAGGGCAGAACGAGTCTCTCCCGGTGCTCGAGGTCCTCTTCTCCGTGGGAGATGGGCAGTACGCCCGGGACAACATCGGTCGGCTCTTCGCCGAGGGCAAGACCCCAGCAACCGTTCACGAAGATCAGCCGCCTGCAGCGCCAGGAGACCGAACTGAGGGGGCAGCGCACAGGAGTTGCGCCAGGTCCGCTGGTCAGGACGTTAGGGTGTCCGGCATGAGCCGCATAGTGTTGAACGATGCCACGACGCACTACGACGACCATGGGCCGTCGGACGGGCTGCCGGTCGTCCTCGTTCATGGTCATCCGTTCAACCGCACGCTGTGGGCGCCGGTGACCAAGGCACTGGAGGCGGCCGGATACCGCGTGATCGCCCCGGATCTGCGCGGCTACGGCGACAGCAGCGTCACCCCTGGCAAGGTCTTCCTCTCCGATTTCGCGGACGACATCGCGGCCCTCCTCGACCACCTGGGCGTGGAGCGTGCGGTCATCGGCGGGGTATCCATGGGCGGCCAGATCACCATGGAGTTCCAGCGCCGCTACCCGCAGCGGGTGCGGGCCCTCGTGCTGTCCGACACATCTGCGCCCGCCGAGACCGAGGAAGGCAAGGAGTTCCGCAACCGCCTGGCCGATCGGTTGCTGGCTGAGGGTATGGACGGGTACGCGGGCGAGGTAATCGACAAGATGCTCGCCGCGTACAACGTCACCGCCCTGCCGGACGTGGCGTCACACGTCCTGGCCATGATGCGCGCCACCGACCCGCAGGGCGCCGCTGCCGCCCTGCGGGGGCGAGCCGAACGCCCCGACTACCGCGAGACCCTCGCGGCCGTCGAGACACCGGTCCTGATCGTGGTCGGCGTGGACGACGTCTACACCCCGATCAGCAACGCCGAGGACATTCACCACCTCGTCCCGCACGCCACGCTGACCGTCATCGACCGGGCCGGCCACCTGCCGGGTGTCGAGCAGCCCGAGCAGTTCAACGCGGCGCTGCTGGACTTCCTCAGCACGCAGGTAGCTAACCGTGCGTGAATCGCACCCGCTCCTCACCTTCTTCACAGACGCTGCCGACAGCCGCTTCCCGCCGGTCGACGGCCGGGTGACGGTGCTGCCGCATCTGCCTGGGGTCTCGAATGCTCGGTCGCCTCTACCGGTCACGCCGTCATCGCCACCGCCATGACCAGCCAGGCCGTATACGCCCAGGGCTCCGACGGTTTCGGCGCGTTTCTCTCCGGACTTCCTGCGCCACCTCGCCGACCCCGAGGTCCTGGCCGAGCTCGGCGCACGTATGGGGCGACCACCGCCCCCTGGCCGCCGAGTGCGTGTTGCGGGCCCGGGGCGAAGGCGACGTATCGGCCGACGCCGACCCGATCGAGACGGCGCGCGCTGCTCGCCGCCCAGCAGGGGCTGGTGTTCATGGGGCGCACCGGCCTGGACCCCGACAAGCCGACTACGACCGCGCGCTCCTCGCGGCTCAGCTCCTGCCGGGATCATCCGCGCCCGCGTAGGCCGCCGCCTGCCCGAACCGCCGCCCCAGCACACGGGGGCGTTCGCCGAGTATGGGCGGATCGGCAAGACCCTGCACCTGCCTGCTGCGGGCCGTCGACCGGTGGAGGACACCTACCGGCGGCAGATGAATCGGGGGCTCACCGTCCAGGAGTCGAGGCAGAAGCTGGCCCGCGACATCTGAGCGAGCTGCCTTCGCCTCACACTGAAGCGCAACGATTCGCCGGTGGACCCGTCATGCGCCCCGTCGGACAGGCCCTCTAGCCGACCCTAGGGGACCCTAGGGGGCTTCGTCATGCGGTCACTGTCAGATACCGGCGTCCGGTCCGTTCGCTGACGCCGAAATGGTCAGCCACCATGCGACCGGTCACGGGTCGGCCATGTCGGGCAGCGAGAACGGCCAGCGTTGCGCGCATGTCCTCGGCGGTCGGCGGGGTAATCAGGGCGTCCGCCTCGCTGTCCGGCGCGCTGTCCTCGAAGTCCTGCCAAAGGTCGGCGTCCGGCCAACGGCTCTCAGCGGACGCAGGACGGGCTACCAGGGGCGCAGGGTCCACGGCCATCGGCCCAACGACAGGTAGAGCCCCTCCGGCAGCTGAGTCTGCCGGAGGGGCTCTCGCGCTGTGGGCTCGAGGTGCCTGTCAGCGGATAGGCCGCTACCGTCGAAAGAGGTGAGGTCGCGATTCAGGACACGTCCCGCGACGCGCTCCCGCAACGGTGGGCCTGCAGCCGGGAGACGTGCGTCCCTCGCTTTCACGCGGCGACCTCGACGACAGCGCCGCATCGGTCTTTGAGCGGCACCATCCAGCCATCGCCGGACCCCACGCTTCGGCGTGAGGCCGCGGCCATCCCTTTCGTGCTGGGACAGCGCGAGAACGCGGAAGAAAGAGCAGAGCCATGCGAGCACATCGCGCCAAGCGTGCCTTCGCCTGCGTCGCGGCCGGCTTCCTGCTGGCCGGCGGCACCGCAATCGGAGTGGCGGGCACGGCCGCAGCAGCCGCCCCCGCCACGACGACCGTCTCGGTTCCCACGGGCTGCTCGTGGCACAGCGGCTGGTACGACAGTCACCACCACTGGCACAAGGGCTATTGGGACTGCAACTCGAACGGGAACAACCGCTGACCTGCCCGCCGTCCGGGCGAGTGGCCGCTGGTACGACTTACCCCTCAGGCTCTGCCGGGCGTTAAGCGGTCACCAGGGCGTGCGCTGGCCTGTGCATCCGGTACAGGGTCAGCGGGAACACCGTGCAGACCTACGGTCACACCTACGTGCCGGTGGACCGCGAGGCCGATGACGGACAGTGGGTGGCCGAGGTGTACGGCGATCCGGCTGCGGCGGCTGTTACCCAGGTGACCGATGGCCGTGCGACGTCCAGCCTGTCCTGCCAGGCCGTGGTGGTGGACATGCTCGACTCCTTCTCCTGGAGCCGGGGCAGCGGGTGTTCGAACTGGGCACCGGTACCGGATGGAACGCAGCTCTCCTCGCACTCCGGGCCGGCCCGGGCCAGGTCACGAGTGTGGAAGTGGACCCGCGACTTGCTGGCGCAGCAGGCCTGAGGCTGGACGCGGTGGACGCCCGCGTAAGGGTGAAGGTCGGCGACGGCACGGCGGGATGGCCGCCATACGCACCGTACGACCGTGTCATCTCGACCTACGCCGTCGACCGGATCCCGTGGTCCTGGGTAGCCCAGACCCGTCCGGGCGGACGCATCGTCACCCCCTGGGGCCGGCTCGGGCATGTCGCCCTCACCGTCGCCGAAGACGGCCGCTCGGCGACCGGCTGGATCCAAGGCCTCGCACAGTTCATGCCCGCCCGCGGCACCTTCAGCGGCCCGGACGACTTCAGCCAGGTCCGCGGCGACGCCCCCGCTCCCGACAAACGGCCCTGGGAACGGGATCTGGGACCACTGCGCGACGACTGGCACCTACGGTTCGCGCTGCGCGTCGCGCTGCCCGATGTACGGATCACGGTCGCTGCCGACGACGACGGCCTCAACGCCTGGCTCCATGACGGCATCACCTCCTGGGCCGCGCTCTCCGCCGTGGAAAACGGCAAAACCCTTGCCCATCAGGGCGGTCCGCGCCGCCTGGCCGACGAGCTCGAGCAGGCGTGGGAGGGATGGCTGGAGGCGGACAAGCCGGACCTGTACGACTACGGCCTGACCGTCGAGCCGGAACACCAGTACGCATGGGCTCATGACGCGGATACCGGCTGGCCTTTGACCCCAGCTGATGGTCTCTGTCCCACGCGGGCCGCCCAGCTGACCTGCCACATCCGATCTCACGATCACTCGGGCCCATCGGCTTGTCCTGGTCCTCAGGGGATGGTTGATGTTGGTCGGAACGGAGGAATCGTCGAATGTGTCGCCGATCCCAGTCAGGCGACGGCGGCATAGTCGACGGCGATGAGAATCCTTAGGGTCAATAGTTGCTCTGATGGCCAGCTGTGGACGGTCCGCGAAAATGACGAGAAGCCTGTGTCAGTACATATCGACCTGGAGGGTGCTCTCTGGGCCGCTGAACAGGAACTGAGCACGTCACCAGGCGGGGGACTCCTCGAAGTTCACCATCCAGACCTTCGAAGGCCGTACCGAACGTCCTCAGCCCGAAACTCTGAGGGACGTGTTGGGCCAGATCCGCGAGGAGAAGAAGCAAGCCGACCGAGTAGCGAAGTCCCTCCACCAACTGTGGCCCGTCCTGGTTGCCTTGTCTGGTTCCGCTCTCAGCGGCGTGATCAGCAGTGAAGTCGCCGCTCAGAGGAGCTTTCTTGGGGTGTTCTTGGCGACGCTCGCCTGGTCTTCTGGGGTTGCCCTGTTCGTCTTCCTCTTCGAAGCGAAGCCGCTCGGGGATCTGGGCCTGCCCCAGCACGCCTTAATCGCTATCGGATGCCTCCTCGCTGGCGCCGCTGCGGCGGGGTGGATCGGCCACGGTATGTACAAGGCAGACATCCGCCGGGGTAGCTACGGAGAAACGCCCTGGGGCCTGCCTTTGGCACCTTTCGAGGCCGCGGTGCTCACCTTCGGCTGGCTTGGCACTGCCCTCGGTGCCGTGTGCGGCACCGTCGCCGGCACGTGGGCAGCCCGACTCTGGAAGGCTTCACAGAACGGGTGAGGTTGAAGTGCACGGCCCTGCGATCGTGGCAACGAATAGCTGGACGAGGAAGGCGCGATGATGTCGCGCTCCTACCCGAGCCATGGCCATGCTGGTCAGAGCCGCGTCATGCCTGGCCGTGCGCTATCAGGGCCGCGTGAGGCAACACCAGCGCGCCATCAGGGCCGGTGAACTCCGCACACAGCAGGTCAAAGTGTCCTTTGATCTCCGCGATGACCGGCTGAGTCTGACTCGTCACGATCTGCCCAATCGTCGCCACCCCGGCGGCCGGTCCGCTCCACCATGCCTCGCGCGTCGTCCGATGGTCCCAGACCAGGGTGTCGCAGGCAGTATTCAGCAGTCCGGCTTCGCCCAGCAGCGCGGCAAGTCCCTGCTCAGTGCGTGGGAAATCGTCCTCGGGAGCAAGAGGCGGCAGATGAGCGGGACGGACGACCCCCGCGGCTTGGACCGCCCTGCCGAGGAGGGCTTGCCCGGTGGCCGGGGGCACTGCCCAGATCGTGACCGCTATATGACCACCAGGACGCGTCACCCGGCGCAGCTCTTGCAGGGCTGTCCGAGGCCGTCCGACATGGTTGAGGACGAAGTTGCCGATCACGACATCAAACTCGTCGTCGGCGAACGGAAGTCGGGGCAGCGAGGCAAGCCGTACGTCGGCCTCCGGGACCGCCTGCGCGGCTCGGGCAACCATGTCCGGCTCGGCGTCCACTGCCGTGACCTTCGCCCCCCGCTCACTTGCGGCTGCCGCGACGGTGCCAGTGCCCGTTCCTACATCGAGGACCCGCGCTCCCTCTCGAACTCCGGCGGCACGGAGAAGGCCAGGTGCCGCATACGCACAGAGCTTGGCGAAACTCGCAGCATAGGCATCGGCCTGCCCTGCCCACGCCCGCCGCTCGGACTGATCAAACACCGTCTGCGTCATCTGTCTCCTCCCAGAACAACCACCACTGCTGCATTAACAGCACCGGTCTCCGACGCTAACGCAGTCCTGATCAACAACGGCCAGGGGATCAAAAGCACCTACTGTCGACGGTCACGTAATTCCCCACCAGCAACGTCACTTTCCCCGCCCAAACATTCGATGCGTTCCAAGCTCCCGCCCGGATTGTCAGAACGGAGCACCATCATTGGTCCATGGCCACACCTAGCTCCGTTCAGCGGCTCGCTGCCCACGTTCGATCTGTCCTCGGCAACGGCCCGTTCCACCTGCCTGATGGCTGGACGCACATGGGCACCGTCATCTGCGACACCAGCTTCCATGCGCGCCGTAAGTACAAGTCGACCATCCGGCCGCGGCTTGTCCAGCTCCAACCGGCATGGCCTGACGCCGCCACGGTCCGTGGCTTCCAGGCACGGCTCGCCACGGAAGACCTCGCCGTCGCCATGAACTTCAAAAGCCCCAGCAGGGTCGCGACAGCCCACGCCATCACCGATCTGCTGGCTGCCAGAGGTGTCGATTCCCGCGACGACCTCCACGCATGGCTCGACCACCGGGACAATCGTGCAGCCCTACGCGCGGTGAAGGGGGTGGGGCCGAAGAGCGTCGACTACATCGGCAACCTCGTCGGTCGATCGCAGGTCGCAGTGGACGTACACCTGCGGGCCTTCGCTGCGGATGCCGGTGTCGCGGGCCTCCGGTACGAGGAGCTGCGAGCCGTGTAGGAGGAGGCCGCCGCCGTCCTCGGGCACGAACCTGGCGGACTGGAACACGCCGTATGGCGGTTCAAGTCGCAGGCTGTGTAACCCACCGCGCCAGGCGAGCCGCTACTCGGCGCCGCTCAGCACACAACCCCGGACACTACGACTCCTCGAATGTTTGGGCGGGGAAAGTGACGTTGCGCCCGGTACTACAGGGGAGCTTCGTGTCGGCTGACCGTGTGACTCGTTGCCTACGGCGTGGAGACCGAGCGTGACATCGAGATGTGGACGGGCTGGTTCGAGGACTTCTTCGCGATGCTCGCGAGTCTGTTCGTGCGAGTGGAGCCACGGCTGACGGCGCGGGCCTACCTGAAGGCGTTGCTGGGGACGGTTGAGCGGAAGAACTCCTGGCAGATTGCCGCGTACGTCGGGCATGTGACGCCGGATCGGGTCAAGTGCCTGCTGCGCACGACGGTGTGGAGCGCGAACGGGCTGCGGGACCGGGTACGGGCGTTCGTCGTCGAGTACCTGGGCGACCCGGACGCCGTACTGGTGCTCGACGAGACGGCGTTTTTGAAGAAGGGCACCAAGTCGGCAGGCGTGGCCCCGCAGTACGCGGGGATTACCGGGCAGACCGAGAACTGCCAGGTCGCGGTCTTCCTGGCGTACGCCACCAGCTATGGGAGGGCCTTCATCGACTTCGCTCTGTACCTGGGCAAGAGCTGGGCGGGGGACATCGCACGCTGCAAGGAAGCCGGGGTGCCCGCCGAGCGCCGCAAGGCCGTGGTCACCAAGCCCGAGCTGGGCAGACGCCTGGTCGAGCGAGCCCGTACCGCCGGAGTCCCGTTCGCCTGGGTGGCCGCCGACAGCGTCTACGGGCAGGACCGCAAGCTTCGCGCCGGACTCGAACGGCACGGCAAGGGCTACGTGATGGCGGTGCCGTGCGATGAGACCGTCGACGCCGGCTGGATGGGCAGCATGCGCGTTGACCTGCTGGTCCCCAAGCTTCCGCTGGTCTTCGAGCGACGCTCGTGCGGGAACGGTGCCAAAGGCGAGCGGTACTACGACTGGGCGCTCGCAGAGGTTGCCTGGCCCTCGGACGCCGGATGCGCCCGCCCCGGCTGGCAGCACCTGCTGCTGGTACGCCGCTCCATCGCGGACCCCACCGAGCTGGCGTACTTCGCTGTGCACGCCCGCCCCGGCACCACCCTGACCGCATTGGTGCAGGTCGCCGGGTTGCGCTGGAGCATCGAAGATTGTTTTGAGACCGCGAAGTCGGACTGCGGTCTGGACCAGTACGAGGTCCGCAAGTGGGAGCCGTGGCACCGTCACATCGCCCTGGCCATCGCCGCGTTCGCGTTCGTGTCGATCAGCGCCACCCGCACCGCACGCATGAGCCAGCCCCACGAGGCCGCCGGGCAACCGGACCTCGACGTCCCCGCCATAGCCTGGCCGCCGCTGGCCGTGCACCCGTCCTTGAACGCCTGATCGACTACACGGCCGAGGAAATCCGACGACTGCTCCACCAGACCGTCTGGCACGTCCAGCACGCCCCCGCGATCATCGTCGCCCAGTCCCTGTGGCGCAGAACCCACCAGACGATTGCAAAACGGATCCACTACCGGCAACGACGACAACGCGCTCTCGAAGCACCCCTGTAGTACCGGGCAGGACAGTCGCCCTCGCCGCCCCGCATCCAACGGGAGTGAGGCCCGCGGCGGCTTCCCACATGACAACCGGCATCAGAGGCATTTTTAGGCCCACTTTGATCTGCCCTCACTCGTGATCCAGGCACAAGCTACCTCGCACTTTGTGGAGTCTGGCGGTTCCCGGTTCAGATGAGCTGTAGCTTTTGCGGCGCTTGAGCGGTACGGACCGTCTTGGAAATCGGGCGGAATGAGCGCCTCTCGCTCTCCGAAAGTGGCTGGAATGATTCAAGGGTTCCCATTCGAGTTCTGGGCCCGGACTCAGAGAACGCCACTCGATAGATGGCCGCCTCCCTGGAGCGAACCGACGCCGCGGCCATCCTTGACCGTGCGGCTGACAGGCGTGGACGCCGCGTACTGGTGCGAGAGGTAGGAGAAGAGCTACCTGCGCTGGGTCATGCCGCACCCCGATGAGCAGCTTCTGGACGCCCTCGCACGACTGCCCGCCGCAGGCCGTCGGTGACCCTCGCGACCGTACTGCCGATGGCGTGGCCCGCGCTGCGCCGCGACGACGGCTCCGTGCTGCTCCGCCTGCAGAACGACACTCCGTCCGGCGACCTCAGCCCCGGTCGAACCTCGGAGAAGACACCTGCCCGGTGGCGTCCTTCAGCGCCCGACACCCTTACAACTCGGGCGCGTTCACACCCGTACGAGTGAGGACTCGACCGCGTCGTCCACCACAGCCTCATCGTGCCGGTCTGGGACCTGCCCTGCCGAGTGGGGTGGGCGCGGAGGAAGTGGAAAAGCCGGCCAACGAGTTCGCCGAGCAGCTAGCAAAAGCTGGCCTCGGATGCACTGCTGGCCGCCGACGAGCGTCGTGCGCGGCGGCATGACCAACCGCCCAGGTCACGCTCAGCTGACTTCGCAGCGGAGAGATCCGGTTCAGCTGCCGACGAGTCAGCCGCATCGCTGCACGCATGCGAGTGCTACCGATCACAACTCCCGCCCGGAGCAGGGAAATTGCTGTCCGAATACCCGAGATCGAATTTGCGAACAGCCGATCTCTTGGGAAGGTACCCCTGTGTCCATGCAATGAATACCAATAAGAAGCCCGTCGGTTCGAGCGGCCTGGACAGCTTCGACTCGCCCCGACGGGCACCGAAGATCACCAAAGGAAAGGTGATGCATCGTGACTCCTGACGGTACCGCGCGAAAGAAAGAGCAGCACAACTCGAAGTCCCACTGGGGTGTGGTTCTGGCCGCAGTCTCCGCTACCGCTAACCTCTTCCGGCTACTGCGGGAGGTCCTGATCCATCACTGAGACTGGGCTCTCCCGGGCCGGCAGCGCATGGCCCGGGGCCGCCTGGGCTTCGGACCGTTCGGCCGGGGGCAGTGTCGGTGTCAAGCTCTCCGTCACATGCTCCGACATCGGAAGAGTTATGGGTGACCGTAGGTGCCTACTTCCGCTGCTCTGTCTCCCAGCGCGATCTCACCGCCGTTGTTCGCGGGCACTGGGACAATGATCGAATGCCTGTGACCACTACGCCGGAGCAGCCTCGATGACAGCGCGTCGGCCGCTCTCGGACCACGAGTTGGAGCAATCCGCCGTGGTCGCCAACAACACCATGAACCGTGAACGCGGCCTGGCCGGCGTCAACAGCTACGCCCGCGAGCTCGGCTTCGATCCGATCCACCATCTTCTGGCCCAGTCCGCGGCGCCGTCCTGGCTCGACGTCTGCAGCGGAGAGGGCCGTGCCCTGCGGGAGGCAGCTGCAAGGCTGCCGGACACCTCCGTCCTGACCGGCATCGATCTGGTGGGTCCGCTCGCGCCGAGCACGCTGCCCCCAGCAGTGGAGCTCGTCACCGCCTCCGTCGCGACGTGGACCGCACCGCAGGTGTATGACCTGATCACGTGTGTCCACGGGCTGCACTACGTGGGCGACCAGCTGGGCCTGCTCGCCCGGGCAGCGTCCTGGCTCACTCCCCAGGGACTGCTCATTGCCCACCTCGACCCGGACTCGATCCGGTGTGCCGACGGCAGATCAGCCAGCCGTCCCGCGCTGGCGGCACTGCGCGCGGCAGGGTTCACCTACAGCGCGCGCCATCACCGACTCACCCTCCGCGGCCCGCGGAGGGTCCATCTGCCCTGGAGCTATCTCGGCGCAGATCCACACGCCGGCCCCAACTACACCGGACAGCCCGCCGTCGCCTCGTACTACCAACCGGCCATGCCGGGGCAGGGCGGCATCAAGCCCAGTAGCGTTTCGGTTGGGGGCCCGTGTCATCAGCCTGGTGGCGGCCGCGGCGCGTGATCGAGCCCTTCCATGTGGATCCCATTCGTCGTAGATCTTTAGCGTTGACGTCGTGCGATGCAACGCCGTCCACCAGGAGTGGCGGGAAAGGATCTTCAAGTTCGCGGGAAATGATCTCCAGGCACTCGACGTAGTCCCTGATCAGGGCTTTTCGTCGGTTGCCCTCATCCGCACCTACCCCTTCAGCCTGCCCGACGGCGCTGTCCCGTCTCAATGAACCTTGCCCGGTCTCACCGAAGTTTGACCGCCCACTTGCTGGTCAGCCAGCCGCGAATGGCCGCCGAGCGTTGAGTCTGTGCGCCGGACGATTGAGCGTCACTGTGGTGGCGTCTGCTCGCGACGAAGGGGTGTCCGGGTCGTGTGATGGATGCCGTGCGAGGCGGCTCAGTTGTGCTTGCGTTGATCCCGCGCGTGTGGCTTGATCTTCCGGGCGTGATGACATGTCTTTGGACCCCAACGGCGCGTCGGGACGGGAGGGTTGCGGGGATTGGCCTTTAGGCCAGTTCTCTCCAGCCGCGAAATAGGCTCGAACCGGGCCGACGGCACCTCCCAGGCGCGGCTTGGACTGCACGATACGAGGGAAACAGATATGCGGACACAGCGGATGGCAGCCACCGCCGCGGTACTGGTGGCGTTGGCGACGGTGAGTGCCTGCCAGAGCGGCGGCTCCGGCGGGGCAGGAGCGGGCGGCGGAGGCTCCAAGGATTCGGCCCTTCCGAGCGCGGGCACCATGGCAGAGATCGAGGCGTTCGTCGCCCAGCGCACCACGTGCAGGGATCTGCACCTGAAGGCGGAAGACCCCGAGGCGGAGTCGGTCGGCTCTGAGTGGGGCGTCAAGGAGCGCGGCATCTGCTGGGATGCCAAAGGAATGGGCATCACGCTCCTCTCCGTCGACAACATGAAGCAGTTCCAGACCAGGGCCAAGCAGCGCGGTGGCGGCTACTTCATGGGCAAGGACTTCGCCATCCGCCAGGGGAGAAGCGCGGTCGAGGAAGGGCTCAAGGGGTCGGGGCTCCTCTACCTCTCGTGCAAGGCCGACGCCGCCATTCCCAGCGGTTACAAGAAGGAGCCGTCTCTCGTGGACGGGTGCGTACTGACGGACCACTTCGGCTGATACACGGCGAGGCCGACGGGATGCTGCACAGAAGCAGCATCCCGTCGGACTCGCCCGCTCATTTGGAGGTCAGCGCGGTAGGCCCTCGCCCGGGCATCCGACTGCACGGAGCCTGCCTGGGCATCCGCGGCTGGCTGACCAGCAAGGCGGTCAAACTTCGGTGAGACCGGGCAAGGTTCATACGGGACAGGCGCCCCGAGGTTCCCTGCCCTACGACGCGGGGCATCTCGTGCCCGAAGCAGTGCACATCAAGTTCAGCCGCTACCCGGGAAAGACGAAATGCCACGCCGAAGCACGCGGGCTCGGCAAATGGAGGGACCGCGATGGACAACTCACGGACCGCCTGCCTGGAAGAGGCCAACTTCCCCGGCAGGATCCACTGGACCCTGAACTGGCTCATCGAACTGATTCAGCGCTCCTGCCCCGTTCGCTGGCAGCTCGCGCAGCAGTGATCGACGCGGGCGCCCGGACGCCGGGCAACGTTGCTCTCATCGGATACGACTCGATCGCTGAAAATGCTTCTGGTCTCTTCGACGCTCAGGCGTCGAAGAGACCAGAGTTGGTAGAGGGGGCAGGATTTGAACCATGCGACCGCCCGCGTGACCGCAATTATCCCGGCGGCACCTCGTGCTGTGGTGACGGCCCCATGCAACGTGCGAAGTGGACACGGTGACCGCTGTCCTGTTGGAGCGGGCACCGTAACTGTATGACGCAGCATCGCCAGGAGCGCGATGGCCGGGGCCAGCCGGGGGATAGGGGGCCAAGAGGGCCCCTACCGCCAGAAGATCGAGCACCACAACTTCCACCCTACCCCCGGCGGCCGGCCCCGCGCCAAGAGCCCACGACTCGGGGGAATCCGCCCGGACGGTGCGCCAGGGCTGGCGGGTACGGGAAACTGCTGCCGTACCGAACAGCACGTCGTGATCGGGGTTCGATGAGCACTCAGTTGGATCCGTTCGGAGTTCTGACCGAGGAGGCCGAATTTTTCGATGTCCCGAACGGTGATCTGGATGAGTACCTGCCGCCGTTCGCGGCCGGGCTGTTGATGGTGGCCGGCCGCGCACTGGCGCAGCTCACGTACTGGGACGCGGACCGGTGGGCCGACCGGACGCTGGACCGCGCGGACGCCACCACCCGGGGCACGGTGCTCGCGCTGATGCCGCCCGAGTGCGACAGCCAGGATCGAGCCTTCAGGATGCGGGCCGCGCGGGCGTTTTGGGACCTCGCCGAGGACCTGGCGTCCGGCCGTGCCCCGCTACCCCGCTGCGCGGCCGAAACCTGGGCGCTCGAAGTGATGCTGCAGCAGGCGCCGAAGATGTGCGCGGCCCTGGACGCGGAGCTGCGCGCCTGGGGCGTGGCGATCCCTGACGGGGACGCGGACAGCTACTACGGCCAGGATTTTGAGGAACAGCTGGCTTCGTAGGTGAGAACGGAGAGCGATTGTTGATGGGGGCTGGCACCGGTTCTTGATCGAGCTGTCCAGGAATGTTGATGAGAAGTGGCAGCACCCCGGGGAGGCAGTCCCAGCTGTCTGCCCGCTCTCCCTGCGGGGTGGCGGTCCTCGGCGGCGTGAAGCAGGACGGCCAGTTGTGCGCAGTAGCCGCACGCCCATTCGGCCGCGTGGAAGGATGAGCCCATGTGGTTGCGACTGCCATTCGGGGACGAATTACGGGCCGAGCTGGGATCGCCCAGGCGCGCTCGCAGACTGGGCAGCAGCCCTCGCTCGTGCGTGTGGCGCGTCGAGTTGCCAGAGGCAACGGCAGTGGTGAAGCAGATCGTCGACGGTCCTGATGCCGACGAGCGATACGCCCGCGAGGTGGCGGCCCTGCGGCTCGCCTCCCGAACTAAAACTCCCGTGGTGCCCGCGTTGCTGGCCACCGATCCCGGCAAGCGGGTCTTGGTGCTGGAGCATCTGGATCACCGACGCCCGGCCAGCGACTGGATCGTCGACTATGCAACCGCGTTGGCACGGCTGCATGCCACCGCCCGCCCGGAGGACGTTGGGGTACTTCCCCGGTGGCAGGGCCCGAACCAGGCCGATGTCGAGTCTTTCCTGCGGCTGGCCGGGGCTCTGGAGGTTCCTGTCACCTCTGACGTGTCCGGCGAACTCAATGACCTCGTGAACCGGCTCGACCAGGCATCTGGGCATGCCCTTCTCCACGGGGATCCCTGTCCCGGTAACGACCTCCACACCGCCACGGGGATCAGATTCATTGACTTCGAGCAAGCGTCACTGGGCAGTGGCTTGATGGAGCTCGCCTACCTGCGCATCGGTTTTCCGACCTGCTGGTGTGTCACTTCAGCGTCGGAGCCGCTGCTGGAACGGGCGGAGAGCGCATACCGCAACGAGTGGCGCACCCTGACCGGCTCCGAAACACAAGGCGGGCTCGCTGACGCGTGCGCCGGCTGGCTGCTCCGCGGCGACGCGCTGGTTGAGCGTGCACGCCGCGAAAGCACTGATCACCTGGCCCTGATTCCGCACCGGGACTGGACGTGGGGCACCGCGACCGCCCGACAACGGCTCGTCCACCGGCTCGGGGTCGTTGGCCAGATGACAGCCGGCCACACCTCTCTTAGCGGCGTGAGCCGCCTCAGCACCGCTATGCGCCTACGAATGCTTGCTCGCTGGCCCGCGCTTCAGCCCGTCCCAGCAAAGCGACCATAGCGGTCGGCTGACACCCAGAATCGTCGACGATTCACTGGCATGCCGACCTATCTCGTGCCCGGAGGCGGTTTGGTCAGGCGATGGCTTGTTGTTCGGCGCGGGCGCGAGTTGTGGCGAGGCGGTAGGAGTCGGTGCCAGTCTCAGGTAGCAGGTCACCCGCACGGTGCCCCGGATGAACACCTTCGCCTCGCTGCTTCCCACCGGCGCGCCATTCCTTGTCCAGGTGGAGGTCATGCGGATGCCGGTGCATACGGCGAAGCGTGATTTCACGTAGAACTTCTCGCCGCCAGGCCGGTCGATCTTCGCCTGACACTCGGCGAGCGAGATCGACCGGGCCGGAGCGGGATATGAGACCGCGGCGGGCGCTGCGGTCCGCACGCGAGGAACAACCGGAGTCGCCGCGGCCGAGGCTGTTACGGCGCGCGGTGCGTAGCTGGCCACGGGGCCCACCGTTTCCAGCGCCGTCATCCCGCCGCCCACCAGTTCGGCCTTCTCACCGAGTGCTCTTATGGCGTTGGCCGTGAGCGACCCATCCGGTGTGGCGATGCCGAGGGGCAGGACATAGGACACCCGTTCAAGGTCACCGTGTTCGTCGGCTGACGCCGCTGGCGTCATCGCGGCCATCAGGACTGCTGTCGCGGCCAACGCCCCGTCACGCAGCCGCCGCGTACTCATACTCAATGTGCCCCCCCATGTTTGTGTGGCCCCACCTATCAGCGGGTCAGGCTGATCAAGGCCAGTTCCGGAGAAGCCTCACACCCCAAATAGGAACGCACGAACGAATTTTGGGACATGACGGAAACTGGATGCCCTCCCGTCCGATGTCCTCGCCAACACTCAGGCGCGTCACGCGCGACGTAGCCTCGATCACCGTCATCGCAGGACTGGCGTGCAGGCTGCACTCCCAAATTGGGGGAGTCGCGTGTTCGTCCCCGTATCCATCAGGTCACGAACGATGGGGAGTTGACGCTGCGGCGACCCCAGAACGCAAAAAGGCCCCGCACTCCCAGGAGATCCGGCAGTGCGGGGGCTTCGTTGTGGACGCTGGGGGGCTGAAGCCTCCCCGTGGCTAGACGATTGATTCCAAGGGGTCAGTCGGGTGTCGCCGATGCTCGCGATGGCGGTCGGTAGTCCGTTCGGCAACTTCCGTGGGAGGTTTGTACACCTTCGATTCAGCGCGGCCGCAGCCCGTCGAAGACGACCTCGAAGATCCGCTCCCGGGGCGCCGGATCCGCTCCGAGCTGTTCCATCGCCCTGCCGACGCCGGCCAGGAGGGCGATGAACTCAGGCAGGCCCAGCTCCGGGCGGACCGCCCCCGCCTGTTGCGCCCCGGTCAGCAGATCGGCCAGCCGAGCCTGGATCTCCATGGTCGGCTCCTGCAGGGACGCGTGTACGTTCACCCCGGCGGCAGCAAGAGCCTGGGCGAACTCGTTCTTGCCCGCGGACTGTTCCACCATCAGGCGGAAGCAGGCGAAGAAGGCTTCGGCGGGCCCGGTCTCGGCGGCCAGCTGCGCGGTCTGGGCTGCCATTGTCTCCAGTCTGCGCATCATCACTGCCTCCAGCAGTGCCTCCTTGGTCGGGAAATGCCTAAAGAGCGTGCCGACTCCGACTCCGGCGGTTCGGGCGATCTCCTCGGTCGGCACGCTGATGCCGCGGGTGGTGAATACCTCCGTGGCGACATCCAGCAGCCTGGCCCGGTTGCGGGCCGCGTCCGCCCGCAGCGGGCGCTCCTGAGCGCCACCCATCCCTCTCCCACCTTTCGCCGTCGACGGCAGAACCGCCCTGGACAACCGGAGTCTCCAGTCCGTATCGTGAAAACGGAGTCGCTAGTCCGATTCTAGCCGTGGATCCGATCCCACTGGAGGTTGGTCATGTCCGAAACGCTGTCACCGCGCGAGGTCTTCCAGAAGCTGATCGAGGGCATCAGCGCGGGGCGGTTCACGGAGCTGGCCGAGCTCTATGCCGAGGACGCCGTAGTGGAGACCGTGTTCGAGCCGGTCGGTCCGCGCCGGTTCGAGGGGCGGGCCGCACTCAAGGAGCGGTTCGCGCAAGTCTCCGCAAGTTCGCCCGTGGAGCTGGCCCCGGCGAACGTGGTCGTCCGGGAAACCGACGACCCGGAGGTGGTCGTCGCCGAGTTCGACTACCACGTGCACCACCAGTTGACCGGACGGACCTTCGAGGCCTCCAACATCCAGGTGCTGCGGGTCCGCGACGGCCTGATCGTCAGCAGCCGGGACTACCACGACCACCTTGCCCTCATCGTGGCAGGCGGCAACCTGCCTCAGCTGGTGGCGGCGCTGGAAGGCAAGTAGCACGAGTGCGGTGCTCAAGGCCGGCCGGGGCCCCGAGATCCCGGCCCTCATCGCGTTTCCGGCGGCGGCTCATTGCTTGGCGAGCATGCGGTCATGACCTCGATGATCTGCTGGTCCGTCACGTCCAGCAGCCGACTCGTGCTGGAGTGAGGCCGGCCGGACCGTCGTCGAGCCGGGGCTGCCGGAGGCCTGCTGACTTGCACAGGCGCTTGTTGTAGCCACTCTGTTGCGGCATGTACGGGAACAGCTGCCGCAGATGCAAGCGGGCATACCGCAGCCAGCGGGCCTCGCCGGGAAAGCCAAGGAGGGCCTGCAGCACGGCGAGTGTGGTCAGCTCGGCATCGCTGAGCCGCGGGGATATCCCAACCCTCGGTCGCCAGGGGGCGAGCTGCGGCGACGCCTTCAGAAGGTCATCGGTCTTCACGTAGAGCGCGGTAGCGAGCGTGTCCAAGTCACTCGTCACACACTGATCTTGGGTACCACTCGCCTTTGCTCACGCAGCTACCCCTTGGAATCAATCATCTAGAGCAGCTTGCCGTCGTAGGACGGCCGGAGGCAGCGGGCCGCGACCTGTTCGGCGCTGTCGGTGCTGTGCCGGGCGAGTACGGCGAGCGCGTGATCGGCCCAGGAAGCCAGCAGCTGGTAGCGGTAGTCAGTGTTGGGTGTGGTGAGCGGGGGCATCCGGGGCGGCCGGGCTCGTGGCCGGCGGCCGCCCCGGGCCGGAAAGGACGAAGCGGCCCACCTGTGAGGGCGGGCCGCTTCATGGTGGTGGCCGTCTTCGGCCGGTGTTCAGCGGGCAGATGCGTCCATGCGCAGCTCGGCCAGCGCGATGCCAACCGAGGCACAGGAACCGGAGCAGAACGAGCGGGGCGGCATCGTGGAGCCCTGGACGTGGACGCGGACCCAGCCGCGGCGCTGGATCGTGCGTCCGGCGCATTCCTGGCTGCAGCCCTCGGTGGGGCATTCGCCGGGCGGGAGGATCGGGCGTCCGGGGCGGGTTCCGGTGCCGCTGGTGACGTACTGGCCGCCCGCCCCCTGCCTCTGCTTCTGGCTGCGCTGCTGGACCGGCTTGCTGGCGCGCTGCGCCTCTCGTACGGCAGCCAGGCAGCCGCAGGCTTCGGTCGCGGGGACCTTGCGGTAGGTGTGCTGGCGGTAGCCGCGCATGCTGCCGTGGTCGATGCCTTCTTCTTGTCCGATGACGCTCACCGCGCCACCTCCTGTGAGTTGTGGGTGAGGGGGCGGAGCACGAGGCAGTCGCCGTCGATGGTGATGTGGGTGTGGGCGCCGTCTCCTGCCTGGTCGGCTCGCTGCTGTCCGGCGCGGCTCGCGTTGTAGTTCGTGGTGGACACCGAGTCCAGGACGTCGGCCGGGCGGCCGGCGCACTGACGGCAGGACGAGAGCTGCGTGGTGCGGAGGGCGGTGGTCACGACGCGCGCTCCTTCTCGGGCCGCGCCCAGCACCACTGATCGAGCTGGTAGGTGGCGAGCGCGCACAGCGGGATCCGGTGGCGCTGCCCGGCTCGTCTTCAACGGTCAACTGGTCGGTGTCCCGGCGGATGATGAGCAGCAGTGCCGGGACGGGTTCGGTGATCTCGGGGCGCAGGACCCAAGCCTGGCCCGGGTCGGCGAGCAGGAACGGATCGCCGTCGAGGACGCCTTCACAGACCAGCCGGAAGGCGACAGGTTCCGGGAGCAGGTCGTCGGCGATGAACTCGCGGACCAGAGCACCGAAGAACTGGGCGGCAAGCTCGGGGCCGATGAGTCGGTCGAGGCGGAGTTCGGGGGAGTGCATGGTGAGGCTCCTTGGGCGTGCGAGGGTGGAGTGCCCCGGGGTGCCCGGCTGGCCACCTGGCTGGTGACGGAACGGATCACCTCGGGGTACGCCAGGCGGTCATGGCGTGGGCGGGCCCAGGTGCTGGAGCTGGAGCAGAACCTGGTCCACGAGGTCCTGCGTCGGCTTCCACGGTCCGAGCGCGCCGTCGGCCGGAACGGGGAGAGCGAGCTCCTGGACGTCGGCCAGGACCAGGCGATGTGCGCCGGCCTGAGCCCAGGGGCTGCACAGCTCGGAGCCGGTGTCCTGTCTGTGGCAGTCGGTGAGGCGGGCGACGCCGATGACCGCACCGCGGTGCAGCTCGCGGCCGCGGATCGTGCGGGCGACCAGCGAGTCACGCAGCACGGTGCGCTCCAGCTTTCCCCCGGCGTGCAGAAGGACCCACCCCCGCCAACTCCAGGGCCTCGGCCTGTTCTCCACGGTCTTCCCGGCAAGGACGCAGGCCGCCCAGGGCTGGCGGACTGTGATGCCGCGGATCCAGTCGCCGCCCTCGAGTTCGGCGGCGCTCACGCGGCACGCGTCAGCGTGTGCGTCCCGGGACGTCCGCACGGCGGCCGTTGATGGTCGGGGTCTCCAGATCCTCAATCTCGGCCCACCCGTAGTCCCCCTTGTGCTTGGTCCGGTACATCGAGACGTCCGCGCCCCGGAGCAGGGTCGGCAGGGCGCTGGTGCCCAGGTAGCCCGGAGCGGCGGGCCCGACCGACGCGGCGATGGTGATGGGCCCGGCGTCGGTGAGGACCGGTTCGCGCAGTACACCCATGAGTTGGTCCAGGCGCTCTTCGATCGCGTCCACGTTGTGGCTGTCCACTCGGGTGGCGACGGCGAACTCGTCACCACCCAGCCGTCCCACGACCCCGTGGGGTTCGGCCCACCGTGCCAGTCGCTCGCCGGTCGCGGCGAGCGCCATGTCGCCGGTCGCGTGGCCGTGTTCGTCGTTCAGGCCCTTGAAGTGATCGAGGTCGGAAACGCGCGGGTTCGCGGATTCCGGTAGTGGTGAGACAACGAACCCGGTCGCCTGCCCACCGTTGGAGGCGGCGTTGGGAGTGGGTTCGACTTGCCATTAAGCGCTGTGCCAGCCAGATGAAGATCCGTATCGTGGCCCCATGGTGGATGAGGGAGAACCGAGACTCTTTGTGAACCGGTGGGGCGACACATCGGACCCGGCATCTGTAGGACGCGGTTCCTACCGGGATGTGTGCGTGTGCTTCGACCAGGCCAAGCCGCATCCGCGAGTTCGTGTCGGTTTCCACGCCGAGCTCCAGGACACCTCGGCCGCTGGGTGGCAACGTCTGCTGGAGTTGATCGACGAGGCTGCGGACGACGGTCGGGAGGAGTTCCGTCCTCTGGTCGAACTCAGCGCCGAGGAACGGCGGCAGGTCATCACCCTGCCGCCGAGCATCGCCAAACTGACGGCGGTCAAGCACTTCGTGCTCTACGGCAGCAACTTGGTCCGAATACCTCCCGAGATCGGTGCAATGAGCAGCCTGGAGGAGTTCACTCCCTACACCTCATATCGGCTGCACTGGTTCCCCTACGAGATCACCCGATGCTCCAAACTGGTCCGGAGCACGGTAAGCACCCGTGCACTGTTCGGGAACTACAAGCTCCGTCCTCCCTTCCCCCGACTCCAGCCCTCGCAGGACTCCGTTGCTGATCTCGACCTGACACAGCTTGATGCCCGGCGCTGGGGAACCACGGTCATTCGCGGGTGCAGTGTCTGCGATCGGCCGATCGAGCAGGGCGGGCTCCACCAAGTGTGGATCTCTCTGCGGGTGGCCACCGATGTCCTGCCTTTCTTGGTCAATGCCTGCTCGGCAGCTTGCGTTTCTGCCCTTCCCTCCGGCGCCGAGGACTACGTGCAGCTGCCGCACACAGGCGGCAGGGTCAAGCAGCCACCGTCCGACTGGGACTGATCTCGTTCATGTGCGCGCCGGCGTAGTGGCGCACGGCTCCGCCGCTGTCGGAGTACTCGTCGAAGTGTCCAGCCGCGTACACGCGAACATGCTCACTGCCTCGTACACGACGACTGTGCCGGGGTCACCCAGCCATCAGTTGACCGGCGGTAACCTACGGCTTTGGCGGTACGGCCGATGCGGGCAGGGCAAGGACGCGCGAGAGAGCGGCGATGACGGGGGTGAAGTGGTCGGGCAGGTACTGAGACACCCAGTCAGCGGACAGTGCAAGGAAGTTGGTCAGGTCATGCTCGGCACCGTCGAGCATGTGGCGGAGCTCGGTGACGGACAGCTCGATCACCGGGCTGTCGCTCTGCTCGGCGTCGACGGTCAAACGAACGGTGTCGGCCGGTTCAGCCGAGTACGGCTGCCTTGGCGGGGGCACCGATCGAGGCGACGCCCGCCGCCAGGCCTGCGCCGGACTCCTCCACTGCTGGAACCGCTGCTGCCCACTCCGGCCTGCGAGACCCCCGGCAGCGGCCGGCCGGAGAAACACCCCCGTCGCGAGATCGTCAACGCGATCCGCTACGTCGTTGACACCGGTGTCGGCGTACACACCAACGTGTTCAGCCGCGTACGGATGTATCTGCCCGCATCCCGGCAAAGCTGATCAAGAGCCTGATGGGAGGCTGGGCTCTCAGTGACGGGCGCTGGTGGCCCGGCGATGGGTCGAGCGGATGAGGACGCAGACCAGGGCAGCCAGATCTGCTGCGCCAGCGGGGTCGTCCGCGTAACGCGTGGTCTGCAAGGGGCCGGTCTGATCCAGCCGAACTCCCTCCAGCTCCAGGACGTAGGCGAGGGTGAGCATGGCGAGCCGGGCGTTGCCATCCGGGAAGGGGTGAAAGAAGGCCACGTCCAGGTAGGCCCTGGCCGCGCGGGAGGCCAGGGGGACTCGCAGGTCGGCGCTCTCGCGCAGACAGTCCTGAAAGTTCCGCTGGGTGTGCGGCGTAAGTGCGTAGCGTTCCCGGCCGCCCTTGGCGAAGGCCTCACCTTGTCGGAAAGGAACCTCAGGCATGCCAAGGACAAGCCGCTGCCATTCGGCCAGAAGACCGCATGTGAGGGGGCGCTCAAGGGAAGCGTCTGCGCGCGACCGAGCCAGCGCCGCGAGCAGTCGGTAGCCTCGATCCGGGCTTGAGGAACGGCCCCCCGCCACGCACCAGGTGGCGAGGCCGTCCACGGTCGCCTTGACCGGGGCCGGCGCCTCGCCGACCGCGGACGTCCAGTCGATCTGGTTCCTGATACGGCACCAGGCGGCCAGGGCATCAGCGGTCACGGTAAGGCCGCTCTCCGGTCAGACCTACGGCAAGATCCTCTCCCACGGAGTCGACCAGGGTCCGTGACGGCACCGTCCAGCTCTTGAACCGCCCACCTATCGCGGTCTCGACCGCGTCCTTCGCGCCTTCCGGCCCCATGCCCGTGGAAGAGAGGAACCACGTCAGCACCGTGTGGCAGAGCCCGTACCAGCCGCATTCGGCTGCCGTGCGGTCCATGACCACGGTCACCAGTCGGGTAGCCGCCCGTTCCAGGTGCCAGCTGCGGTCCTCGGCGTCCGCTCCGGCGGGCGGTGCCAGCTGCTCGAAACGCTCGGCCAGCTCCTCCAGCCAGTGGCGCCACTCCAACAGCGACGCGACCGCGTTGGCCGCGGTCGCGGTGGGCTCGCCCACCGAATGGGAGGTGCAGCACCAACTGGTGACGACGCCACCCCCACCGCCCTCGCCGACCGCCCAATGCCATCCGCAGGTCCACCGGCCGTATCGGGCTGCCAGAAGCGCCGTGACATCGGTGGTGAAGCGATGTTTCTCTTCCCACCCGGCATCGGCAGGAGGTGCCATCGAGGCGATCACGGTGGCGATCTCAGATGCCTCCTCTTCGTCCCAGACGAAGGCAATGAGGCCGGGATCGACGGCGGACCACGGCAACCAGGCCGGAGCGAGCTCGTAATTGATGGCCGTGGTGTTCCTCCAGAACCGGGCAGGGCAGGACAACTGAGCGATCGTGCCAAAGACTCGGAGCTTTGTCACACAAGTTTCCGACGCTGCCGATCTACTGCCAGAGCACACAGTGTGACGCTGGGGGCCATCTGCTCCGCGCGTGCGGTGGCAGTCGGCCGCGCACGTTCACCTGTACGCGGCTGAGCACTTCGAGAAGTACGCCGACAACCGGCTGCAAATGGCGGGTCCTGCCCGCCGACTACCCGCTCTGGCGGACCGTCTGGGGGTTCATGGCCCGCTGCGCGGCAGCCGGCCAGATCCGCGACCAGCTCGCCGGACGGATCCGCCGCGAGATAGGCAAAGGGCCCCGCGCGGTCGCCACCGTCATCGACCTGTTGACTGCACTACTGGAAGCATCTTCCCAGTTCACGGGACAGGTGGAGTGTGGTGCCGCTACGGTCCCGGGCCATGTCCAGAGACGACTATGGTGGACAGGACTTGGCCACGGTGAAGGTCGCGGCGGTGGGGACGCTGCGAGCCACCGGCGACCCGTGGGAGCCCTACCAGCTGGTTGATCCTGCTGGGGAGCTCGTGTGTCCCGTCGCGGCGTACTTCAAGGACCTGCAAGCGGTCGGCCGTCCCGCAACGACTCAGCGGTCGTACGGGATGGACTTGCTGCGGTGGTTTCGGTTCCTGTGGGCGATCGAGGTTCCCTGGAACCAGGCGACTCGGGTCGAAGCTCGTGACTTCGCCCGGCGCCTGCAGTTGATCGACAAGCCCGTACCGGGAGGTCACCCCGGCCGATGTGCACGACTCCGCCGCGGCGAAGGAAGTCCTCTTCCGCCTCCGGCTGATGCACCCCGAGATCACCATCGTCTGGGCCGACTCCGCCTACGCGGGCAAGCTCGTGACCTGGGCCAAATGGCACCCTAACCTCACGATCAAGACCGTCAGCCGCCCCAAGGACAGCTCCGGGTTCGTCGTCCTGCCCCGCCGCTGGGTCGTCGAACGGTCCCTGGCCTGGATCATGCACGCCCGTCGGCAGGCGAGAGACTACGAACGTCTCGTCCAGCACTCCGAGACCCTGATCATTTGGGCCGCCATCACCCCTCATGACCAGGCGCACTTCCGCACCAGCCCGTCCCTGACCTCACCGTTGCACGTCTCGCCAGCCGGGGCGGAGCGGACCGTGGAGACGAAGTACCTGCCTATACGTACTGTCGGGCCCAAGCCGGATCATCAGCCATCGCTGTTGCCAGCCGGATGGCGCCGCGGGCGACGACCAACTCCGGGTTCTCAATCCGGGTGACCATGCAGGTCTCCCACAACTCGGGGAGCGTGTGCTCTTGCGCTGTTCTCAGCGCGGCGTCCCAGTAACCCTGGTAGCCGAGCGTGCCGCCTGCGACTCGAACGACGTCCGGGTTCAGGATGTTGATCAGTGAGGCGAGCGCCAGCCCGAACGCCTCGCCCGCCGCGTGCACCACGGCCTGCACATGGTGGTCCCCGCCGGTGAGCGCGGCACGGATCACGGCAGGTGACATTCCTGCAGCACGCACGATGGCACCGCCGCCGGCCAGTTCGTCGAGGCGGCGCACACCCTGTGGTGTGGTCATGGGCAGACTGCCGATCTCGCCAGCCCAGCCGCATGCGCCGCGGACGACCCGTCCCTCGGACAGGTACGCCGAACCCACGGCGGTCCCGCACACAACCACAGCGGCGGTCGCGGAGCGTGAGAGCGTGGCGGTCTCCTGCGCGAGCGCACCTCTGATGTCGTTGACCAGGAGCGAGGGAACGGCGTGGTTGCCCAAGCCGACCCACCCAGCGAGCTGCGGCAGTACGTCGGAGACCCTGACCTGGCCGCTCTCCACCAGTCCGGGAACCGCGATTCCCAGCACTGTCGGCTCCAGCCGGTGGTCTGCAAGGAACTTCTCGACAGCCTTCTCCAGCTCGCTGGGGGTGGTCTCGGGCCCGGTCTCCACCCGATGGGTGATCGCATCGCCACCCAGCTCCCGCCCCTCGGCAAGCATCAGCGCCTTCGTCCCGCCGACATCGACACCCACCGCCGCACGCCGCAATGTCCCGCCCTCCCAGCTACCTTTTGATGCGCCACCCACACTAGACACACGCAGAGAAGTGGGAGAGCAACCAGGCCAGCATCAAGCGCTGCAGCTCAGGCACTTCACCGAGTTCAGAAACACTCACTGGGTGACACCGAGGTGTGGTTCGTATCTGCCGAGCTGGGAGACGGCCGCTCGCGCGGTTGTCGCACCTCTCCATCGCGGCTCACGCCCCGGCGACTCCGTCGATGCGCTCTCGGATCAGATCGGCATGGCCATTGTGACGTGCGTATTCCTCGATCATGTGAATCATGATCCACCGCAGGGAAACTCCCTGATCCCCGACATGCCCGGCCTCCTGCTCAGACAGACGACCGGAGTCGTCCAGCGAGGCAGCGGCGATAAGTTCGCGGCCCCGAGCGATTTCCGCCTGCCAGTCAGTCATCGCCTCGTCGAGTCCTCGGTCTGGATGAAGGGCAAAGCCGTCGCCATTGCTCTCCCCGAATACCGGGGGCAGGTCCTGGCCTGCGAACACACGCTGGAACCAGTTGCGTTCCACCTCGGCCAGGTGTTGGACGAGGCCCAGCAGCGTCATCGACGACGGTGCCGCCGAGGCCAGCCGTAATTGATCATCTTTGAGGCCCGAGCACTTGAGGGCGAGAGTCGCACGGTGAAAGTCGAGCCATGCTTCCAGCATGGCTCGTTCGTCAGCATGCGCAGGCGGGATCGGGCGTCCATCCGGTGTCGTAGTCATGACCGCACCCTGCCAGAAGCGGCCACGGCACTACGACCATCTTCGCTGGTGATGAACACGCAGCCGTGCGCTGGCGAAGGCGGCTGCCGACGTCACGCGCCCGTCAGCCAGGCCCTGCGGCCGGTCGAGGGAACACCAAGCGACATGCAGCTTGAATCCGATGGGCCGAGAATTCTCGCATGCAAGTTCAGAGACATCCCGCTGAGGATCGCGGCATCCGATCGCGAAGTTCAGAGAACAGCTCACAGTCCGCAGCAACGCATACTCCGTCCCGGTCAGGTTCATCGGCCGGCAGTTGCGGGTCCTACTGCACGCCAATGACCTCGTCGTCTACGCCGGACGCACCCGAAGTGGCCCCTTGACGGACAAAATGGTCGACGGCGAGGCCGACCCGGTGTCCGTTCGGCTGGGAATGCTCAGGTCCTGTCCGGTCCTCGCGGACAGGACCTGATCCCACGGTCTTGGTTTCAGCCCGTCTCGTCGTCGATCAGTCCGTAGGGCGGCGCCGGGCTTGTACCGCTTCAGCACGGGTGCGCTGCGAGGTGGTGGCGGCCATCAGCGGCCACCGCCCTTCTCGTAGGCGTCGATCAGGTCACCGATGGCGTCGGGGCTCTCCGCCTCGCCGACCCACTTGCCGAATGCGGTGAAGACCGGCACGGCATCGCGGTCGGGGTCGAACACCACGACGTACGGGCCGTACCGCTCCACCACCATGTCGTGCAGCACCGGGAGCAGCGCGGCGTCCAGGACCTCCAGGGCGTCGACGGTGAGCCGTGCGGGCTCGCTCGGGTCCTCGGGCTGGACAACGGTCCCGGACACGCGCAGCAAGGCGCCGGGCTGTATGTCGCTGAGGAGCGCCTCGGTGATGCGGGGGTCTCCGGTGGTGCAGGAGAGCGCCGTGTCGGGGACGTCCGGGGCGGCGCCGGCCGCGTCGTTGGGGGAGACGATCAGTTCGAACTGGACGGTGTCGCGGGGGCCTGGGTGGGGACGGCGTCGACGTCGCCGCCGACGGCGAGGTGCGTGGTGTCCATCAGCTGGCCTCCGCCATAGTCTCGGTGGTGCGGGTGGTGGTGCGCTGGGCGAGCACCAGGAGCTCGCGGTTGCGCTGCTGCTGGTCGGTGGTGACCGGCTCGCGCCAGGGCTCGTAGTGGCTGGTCCACATCGGGCTCGCCGCGGGGGCCGGGTCGGACGCCGGCGGGCGGGGCTCCTGCCGACGGGCGCGGTCACGGTCGGACTGGGCGACCACGCCGACCCAGTCGAGTCCGAGGCGGACCCGGAGACGGCGGCGCAACGTTGTCCGCTGCCGGGCGGTGGTCGCCGCCCAGATGCCGGTCGGGGTCAACTCGCGGTTGGCGAGCGCCCATTTCAGGCAGCCGTCCGCGATGGGGCAGCCGCGGCAGGCGGTGCGGGCCCGCTCGATGCGGTCGACGTCGTCCGGGCTGGTCTGGCCGTGCTCGCTGGCGAACCATGCCGGGTTCGTGCGGTACGCCAGCGGCGCGTCGGTGTGGGGGAAGGGGATCCGGGGGTCGGCCTCAACGGGAGCCGGGGTTCGGGTGGTTCGGCTCATGGCTGAGCCCTCCTTGCGGAGTGATCGAAACAGGGGAGTGCCTCGACGGTCAGGCGTGGGTGCCGTCGCGCTTGCGCTTGGGCGCGTCGGACACGAAGCGGACCTCGCCCGGATGAGCTGCGTTCCAGGACTCCGCGCAGGTCCTGTGCGCGGGTTCGCCAGCATGGAAGCGCAGCGGTGTGGGGTTGCCGCACAGCACGCACGGTTCGTCGCCCCAGTGGGAGAAGTGCCTGCCGTCGCGCCAGCCCAGGAGCGTGCCCGGCTCGGGAGCGGCCGGGTCTGGTTCCCGGGCGTTCGCGCGGCGCGTGCTGATCTTCGCTCGTGCGGCCCGCGGGCCTATGCGGCCGGAAGGTGCGCGCCGGGACGGCCCGCGCGGCGGCCGTTGACAGTGCCGGCGTAGGCATCCGCCCAGGTCGCCAGATAGGGGAACTCTTCCTGGCCCCTCTTGACCTTGTACATGGAGGTGTCCGCGCCGCGCAGGATCCGGCTCGCGTCCTCGCCGGGCATGTCCGCGGCGCAGGCGATGCCGATCGAGAAGTCCAGCTGCAGGGTGAGCCGGTCGTGGAGCAGCGGCTGCTGCAGCTGCTCGCGCAGGGCCTTGATGGCCGCGAGCCCGGAGCCCGCCGGCAGAACAGCGGCGACCGCGAATTCTTCTCTGAACTAGCTCAACGAGTGGCCCGCGGTCGTGTCAGTGTCCTGTTAGGGTCCGCGCCGTGACCTCAACCGATCATTTGCTCGCATTGATCCGGGACACCCCCGGCATCGCTGACCTGCTGCATTCGTCCTTCGAGTTCGGGATCTTCCGCAACGACCACGGTGAGGCGGTCCGAGCGGCCTCGGGTGCCGCGCTGGAGGCTATCGCTGGTGACTGGGCCGGCGGAACCTTCTTCCTGTGCCATGACGAGGACGGGCGGCGGCCCGTGGTGTTTGCAAGTTCTGAGGGACAGGGCGGTGTGATCGCTGGCGACTTGAGGGCAGCGTTGGAGATCATCACTGGCTTGGCTGTGTGGCAGGACTGTCTGAAGTTCTCCGGTGGCGGGAGTTTGGAGGCCATGGGGGCCGCCGCTGCGCTCCTTGAGCGGGACCGGGTGCGTGACGAACCCGAGATTGCCGAACACCGGGCCCGCATTGCTGCGGCTCTGTCGTTGCGACAGGTGCCCGTGCCTGAACTCGTCGTCCGACTGCGGGACGCAGTGACCAGCACCGAGCCGGGCCACGTGGTGGTGACGGAGTCGGGCGATGAGTATGAGTCTCTCTTCGGGACGTTCGTGCCCACTGATAACCCGGGCTGGCTTCTCTGAACCAGGGAGTTGATTTTCCACCGGTGTCCGCCGGGGTGTGTCCAAAGACTGGGATGCCCAGGTTGATGGTGCTGGACCGACGGACGCGTTCGTCGACCTGAGCGAGCTTCTGCTGGGCTCCGGCGAGGCTGACCTTGAGACCTTCCACCTCTCCAGGCCACCCCTCCCGGTGGGCTTCCTCGATGCGGGCGAGGAGGTTGTCACGGATCTCCACGAGGCGATGCCGTTGTTCCGGATCCGGCCTCAGGAGGGAACATCGCAGGCAGGAGTGCTCATGGATGCAGGGGGTGCTGAAGGCTCTTCCGCAGGTCCCCAGGGCGACCTTGCGCCGTTCGAAGTGGCCGAGGAACTCCTCCCACTCCTCGTCGGTCGGCACTCTGTACTCTTCGGCGGGGCGGAGGGATCGGCGGCGGGTGATGAAGGCTCGGTGGCCGTTGATGACCTCCTCGGGATAGACCGCTTTGTAGCCCATTGTCGTGTTGATGTCCTTGTGGCCGCAGACGAGTTGGGCGATGTGGGGGCTGCAGTGCACCGGTGCCCTTCCGGATCAAGGTGATCAGCTGCTGCCCGGGGTCGACGTCGGCCTGGCGGGCGCCCAGCAGTTCCGAGGCCCGGGCGCCGGTGGAGATCCAGAACGAGACAAGAGCCCGATCGCGCAGCGACGGCAGCAAGGCGAACAGCTCGTTGAACTGCTCGTCCGGGATGCACCGCGGAATCCGCTGCTGAAGCGTCGAGCGGAACAGCCCGGATCGCTGATTCTGTGCGGGTTCCATGGGGCTGCGGTGGGCATTCGCGCCGCGATCCCGACGCCCCCGGGCCAGCGGAAACGGGTTGACCATGGGGCCGGTCCCCGCTTCCAGATGGAAGTCGTAGAAGTGCCGCAGCACGCTCTCGCTGTGCGCGGCCGTGGTCGGCGCGTACTTGGGACGGGACGACGGCTTTCCAGTGACCGCATTCGGCGTGCCAGCCCCACGTGATGTTGCCGCCCGCCTCGTGCCGTGGCGTCCCGGTACGGGCTTGTCGATCAACTGCAGGCGCCGGGCGAAGTCACGAGCTTCGACCCGAGTCGCCTGGTTCCAGGGAACCTCGATCGCCCACAGGAACCGAAACCACCGCAGCAAGTCCATCCCGTACGACCGCTGAGTCGTTGCGGGACGGCCGACCGCTTGCAGGTCCTTGAAGTACGCCGCGACGGGACACACGAGCTCCCCAGCAGGATCAACCAGCTGGTAGGGCTCCCACGGGTCGCCGGTGGCTCGCAGCGTCCCCACCGCCGCGACCTTCACCGTGGCCAAGTCCCGTCCACCATAGTCGTCTCTGGACATGGCCCGGGACCGTAGCGGCACCACACTCCACCTGTCCCGTGAACTGGGAAGATGCTTCCAGTAGTGCAGTCAACAGGTCGTCCCCGCCCAGCCGGACGGCCAGCGCCTGACGCCCGGACGTCCAGCGGGCCAGGCGGCGGCCGTTGGTGCTGAGGACGGCGTCACCGGCGGCGTGGCCGTAGGTGATGAGCTCGGGCCATGAGGCCAGCCCGGTCAGCGGGTCGCGGCGGGCGGCGGCCAGGCGCCGGTGCAGCGCCAGGGCGTGCACGGTCCAGCCGGTCAACGGGAGAGCAGCGGCTGTGGTCAGTAAGAGGGTGCGCTGCCCGATCAGGGCCTGTACGCGCAGGTTGGACGCCATACTTGGGTCCTCCGTCTCGTCTTGTGCGGGATGGATAGGCCCGGGACAGCCGTCGAAGCCGGCAAGCAGAGCGGCTGTCCCGGGGCAGAGCTACAGATCGAAGTCGCTGGGGCGGGTCCAGCTGAACGGGTCGTCCCAGCTGCCGGCCATCGCGGCCGGCCAGTCGGGCTCCCAGCCGGGCCGGTAGCCGCAGGCGCCCCAGCCGTCCGGCCGTCCGTGGGGGATCTCGAGTCCGGCCTGCTGCGCGGCGCGTGCGGCGTCGTAGACCTCGTGCGCGATCCGTACGGCGGCGCTGCGGCTGTCGGCCGGGCCGGTGAAGACGTGCACACCGCGCAGACCGGCGATGTTCCTTATCGGGACGTCAACTTCGAAGTAGGGCAGGGGCATGACGTCCAGCTCCTCTCGTGCACTCGGTGGTGAGGGACCACCGCGACCGCCCCGGCCCCGGCGTGTTCGCGGGGTCGGGGCGGCACGGAGCGTCCGTCAGTTCATCCGTGGATCGCCTCCAGGCCTGCGCTTCGAGGTCGGCGCGGCCCTCGGGGTCGGCGTCCTGGTCCTCGTTGTCGTTCGGGCCGTGGACGGTGCAGACGATGTCCTCGTCGCGGTCCATGTCGCCGCTCAGCGCGCGGTACAGGCTGATGCTGAAGGCCGGTCCCCAGGCGTAGCCCGCGCACTCGGGGTCGATGGGGCAGGGCAGCAGGACGTCGAAGCCGATGTCGCTCTCGCCGTCGACGTCCGTGCGAAGGGGCAGGGTGAGGTACTGCTGACCGAGGCGGATCTCCGCGACGCGGTCGCCGCCTGCCACGTCCGAGCCGGGCTTCCAGCGCCACAGCGGCAGGATCGCCGGCCGAAGAAGCGGCGGGGCAGGAGCAGGTCGCCCAGGCCGTCCCTGCCGTCCAGACCGAGGCCGGCGTTCCGGGCCTCACTCAGGCGCCGCAGGTGCGGCAGCAGCCGATACAGGCTGCTCGCGAACACGACCTCGTTGAAGCCCTCGGAGAGCAGCGACAGGTGGGAGTGGACCATCGCCTTGTGCTGCGCGCGGACGGTGTCGTCGGGGACGGTCCGGTTGGCCGGGCGCGGGCCCTGCCGTTCCACGCACACGTCGGCTTCTCAGGAGTTCGCCGATCCTGATCGGCCGGCTTCGCTCGTCCGTGGTCGCCGGTCGGCGGCTGCTGAAGGTGACGGCGCTTGGCATCACTCCGCTGACGACAAGCCGTCGCTGGTGCACTGTGGCTTCACGTGGAGGGGCTGGGCCCGGTCCTGTTTCACACGCCCTCGACCGGCTTCCTTGCGGGCCGATCATCCCTACGGCCCCCACTCGATGGCGGAGCACGGCAACGTCTCCGAGGCCGACGATTCGCCGGATGTTCCGGTGACCCGGTTCGTCGGACAGCCGATCCACTCAATCCGGGGAGGGCGACGTCCAGGTACCGGTGTTCACGCGCCGGCGCTCCCGCTGCTCCGCTCGACCGGGATCCACAGCTGGGAGTCGGTCTCCGCGCCGATCTCCACTGGCTGCGTCCGCAGAAGCTCCGGACCTGGCCGGCTCGCGTACGGGTTCGAGGGGAACCACTGCGTGAACACGTCCCGCCACAGCTCCTGGAGGGCGCTCGGATAGGGCCCGTGGTTGTCGAAGACCGCCCAGGTCCCGGCCGGCACGTCGAGGGCGTCGAGCTCCTCGGCGGCCGTCTCGGGGCCGGTCGCCACGCCGATCCAGTAGTCCGCCTCGGCGCCCTCCTCCCGGCTATCGGTCAGGTACACCGCCGCCGACAGGATCCCCTCCGGCTCCCGGCCGGCCAGCTCCTTCATCCGTACGATCGCCTGCTCGTCCAGGCTTTCCACGTACGCCGCGGCGGCCGCGTTGACCCCCTCGTGCACGAGCGGGACCCGGGCCTTCCTGCCGACGACCCGAAACGACTCCTTCTCCACGATCCGGTACCGCATGGTCGTACTCCCTTCAACGACGACACGGAAGGACATGCGCGGCTGTGCCGTGAGCACCGCACCCGTGCGCCGGGCCTCGCCCGGCCCGATGCCGTGCACCGACCGGAATGCCCGGGCGAACGCCTCGCCCGAGCCGTACCCGTACCGCACCGCGACATCGAGCAGCGTCAGCTCCCCGGCCAGCACCTCAGCCGCGGCGAGCGTCATCCGCCGGCGCCGCACGTAGACCGGGAGCGGCATCCCGGCGAGGGCGGAGAACAGCCGCCGGAAGTGGTACTCCGACACCGCGGCGATCCGGGCCACCTCGGCCATGTCGACCTCCCGGTCGAGCCAGGCCTCCAGGTGGTTCAGCGCCTGATTCAGCCGCTCCAGCACGCGTATCCGTCCTTCCTTCTTGTGTCTCCCCTGTAGGAACGCACACCCAGCCGCAGCCGCAGGAGCCGCAGCGGCCGGCACCCGAGCCCAAGCCGGAGTCGTTTGCCGCGCGCGGCACCCCGGCTGTCATCGGCGCTGCGGTCTCGGGCGCCGGCCGGGCTGTCGTGACGCACATGCTCGACGAGTGGTCCCAGGGCGTTCCCTATGGGAACAACTACCGATGCGGCCGGGTCGACCGACGGGCCGACCGCGCGGCCGTCAGGCAGCCTTGCTGGAGTTAGAGAAAATTTGATCCTGCCCCGCCCGACAAAACCAGTGCGGGAATTGTTGGGCAGGAAGCCCCGGCGTTACCTGAGGCTTACGCCCATGACTGATATTAAGGGACTATGCGAGCCGCGGTTCGCCGCAGTCCGTGCGGCACTTGCAGCTTCGCTCGGCAAGGACGACGTGGGCGCCTCGGTCGCTGTCTACCTCGACGGTGAGCCGGTGGTCGACATCTGGGGCGGGTACGCCGATGCGGACCGCTCTGTCAGCTGGGAGCGCGACACCCTCGTCGGCGTGAACTCGACGACCAAGAACATGACCGCCCTGTGCGCGCTCATCCTGGCCGACCGAGGCCAGCTCGATCTGTCCGCGCCGGTCGCCGTCTACTGGCCCGAGTTCGCCGCGGCCGGCAAGGAGAACGTGCTGGTACGGCACGTGCTGTCCCATACCGCGGGGCTGCCGGACCTGTCCGGGCTGACGGCGGTCGAGGACCTCTACGACTGGCAGAGCGTGACGGCAGGGCTGGCCGCGCAGGCTCCCGAATGGGAACCCGGAACGGCCGCCGGCTATCACGCGCTCACCTTCGGGTTCCTGGTCGGTGAGATCGTCCGCCGCATCACCGGCCGCAGCCTCGGCGAGTTCTTCGCCGAGGAAGTGGCCAAGCCGCTGGGCGCGGACTTCCACATCGGGCTCTCCGCCGAGCACGACCGCCGCGTCGCACCGCTCATCCCGCCGCCGTCACTGACCGACGAGTACGCCTCCAGCGCACCGCCCGGACCGGACGGCACACGCCGGGAGTACACCGGTGCCGCGGTCCGGGTCAGGGATGCCAACTCCGTGGCGTGGCGCCGTGCGCAGATCCCTGCGGTGAACGGCTTCGGCAACGCTCGGTCTGTCGCCCTCGTCCAGTCGGTACTGGCAAACCAGGGTTCGGCCGGCGGGGGGCGACTGTTGTCCCCCCAGGGCTGTGAGCCCGCGTGGCAGGAGGTGTTCCGCGGCGAGGACCGCGTCCTGCAGTCGCCGATGTCCTGGACCGTGGGCTTCGGCAAGTTCGGCAGCGCCTTCGGCTGGGGCGGCTGGGGCGGCTCGCTGGTCGCGAGCGACCCCGACTCTCGCATGACGGTGGCCTACGTCATGAACCAGATGATGGACCGAGACCAGCAGGAGGACAACCGCGGCATGGAGATCATCATGGCCGCCTACAGCGGACTGCAGTGACAACCCAACGGGAGGGCGCAGTCCATGCAGGCACGGACTGCCCCCTCCCGCTCTCAGTTCCGCAGGTGAGCGGAAACGCTGCAAGTCGTGCTCCTGGACGGCCGCCGGCTCCGCCCCATCGGCACCCTCTGGCCCATGAACGGCCGGCCCCGTCAGCCGCCGGCTCCGGCCGACCGCTCAGCGGCTATGCATCGTCGTCCTCATCTTCCTGCTCAGGGTCGCGTAGAGGGCGCTGACCCGGTGTTGGGGGCTGGTGAAGGCGTAGAGGCCGGGAAGTTGATGTGGTCGTACCGGAGCGGGGAGCCCTGCGAGGGGTTCGTCGGTGACGGGGAAGACGACGCCGAACTCGCGCTCAGCGAAGGAGACCTCGTCCTCGGTGAGCGGATCATCCAGCAACCCACGCCGTGATCGCGTCGTCGTGCGGATGGGCTTGGTTCACCCTTGCTGGTGCTCTTGGAGGCGTTCTCCTCACCAGTGCCGTCGCCCTCACCACGGCAGTCTTGAATCACAGGTGGCAGACACAGACCGCAGACAACCAAGGCCGCAAGGAGCGGGACCAACAACTGCGCCAAGACCGGCGCGAAACCTACGCGCGCTACTTGTCCGGCTGGAACCGTTTTATCCGCCAGCTTCGAGAGCTCCAGCGAACTGCTCTGGAGCACCAGAGAAGTGGTGCACCGATCCCCATCGAACTCATAGAACAGATAAAGGAGGCCGAACTGGGCTGGCGGGATGCTGCCGACGCTCTGTTCATGATCTGTGGCCAAGACGTCTCCGAAGCAGCCGAGGCTCATTTGGAAGCCACGGAAGACAGACACAGTGGCGCTGAGCAAGGTGAGTGGAGGTCGGGTCGCGGCACATACCGCAGGCTGAACGACGCCATGCGTGAGGAACTGCTCGAGCTGGCCTAACCACGCTGCTACCCCATGCACAGCACGTTGCGCGTGAACGCCACCACAGCGATGGACTTTGGTGCAGACAACGTCCAGCTCCATCCACGCGCTGCCTGGACCGGTCAGTTCCGAGGTGGCCTTGCCGGCGTCGTCGACGCAGGCGGCCTTGCAGTGCTCGATGTAGCCGGTCTTGCCGGTCTTCTTCGCGATCCAGAGCAGCAGCGCGCCGCGATCAATAGCGGCGTGCGTTCCGGCATTTATGGCCGCGCCGGCGAGCAGCGCGGTGGGCGTCACGCGGTAGCCGAACGCGCGAATGATCGCGATGGTGGCCCCGAGTTGGACGGCGGTGTAGGACGCGACGTTCTCTCTGGTTTGTAGGTGCGTCGTGCACTGTCGCATCACCCAGGAGGGCCGCTGTGTACGACGGTTCACGTCGCCGTGTCGTGCACGTCGGGGTTGTCGTTGAAGGCTCGTGACTCATCAGGTGATCTCCGGAAGACTCCGTCCCTTCCCTGTACGCATGCCGTCGGGACAGCGGTACTGGACCGTGCTGGATGAGGACCGGTTGTCGCCCGTACCAGCGGCGGACGAGTTTTTGCGGCACGTGTGCTTCGGTCGTGATCAAGCCGAGTCGACGACGCGTACATACGCCGGGGCGGTCTCGCTCTACCTGACGTGGTGCGGCTGCACCGGCCGGGACTGGACGACGCGGCGGGTCGCCTGGGCAGCTTCATCTTCTGGCTGCGGCACTCGCCCGGCGATGGCAGTCCGATGCTATCCGGGCCCGGGAGCGAACCGGTCCGCGGGCCGCGCCGGATCAACACCGTGCTGGCCGGCGTCCGTGAGTTCCTCGCGCACGCCACGACGCTGGGAACGGTGCCCACGTTCGTGCTGTCCCAGCTCAGAACGGGACGAGGACCTCGCCGCCGCACGCGTCGCGAACCGGGAGCTGATGGCGCAGCTGCACCGCTCACTACCTATTTGACGTCCCTCGTCGAACGGTCCGATCGTCCGGATACTGGGGCTTCATGCGGTTGATCGGTGGGAGTATCGGATCCGTGACGACCGTATTCGGGGACTTCGAGCTGACCATGGATGAGCTGCGCGTTGTCGCACGCTACGTTGTGTTGAGCGCTGAGGAAGTTCTCCCTGTGTTCCAGGCCGCCAACCCCAGCGATCCTCGACCTCGTGCAGCCATCGACGCCGCACGGGAGTTCCTGAACGGCGCGAGAAGGACCAAGCTCCAGCGCATCACCTCCTTGGATGCTCACCGCGCGGCGAAGGAAGCGGCCACCGAAGCCGAACGGCTCGCCGCGCGCGCCGCCGGCGATGCTGCCTCTGCGGCTTACCTTCATCCGATTGCGAAAGCCACCCAGGTAGGTCACATCCTGCGAGCCGCTGCAAGCGCGGCGCTCGTGGGGGAATTGAACGCAGGCGGTGATTTCGCCGTCGGGCTCAAGCTGATCGAGCAGGCTCGACAACGCGCCACACCGGTCCTGATCGATGTCCTCAACCGGTACCCCCTCGCACCGACCGGCAAGAGCCGTGCTGCACAACTCATGACCATCCTGGACACATCCTTGCGCACGTCCCGCTAAGGGAGACCATCCGCCGCCGTCCGCGGCACCTGTCGCGCACCTACCACCCACCGGCGCCTGCCGCTGAGCTGGGCAACCATCACACTTCCCGGCCGCTCAAACCGAGCCACCCCGAGAGAAGGCACGTGGCAGGCCACGGCACGCCTGCCGAGGGCGCTGGTGGTCATGGTCGGGCGGGTGGAGTCGGCGTCGGTCCCGTCGGCGTGGACCAGGTCCTCGCCGTACAGGCGCTTCCGCGACGCAGTTTTCGAGCCTTGTACCCAGTTTGTTGCTGCACTCTTTGCGTGTCTCACATTCCTCAACTCCCGTTGATGGACAGTGGGGTTAGCAGTTGATGAGGGCCATGTCGCGGGTCTACGGTCCCGCCGCATGTTGGTGCACTACTTCTCTGCCGAGGGCTGGCAGTCGTGGGGGCTCGGTGGGCAGAGTTCGAGAAGCGGCGAGCCGCGGCCTGGGCCGCCGGGCACCAGCCCGACCCCCGCGAGGCCCGTATCAGCCGACTGCGGGACATCAACGGGCGGCTCACGAGCAAACTCGCCCGCACCAACACCGAGTTCACCCTCCTCAAGAAACGGCATCGGCTACTGCTGTCAGTGCTCGCGGCCAAGGACGACGAGCTGGGACGTCTCCGGCGCGAGCTGAGTACGCACGCCGCCCCGGCTCGCAACAACGGACAGGGGGACGACGCCGGAAGCGTCGTCCCCCTGCCCCGCCGCTGAGGTCACACCAAGGTGATCAGCAGGGCGGAGGCCAGCAACGCGGTCTGGTGGAGGGCCTGGTCAGTGAGATACATGCCGTTCATCCCGGCGGCCTTGAGCTCGGCGAACCCCTTGGAGCCGACGTGTTCAACGTCGCCAGGGTGGCGATCTGGTCGGAGGACGCCACGCACTACCCGCTCCGCATGGCGGTCGTGCCGGACGGGGACAGTCGCGGCCTGCGGCTGGGCTACCTGCCCGACCTGTACACGCGCGAGGAGGCCCAGCGGATGCTGGACCGAGTTTTGCACCTCCTGGAGACCCTCGCGGCGGAGCCGGAACGCCCCCTGAGCGGCATAGACCTCCTCGTGAGGGCTGGGCCGCTAGTGTGACTGGCATGTCTGACGGGATCGCCTGGATAGGCGTACACAGCAGCACGGACGCATCTGCCGCCCTGCCCGGGATGCTCGGCCTTATATCGCTGACCGCGGCCCGGGGCGTGGACCCCGACGAGTTCCTCATCGCGTTGGGCGCCGACCTCGACGAGCTTGCCGCACGCACCCCGTACAAGGAACTCGCCGTGCCGGTGGGACCGCCGGGCAAGCCATCGCCTCGCGTCAACCCCGTCATGTACGGGATGCGCGAGGACTGGGTGTACGTGCTGGAGGACTGGGGGATGGCGACGTGGTCGACCGGCTACCGGGCAGTCAAGTCGATGCGGCCCTGCCCGGACGAAGAGATCATCTGTCTGACGCTGGACCGGTGGAGCCCACCCTCGACGATCATCCATGCGCCGGGTGACGGCCACGCCTGGCGAGCCGACTTCGGAGAAGACACCGGTCAGTCATCGGACCTGGATGCGGCACTGCACGCAGCAGGAGCGGTGTACCCGTCCTTGCCGGACACAGATGAAACCGAAGTAGTGGCGTACTACGAGGAGCACGGGGCGCGCCTGCCCGAGGCAGTGTTCACCGCCATCGGAAACTACAGCGGCCTGTCCATCGACCAGGCTGCCGTTCAGGCCGGAGAACTGCCATCGGCCCTGATTCCCATGGTGTGACCAGAAACCAGGACCGTCCCCCACCCGCTGCGGGTGGGGGACGGTCCTGTTCGGCGGGGCAACTGCTATTGGGCGGTCAGCTTGCAGACGACCGGCGTGGCGTTGCCGTACAGGCAAGTGCTACCCGCGGTCATACGGGTGTCCAGCCAGTACGCGTCTTTGTCCATGATCCGCATGGCGCGCATGAACGTCCCGAAGTTTCCGCCCATTGATTCCTTGTTGTGCATGCCGGACATCGACGACCGGCCGCACACCTCCTTGAACGTCGGGTCGGTGCCGTTGATGCTGAACAGGTGCACCGCCGTACCCAGCTTTTTCGCGTAGGTGCCGATACACGCGTTACCGGTAGGGGTCGTGCTGCCGGGCAGCACCGCGGGGTTCAGGCCGCCCTCGGCCGCGGACATGCCACCGCTGTTGTACGACGAGGCGAACGCGAACTCGTCACAGTTCAACTCGTCGGACACGTCGACCAGGGCACTGGCGTCACCGTTGTCCTTGGCCCATCCGGTGGGGCAGATACGGGCGCGACTGCGGGTGTTCTGCGACTCGTCGCTCATGTAGTGCAGGGGCTTGCGCGCGGAGAGAGAACCCGCGTGGGTGGGCGTGTACGTCTGGATCATCCAGGCGTGCGCAGCAGCCTGCGGGTATGCCTTAGCGTTGAAGGCGTACGTCCGGCTACTACGCTTGGCGGGACCGCCCTACCGTCGTCGAACCGCGTGGTCAAGCACGCCTGGCTGACGGGGGCCATCGTGGGCATTCACACCGCCACAGGGCGGTTCGTGATGGGGCGGACCCGGTGCGGGAGAAGGGGTAGCCTTCGCACGACCAGGGGAGTTCACGGCTGTAGGTCTTGTGCGTACCCCGACTGTGGCCGCCTCGGCGGCCGCGGTGAGCCGTAACCCCGGGCCGCTCGAGCCGGTTCGGCGGGTGGATCAAGGCCCGGTCCGTATCGCGGGCCTGCGGCTCAGGGCGTGTAGTGCGCGGTGCGGACACGGTGCAGCCACTTCTCCACGGGAGCCTCGTCCGGCTGGTCCGGCAGGACGCTCCTCGCCTGGTCGAAGCGCTCTTCGAAACGCTGCAGGAGAGGAAGCGCCGCCGTCGCGTCCGCCGCGACCTGATCGCCGAAGGCGTGGTAGGCCTCAGGGTCCTCGACGCGGACGTTGAGCCGGCCGGTGGTGTACAGCTCGAAACCCTGCCGGCACAGGCGCATGAGGTGCCGGGCATGCTTTGCGGTCCGCTTGCGGGTGTCCGCCGAAAGGGATCCGTTGTCCCGGTCGTACAGCCGCTTGAACTGCTGGGTGGCGTAGCCGAGGTAGGCGTCACGGACGCGCTTGGCGGACAGCAGGGAACTTCGCAGCTCGATCAGTTCGTCACCCAGAGCAGTGCGCACTTCGTAGAGGTCGTCGGGGAGCCAGACGAGTTCCGTAACCGTGGGATTGCCGCGCAGGGCGAGGTGGCACCACTTCGCTGCCTCGTGCAGCGTCCGGTCCGGCGCCGTGGTGACATGGGACTCGGCCGGGCGGTGCAGGCCGTGGAGTGCGGCTGTGTCCACAGCGAACAGACCGAGACGGTCGACGTCGGATCCCGGCCCGGCCAGTCCGTATGCGGTGGAACCGACGATCCCTGACAGAAGTACGTTCATGGTGCGGTGTCTCCGGTCAGGACGAGTGCGGGCGCAGTGAACGCTACGGCAGCAGGCCGGCACGACTCCACGGTATTTCGGCACGACTCCTCTCTCCCTGCAGCGAGACCCGACAGCAGCGGCATCCGCACGGGCTGGGAGCTCTCAGCGCATCAGGCACGCGCTACCTTCGGCATGCGGTCCTCGATCTGGTCGCAGGGGCCCTCGCCCACATCCGCTGCGGCGAGGGCCCTGGCCGCAGGCCGGTCAGGTGCCGCTCCACGTAGGCCTTCAGCGCGTCGCGGACGAATTCTGCGGCGCTTTCTGCGTGCTGGTCGTACACGGCGGTGAAGCGGGGGTCGGCGACATACATCTCGCCCGGCCCGATGACGTACGCGCGGCTGACCCGGACCGGCTCCGACAGCCACCAGGGTCCCGCCCGATCCGCCCGTAGTACGGCGCGTGGGGCTTCCGGCTCGGCCAGGGGCCGTCCGTGTTGTTCAGCGTGAGGAGCACAGGCCCGGGCCGACCTCGCTGCCCGAGGGCGGCGATGTTGTTCTTGGCTCCCGCGGTGGCGGCCGGGAACAGATAGGCGATGCCGTGGATCTCCAGCCGCCCGGAGGGGAGTTCTTCACCGGGGAAGGTGTAGCCGGAGCCGTCGAAGTTGCCACCGCGGTGTCCGCGTGGCGCGCTCTGGGCAAGTTGGCCGGTGTTACACACACTGTGTGTCATGGACAACGGCACTTTGTGGGTGGCCCTGCTGACCGCTGCCACAGCGGTGGTAGCCAGCTGGGTGACCAGCAGGGGCAACGCCCAAGCCGCTCGCATCCAGGCCCAAGCCGCTGCCGAAGCCGCGCACATCGCTCGGGAGCGCGAGGCACGCCGAGCCACACAGCTGGACTTCATCCAGCAGGCCAATGAAATGGGGATCCTGTACCGCAGGATCCCCAAGTACCTGAAGGTGGAGAACCAAGAGGCACGACTGGCATCCCTCACAGAGCTCCGGGATCAACTGCGGGACTCCTACGGACCTTTCCTGCGTGCCCTCGCCGTCGTCTCTCTGGAATGTCACCCCGAGCCGATAGCGGCGGCGAACGCAGTGCACACGGCCTCCGGCGAGGCGTACATCCGCCTCGTTGCCGTCGCGGAAGACATACGCGAGGCCGAGGGTTTCCGCCAGGCCGTCGACGCCTACCTGGCCTCGGTCGACTCGTTCATTGAAGCAGCACGGCAGGCCGGTCGTGGCCCTTGGCCGGCGGGATCCAGTTGGTCGGTGTGACCTGTGGTTGTGCGTGTGTGTGCTGGTCATACCCGGGATCCTGTGACTGGGGCGGGTGGTGGTCGAAGACATGTTCCTGGGGCGGGGCCGTGGATGCCTGTGCAGTCAGTGGCCGCCAGCCGGCGCGTTTCGGAATGATCGGGCTGATCGTGTGCCGCCCTCTCTGGGGGCGGATCGTCGCGCGGGGTTACGGATATCGGCGTGCCCCGGTGCGCGTGTGCGTGTCGGCACCCCGGGGCTTTCTGTCGGCGCAGGACTCTTGGAACCGGCCGTTGCTCAGTTTTCCGGTTCGCTGTTCTTGCGGTGTTTGACGGCAAGATCCTGCCGGGAGGCGGCATCCAGCTTCCGTAGTGCACGGGCGACATGCTGTTCCACCGTCCGGGGGGACAGGTGCAGGGTGGCCGCGATCTCGCGGTTGCTCAGGCCGGCTCCGGCGAGCTCTGCGACCTCCTCCTCGCGCGGGGAGAGCCGTTCGCCGTAGCTGGGCCTGCCCCGGGGGCGGCGCCGCTGGGCACCCGGATGGGCCCGCAGTTCCGCCCGTACGCGAGCCACGTCCCATGTCGCGCCAATGCCTTCCAGCTCATGTGCGGCAGCGGCCAGTTCCGGGACGCCCGCAGCGCTCTGCGGGCCGCCCGCCACGGCGCACCGTGCGCAGGCCTCCGCGGCGAGCGCCGCCTCGTAGGGCCGGGGTAGCGCCTGGTAGTGCGTGCGGGCACGCCGGAAGCGGTCGGCTGCTTCGGGGAAGTCGCCGTCCGTCTCGGCGAGCAGGGCCCGGCACCACATCAGTGCGGCCATGGCGGCGGGCGCCTGTCTGCCCTCCATGCCTGCCGCGAACTCGTCCACCATCTCCCGTGCCGTGTCCCGCCTCCCGGCCCGAGCCGTGGCCTCCACGGCCCAGGGAGCCAGCTCGGCCGCCCATACCCATACGGCCTTGGCCCGCAGCCTCGCCCATGCCTCAGCCGCCTCCCGGGCGGCGCCAAGAAGGTCCTGACGGGCCAGCGAGAGCCTGATGCGGCCGCCCGCGGCCGCCGCGGTCAGCGGGACGGCGCCGTCCTCTGCGACCAGGCCGGGACCGCAGAGCCAGGTGTCTGCCTGGCCCCACTCGCCCTTCGCCAGGGCGAGCAGGCCGAGGACCAGCCGTGTGTCGCCCGCGACGGCCGGCATCTCGGCCGTTTCCGCCACCATCGCGCGGGCCCGGGCGGCCAGGCCCGCCCAGCGGCCGGTCATCAGGTCCACCACCAGTGACGTGGCCCGGGTGAACTGTTCTGTCCACGACGCACCGCTCCGGGCCGCCAGTGTCAGGGCCTCGGTCTGCAGCTCGCGGGATCGCGCGTACTCACCGAGCCAGACGGCGGCATTCGCGGCGCTGCTCAGACCATTGCCCGAGGCATGCAGAATCCGGAGATCATCGCTTTGCCGGGGAAGTTGCTCCAGATGCCGCCACCCGTCCGGATCACCCACACAGACCACCACGGTCATCCGGGTCACCGCGACCCTTGCCTGGACCATCCGGTCCCCGCTCCCGGCCGCTGTCGCCTCGGCCCGCGCCAGCCAGGCGAGATTCTCTGCCAGTGATCCGCCGGGCCAGTAGGGGACCCCGAGGGATGACATCGCCCGCGCCGCCAGGACCGGATTGCTGTGCAACTCCTCAGCTGCTCGTACGAGTTCGGCACGCGCCTCGGCGCTCCGCCTGACCATGTGCATGAGGCTCCCGAGGTTGAGCCGGATCTCGCCACGGGCGGCGGTGGGCAGCGCGGGGTCGTCGACCACCCGGCGCAGTACCTCGACCGTCTGGTCGGAGCGCAGCCCCTTGAGTGCAGTGTGGGCGAGCAGAAGGGCCAGCCTGGCCCGGTCCGACGGCGCGACTGCGGGATGTGCCAGCGTGTCCTCGAGCAGCGAGATCGCCGAGGGGTGATCCCCTTCGCCGATGGCCTCACGCGCGGCGTTCTCCACGCTCTGAAGCCAGTTGGCGATCCGGCCGGACGCGAGTTGCTGGCGGGCGAGGCGCACCCACGGCACCGGACGCCGTGCCGCCAGGGCCTCGGCCGCGCGATCGTGCAGCTGCCGCCGCACCGGGCCGGGCAGCAGCTGATGCACGGCCGCGGCCTGCATCGGTACCCGAAAGCCGTACCGGCCGAGCCCCAACTCGTTCAGCACCGCTTCGGACAGCGCGGCCGTCAGCGCCGCACGGCCGCCCTCTGCCGACAGGCCCGCCACGAAGGCCAGCTCGTCCTCCGTCGCGGCCTCGTCGAGCACCGCCGCCGCCCACACCACGCGCCGCGGCTCCTCGTCCAGCGCCGCCATGCGGCCGACCACCAGCTCGGTGAGCCGCTCCGGCACCGCGGCCTCGTCCACGTCCCTGGCCGTCAGCCGGCCCAGGCCGACCGCCGCGGCTCTCACGCCCGGGAGCGGACCGCCCGCATTGCTGTGCCACAGACCGGCGCCCGTCTTCACCTCGGCCACCAGATCGGACACCACCTGCGCGTTTCCGCCCGAGCGCTCATGAAGCCGGGCGATGAACCCCTGCGAGCAGCGGTCCTCGCCCAGCGCCTCCATCGCCATCCGGCGGACCTCGACCTCGCCGAGCGGCCTGAGCCGTAGCCGTACGAGACTCAACTCGGCCGGATACCCCACCGGCGCACCCAGCACCAGCCCAGGACGGGCCAGCTCCTCGGGCCGATAGGTCAGCACGGCCCTCAGTCCGGCCGGGGGATGGGCCAGCACGGTACGCAGCGCGCGCGCGTCCCGCTCGTCCGCACGGTGAACGTCCTCGGCCACCAGCAGCACCGGAGCACCGGTGTCGAGCGAGGCCGCCAGCTCTCCCAGCGAAGAGGCCGTGAGCGTTCCCGGCCACGGCGGCACCGGGGCGGCGGCCAGCCGTCCACCGGGACGGCGTACGGGCCCGGCCTCGGCCACCGCCGCCTCGGTCCCTTTCGGGCAGGCAGGCTCCCGGACGACACAGGCTCCCGACGCCGTGAACGTCACATTCAGACGGGGCGCCCGGCCGAGCTCCGAATGCGCGAGCAGCCACCTCACGAACCAGCTCTTGCCCGTCCCTGCCTCTCCACCGACCAGAACCAGCACCCTCGCGTCCGGCGCGGCCAGTGCCAGTGGCTCGCGTACCGCCGTGTCCCACTCGCTCTCACGCATCACGGTCCCCCTGCCTTGCTTTCATGCCTGCCATGACGCTGTTCCGGTCACAGCCGGTTCAACACCCGTAGCGCCGGGCCTTCTTACGTATAGACGCGCTGGGGGCCTGTCCGGAGGACAGCGAACCGGCCAGACGTATAGGTGGACCCGTGGTTGCGTAGTGCCGCCCGGGACGGACGCTCCGGGTCGTGCTCAGGTACGACCACTTCTACAGCTCACGGCAACGCCACTTCGCCGAAGACTGACGGACAGGTCATTCGACCCTCATGTGCGGCGTGCGAGGGGACCAACGCGGCACCGCCGCCACCCTCGGCAAGATCGCGCACACTCAGCGCCTTCGAGGCTCGGGCAACGGGATGAAGCTCAAGGTCGGCGCAGCAAGAGGTAGCCGTCCCGGTCGATGGCTGTCCGGTAGCCGCGGGCTCGTGCAGCATCGATGTCGCGAGCTTGTTGGGCACGTGAGACGGGCCGGCCCTGCGGGGTGGCGGTATCGACGACGATCCATTCAGGGACGGGTCTGCGGCCGGGCAGGCCGAATTCAGAGACAGTGGTGCGGCTGGTGAGCTGTGGAACGAGACGGTTGGAGGCCGCGACGGTTGCTCCGTCGGGTATGTGGTCCAGGACGCGGTGGGCGGCGGCGATGCGCGGATTACTTGTCCAGGTGGTGGGCTGGCCGAGGCGTGCGAGCGGGAACAGCGGCAGCAGCGGGGCGCCGGGGTGGCCAGGACGGGCGAGAAGTGATCGCCGAGCAGCGGGAAGCCGGGGCCCTTGAGCTCGGAGACGGGCAAGTGGCCATGTGCGTAGGAACGCACGGCCTGCTCGAAGATGCCCAGGTCGAATGCGGTGGTCCTCGTCCGCTGGTGGTCTCGCACCGATACGGCCGCGTAGAGAGTGAACAGCACGGCCCCGAAGGCCCACGGCCATACTGACTGCGGCGTTTCAAGGTGAGGGGCGGTGAAGTCTCTCCGTCTTGGGGATTGTGATGTTTCTTCGCCTTGATGGTCGTCGCTGTCAGCGATTGGCTGTCAGGAGAGCGTGGGCGTGGCGGATGAGTGCCTGGCGTACCTCGTCTGGGGACAGCACTGTGAGCGGTGTGGCCAGGCTGAGGAGGTAGGCAGCGAGACGGTCGGTGCTGTTGCCGCCGATCTGAACCACGGTGGCTTCGGGGCCGTCAGGGCTGTGTGTGCCGATGGTGGGTGGGACTTTTTGCAGGGCGCGGTCCCAGGGGAGCGGAAGGCGGATCGTCGTGTACACGGGGTAGACGACGCTCGCGATCCCCCAGGAGACCAGTGCTGCGGCGTCGGGCGGATCGGTCAGGTCGGCTGGTTCGGTGGTGGGGCGCACGCTCACCACCCGGTCGGCGCGGAATGTGCGCCATTCCTTTTTGGTGACGTCCCGGGCGACCAGGTACCAGCGCAGGCCGGTGAGCCTGCGGGCAACCTCCGGCGGCTTGACCCCCTCGGCGAACAACCCGGCAGCCTTCAACCGCACCGCACCGCACCGCACCGCACCGCCTCGCGGCGCTGACGGCCCTTCGCCGTCAACCCGCCCCCATCCACATAACGCACACCAGCGGCATACCGGACAAACGGCCATCCGTCAGCAGCGCGAGCAGGATCAGCTACCTCGAAACGCCGAAGTCAGGCAGCACCGCACCAGGTGCGCAGGCTCGTCCGATCCTGGTCGGGAGTGGACGCAGCAGATGGGGGAGATGTGGTGGTGGGTGAGGTCACGGGCAGGGCCTTGCGTGTGAGCATGGCCCACGATCCCAACAGCTGCTGATCAGTCCCTGACCGTTCCCGATCGCGGGGTCAGGAAGCGGCCCCAGGGCTGTGCCAAGCTGGGGCGCAGGCCAGATGCACTCTTGATTGATCAACATTAGGCACCTTCCAAGAAGGCTTCCGCATACCGTTCACTGGGGTTGATCAGTCGAGCTGGGTTCTGGATCGGGTGATCGCTGGGGTGCCGGCGTATGAAGGCAGGGCCCCCTCGGCAGCTCGGAGTTGCGAAGCTCAAGCACCGAGGAGGCCCCCGTTGTGGCAGTCTTGTGTGACCATGCCCGCCGCGTTCAACTGCCGCGTGTCGCCGTGGGATTGCCTCACGCACAGGTTCGGCAATGCCAGAAGCGGCAGTCGTTCCTCTTGGCCGCTCGACCGCTCCCCACCCCGGGGCCGGGACGCCTACACGCCCGTGATCTGCCTGATCCAGGTGCGGTAGTTGGCGATGTTGGTGTAGCCGCTCCAGCCTCCGGACGGCTTCGGGCCGACCGCGCTGACGCCTGCCTGCACCCACCTGCCGGTCTGAGGGCTCCACACCATCAGCGGTCCGCCGGAGTCGCCGCCGGCCGTGGTGCCGTTGCCCGCCCCGAAGCACAGCACGGCGGGGTTGGCGGGGGTGCACCGGGTACCGATCATGTAGCCCCTGGCGTACTTGAGCCGGGTGGGCAGGGGGCCGCCCCAGTCGGCCCGCTCGGCGCCCCAGCCGTACACCTCGGCCGCCTGGTACTGGGCGATGTCGCCGGCGCTCGCCAGCGGGGAGTACGTGGTGCGGACATCCCGGTCCAGCTGCACCAGCGCGATGTCGTTGCTGGGCCAGTTGTAGTAGGGGTGCCGGATGACGTTGACAGCCTGTGCGGTGATGCCGCCCTGGGTGCGGTCCAGCGAACCGATCCGCACGAGGGGGCGGTCGCCGGGGCCGACGCAGTGGGCGGCGGTGAGCACCCAGCGCGGGGCGATGATGGTGGAGGTACAGCGGTGGGGATCGCCACCGAGCGAGGCGATGGAGGGCTTTTGCTCAGTGACGAACCGGCCATCGACGATGCGCGTACCGACAGAGCCGGGGGCGGTGTCCTGGCCGGTGCTGCCGTGGGCGGTTGCCGGCACAACGAGCGCGCTGGTGGCCAGTGCGGTGAGCGCCGCGCTCAGCAGCGACCGCCGACGTATGACGGATCGTATACCCATAACTGTCTTGCCTTTCCGGGTAGTTGATGGTGCGGTTCGTTCTGACTGGGGACATGCAGTTGCCCCACGTGGGTCGCACGGCATCGGCCGACACGGGCGGCTGCGGCCGGATCGCCGCCCACTCCGCCTGCCCGAGGGCGGCGCGGCAGGTGCTTGCTCGCGCCGCCGGTGACGGCACGACGCTGCCCGGCAGCTGGACGGCCGCGGACCCGTGGGCGACCGCCGCCCGCCAGGGCGGCGGGGGCCACTGCCGCTGGCTAGGAAGCCCGCGAGAGAGGCGTCTTACGCGCCGACGTTGCTGTGCAGGGCGGTCGCGGTCGCGTGGCCGAACCAGGTGCCGGTGGCATCCACCAGCAGCCGGCCGTCCGCCCCCAGACTGGCCAGGACCGCCTGGGCGCCTGGTTCGCGCAGCTCCTCCGCCGTCTTGACAACGTCGCCGATCGCGGCCAGGGGGCGGCCGTGTGTAAGAGGACACTTGGGACCATCGAGTTCCCCAGATGTGCGTGGTGTTTACGGCAGTCACTAGGGAGGACTGTGTTAGGTGGCGACCATCCCGCTCCTTTGTCTACGCTTTACCAAGTCGACCCACGTGGCGCCGAGTTGGCGGGGTGCGTGTGGAGGGTCCGCCCTGCCTGTCCGAGAGGGGCGATGAGCAAGCGCGGCAGCCGATGCGTGGACGGGCCGGCTTGGCCTGGCCCGGAGGCGTCTGCTGGGAGGGGGCGGCCGTGACTGTGACGGGGCCCGCGGATACTCGACGTCCGTCGCGGTTCGGCGCCACCTGCTCCTCGCCCGTGAACAGGCCGAACCAGATGCCGTCGCCACTCGCACCGCCGCAGCCTTCTGCCGCGCTTCCAGGACCGCCCGCATCGACGGCATCCGCCACCCCCACGACATCTCGGCCGGCAACAGCCCGAGACTCCCGCAACAGCCCCGACCCCATGCCTGAACAGCCGAACCCACACACGAGGTTTCGGAAAGAGAACGGCTTCTAAGACAGCGTCCTGCACGGTGAGTTGGCCGTTGTGCTCGTCATGGTGAGTGGGTGGTGGGGACGGGTTGTTCCGGACGGTTTGTGAGAGCTTGCTCAGCCGTTGTTGCCGCTCCGCGGGTGCGCCGCTCCCGTAGGCGGCGGCAGCAAGGCGGAGCGAACGGGGGCCGGTGCTGCGCGTACGACGGCGGCGCTGTTGGGCATGGCCCGTGCCGTAGCGCCGGGCCCCTGTTGTGCCCGGGAGATCAGGTCAACTCGCCGTCGACCGCGGCCTCGTCGAGCGCCGCGGCCGCAACCTGCAGTGCAGTCAACGCCCGAACCTTGCGTATCCGTAATTCGGCACGCCTGCTTGTCCTGCCGGTCGGCTGCAGTCACGGTGGGAGCGATCCGATCCTCGATGCCCTGTTTCAGCGGGCACTTCCACGGAGTCCGATTTGGCCAGCACTGACCATACTCGCCGGGCGGTCACCAGCCGCCCTCGACCGATCCTTGCGAAGCCGCCTGGTCGGGCACGATGTCGGGCGTTCTGCATCACCCGGGCGACGCGCGCCACCGTGCCGGATTTACGTCGCTTCGCGGTCCATACAGCCCGGCGGTGGGCGATTCCGAAGGACCCGTACGACATGCTGGCGCTGGTCGTCAGCGAACTGGTCACGAATGTCGTGCTCCACAGTGGCAGCCCGGACGTCGCGCTACTGATCACCTTCGACGGTGTCGACCTGAGCGTCGAAGTCACCGACAACGGACGGTGGCTGGAGCATGACGCCGGGGCCCCCACGCTGGAGCACCGCGCCTCCTTCGGGCGAGGACTCGAACTGGTCCGGGCGTACAGCAGCTGGTGCACCGTCCTCGCCACCGCGGCCGGCACCCGGGTGACGGCCGGTATCCCCGTCATTGAGCCGGACGCGAGCCGGGTTGAGGTCCGCGAGCACAGCGGTTCGACACGCTTCGGGCAATTTCTTGGGTATGGGTGATCCGCCATCCGCGTATTGCCGACCCCGGACCGTCCGCGGTGAGATGAGAGCGCACGGCGCTCCATACCGGAGCACGGGCCCGCAGAGCTGCGCTGGTGATTCACGACCTGAACTCGCCGGCTGCCCGGTCGCCGACGACGGACCGGCACCCCGGACTGCCGCTCGCCCGGGTTCAGGTCCGGCTCGCGGCGCCGCTGCCCTGTCGCCGGACGATCCGCTTCCCCTGGATGCGGACGGCACAACCGTACACGGCGTGCACCTGGGGCCTCCTCGGCCCGGTGGACGCCTCACGCACCAGCGTGTCTCAGGTCCCCGTGCACCACACCCCGGGCGGCTTCCGTACCCGTTCGTACGTCGCCCCGTCACCGACCCCTGTTTTCATGGAATGCGGAAGGCTTGGCTGCTCCATGGTCGACCACCAGGACGAACCGCCCACTGACGCCGAACCCGTCCCCGCCGCTCTGAGGAACCCTGGATCCGCCGCCGTGGTGGAGGAGTTGTACCGGAGGCATCGTGAGCCGGTCCTCTCGCACGCGTACACCTGCCGCCATGATCCGCGGAGCACCGAGGATCTCACCTCGGAGGCATTCCGCGCGGTGCGAGAGGCCCGATCCGGCTGCGGTCCCACGCTCGCCCGGCGCCCGTCTCTGCTCACCGTCGTGCGACGCACCGCTGCCGGCCGGGCAGGCACAGCCCGCCGCACCGGAATGCCGTCAGCATCGCTGTCGCCATGGGCCCGTGCCGAACCACGGGGGAAGGGCGGCTGTTCCGCAGGCACGAGCTGCGACGGCAGTTGTCTTCTGCGCATCGAACTCCGCGCCGGCGAGCCCGGGCACGAGATGCGGCTCGGCACGCTCATCTGGTGGGGAGGGGAATGACCCGCATCCAAAGCGGGGCGCGCCGGTCGTGCTCACGTGCAACTAGTGCGGCGCCGTACGGCTCTGCTGTCTCGTCGACGGCCGGGCACCCGCATCGGGCGCGCCCTCGTACACCCCCGTCAACTCGTCGGAGTGACGCACGGATTACAGCTGAGCGAATTCCGTCGCCTCCCACGGCTGCCACCTGCCACCGGAGATAAGTGGAAGACTCCTATGCAACGGCTCGCGACCGCTGCAGCAGCCGCTCTCCGACGCTGCCTTGGTACTTGCGGTCGCAAAGGTCATCTCGAGCTGTTCAGGCTTCTGTGCCGCCGCCCGCTACCCCGCCGAAGCGAATTACCCCAAACGCTCCCACTGGCATTCGAGCATCGGACACAATGTCGCTTCCGCCTCATCGAAAGGCCTTGCTACGCATGTCCGGTGATAGTGTTGGCTCCCTGTCCGACGCCGAACTCACGTCAGCAATCAGAGAGTTAGTATCCGAAGCTCCGGTGGAGGAGCTGTACCGGCGGCACCGTTCGGCGGTTCTGTCCTATGCGCGTACGTGTTGCCGTGATCCGCACACGGCCGAGGACCTGGTCTCGGAAGCGTTCGCCCGCACGCTGCAGGCGGTGCGGTCCGGGGGCGGTCCGGAGGCCGCCTGGCGCCCGTATCTGCTCACCGTTGTCCGCCGCGTCGCCGCGGAATGGGCGGGCACAGCACGGCGCACCGAGCTGTCGGCCGACTTCGAGCATTGGCTGGGCAACCTGCCCGACAGTCCCGAGGCGGAGAGCAGCGAGGAGCGGATACTGCGTCTGGAGGAGGACAGCCTCGTCATCCGCGCGTTTCGCTCGCTGCCCGAGCGCTGGCAGGCCGTCCTGTGGCACACCGCCGTCGAGGAGGAACCCGCCTCGAAGGTCGGCGACCTGCTCGGCATGGGCGCCAGCGGGGTCGGCTCGCTGGCGTCCCGGGCCCGGGAAGGGCTGCGCGAGGCCTACCTGGCCGTGCATGTCGAAAGCGCCTTGGTGAGCGAGGAGTGCCGCCGCTACAGTTCCCTGCTCGGAGCCGCGGTGCGCCGCAGCGGCCGTCGCCCGAACAAGGACCTCGAGCGGCACCTCGCGCAGTGCCCGCACTGCGCTCACGCGCTGAGCGAACTCACCGACCTCAACGAGCGGCTGGGCTCGGCGCTGCCGACCTGTGTGCTGCTGTGGGGCAGTTCGGCGTATGTGGCAGCCCGGATGGCCGAAGCCGGCGCGAGTGCCGCTGGTGCGGCGATGGCACCCGGCACACTGGGCGGCGTCTCCCCGAACGGTGGTACGGGGTGGTGGCCACCGGCCGCGGACTCCCCGCTCCGCTCGGGCGCGCTCGCCGGCGGCGTCGTCACCACCCTCGCGGTCGCCCTCCTCATCCTGCCCATGCCGTTCGATGACGACGGCACCGAGTCCTCGCCCTCGCAGGCGGCGCCGGCCGTGACGGACGTCGAGCATCCGCCGCCCGTCACCATCACGGCCACCCCCTCCCAGCAGACCCCTTCCGGCCAGGCCGTGCCGGCCGTCCACGCATCGGGTACGGCCTCGGGGAAGCCGGCCAAGCCGTCTCCCACCGGGGTCGACCTCGGGACCGTCACATGGTCGGGCACCCTCCGCAACCGGGGAATCACCACGAAATGCGTGGAGCCTGCCGGCACAGCAATCGTCCAGAACACATGCGACGGCAGCAAGGACCAGGTCTGGCAGACCGTGTGGTCCAAGAACAGCAAGGACTACATCTGGCTGCGCAACGCCGCCACCGGCGAGTGCATCGACTACGGTGCAGCGACCTACCACTCCGCAGCCATCGACAAGGACGTCATCGAGGTCGGAATGTGCCCCTGCCGCACCGAGGGCGAAGGGCAACGGTTCAGCTTCGCCCTGTGGTGGGTCGAGAACGACGGCAGCTACCTGGTGCGCGCCCCCCGAGGGGACGGCAAGCCCTGGCAGGAGATGGTGCTCGGCATGCTGGACTGGCGGGAAGGGGCCGACCCGCCGCCCGAGACGAACGCCCCCCTCGTGCTCACCTACAACTACTACAACTCCACACGGCTCCGCTATTTCGTCGAGGGCAGGTGACAGGGCAGGCCGGGCCGGAACCCGTACGAGCCCGTCACTCAACGGTGGACCCCACTCGGCAAAGCCTCGGCAAAGCAGCGGGATGGACGCAGTCGAACACCCTCTTCTCCTGTGACCAGCCAAACACGCATAACGAGGGGGACTCGGTGGCCCGAAGCGTCCTCGCGCACCACGTCCACCAGCGCTTCAGCGATGCGCCCTGCGTTCGGCGGGCGCGGAGATCACTGTCCGTTGCGACCAGACCGGCGCCGCGTCGGTCACCGCAAGGCCGGTTCCCGAAGCGGGTTCAGCACGTTGGGTTTATGCGGTCATGAGGTCCGCCATCGGCGGCCGCACGGCGTACATCACGGCCGGTGCCGAGGCGATCCCCGTGTCGGCGCTACCGAGTTCACCTAAGCGAGTATCACTACAATTCCTTGCCGGCTGAGGAGCAGCGTCTCAGCCGGCAGGGAGGGTGGCGCCGTGTCGGAGTTCACCGATGGCACCACCGGACTTGAGTGGAAGGCTCCTCAATGCAATTGCTCTTGGGCTCGCGGCCGTCACAGCAACCTTTTTCCGACGCTGCTGTGATGATTGCGTTGCGCAAAGGCCGGATCGAATTCTTTCGGCATCTCTACCGCCGCCACTACGCCGCGGTGCAGGCATACGCCTCGCAATGCGTGAGAGGTCCGCTGCATGCGCAGGAGGTGACGTCAGATGTCTTTGCGCACCTGCTCCAACAGATGGTGTCCGGGGAATCGCTCATCGAGCGTCGTCATCCGGGATGCCTGCGACCCCAGTTACTGGGGAAGGTCCGCACCGCCGCGATCAATCGCTGGCACCGGGAGCGCGACACGCTGTCGCCGGACTTCCAGGCCTGGGTCGCGGCAGGATCACGGTGGCCGTGGGGCGAAGACGGCCAGCTGGCTCTCGCGTACGAGCGCCTCCCGGCCACCACCCAGTGCCTGCTGTGGCACTCGGTGGTGGAACGGGATGATCCCGCGTTCACGGCACGCATCACGGGCCTGGATCACCATGCGGTTCCGGCTGCGTGCGACCAGGCCATGACCGCGCTGCGCCAGGCCCGTGCGGACCTGTACCTCGAGCGGCTGGAGCGTCCGGACTGCAGGGATGTGATCGAGCGGCTGACCCAGCGGCCTGAGGCGGACCCGGCTGAAGCTTGGGACCATCTCCGCGCGTGTCCGGCCTGTGCGGCTGTCTACAAAGACCTGTCCCAGCTCGACGAGCAGCTCGAAGCGCAACTGCCGGTACGGCTGTTGGGATGGTGGACGGGACAGCGATACCTGCGTGCGAAGGCCGCCATCCCCGTACCACTGGTCGATCCGCCGTTCCTGGCAAGGTTGCTGGAGCGAGGCCGGGCCGATGCCCCCGCACAGCCCTCGCGTGTACGTCGGGCCACGGCGGCCACCCGGGGGAGCCGGGGAAGAAGCAGGGCAGCGTCCTCCCTGAAGTCTCCTCGTCGCTCCCGGGCCGCTGTCGCGGTGGCGGGCTTCCTGGTCGGCGTTGGCGCCGGCATGCTCCTGCTGACCGCTTGTGAGCAGCAGCTCGGACCGCACAGGCAATCGCCCCCTACGTCCGGACCTTCACCTGCCCCGGACGCCCCGCCGTCACAGCAAGCAACACCCCCTCCTGCGCTCTCGGCCCGATTCCCCGTCCAGGCCAATGCGTACACATCGCAGCAGGGGACAAGCGCCGGCCCCGACCACCCCGGTGCCCGTGCCCTCGGAAGCTCTTCTGTCCTGCGTTACGACCGGGTCGATTTCTCCACCGTCCGAGACACCCTCGCCGTGGCGAGGCTCGCGGGGCCGTCGGGCGGCGGTGCCCGGATAGAGCTCAGGCTCGATTCCCCTGCCCGACCACCGCTGGCACACATCATGCCAAGTGCCGACGGTTCCGTGAACGACATCTCGGTCCCCATCACCCCCGTCGTCGGCGTGCACCGTGTCTACGTCACCGCGCACTGCCCGACGACCACCGATCGATGCGTCGAACTCTTTGCGTTCGGTGCCGCACCGTCGCTCTCTGGGGCTCTGCTCCCCCTTCGCCGTCCATAGGGAGCGTCATGCCCATCATCCGTGGCCACCACCGAGCAGCCACGACTTCCTTGTTGCGTGCGAAGAGGCCGCCCTGGTGGAAGCCGAAGGGACTGATCCTTCTCGGGCTCACGTCGGTGTCGGCCGCGCTGCTGCCACTCACCACCCCGGTGGGGGAACCGCGAACGCCGGTACGGTGAGTGCTTCGCGTGCCGCTCCGGCGGTGGGCGCCGCGGCAGTTCCTCATCACCACGCGACGCCGGCAACGGCGATGGGGCCCGCCGCCGACGATGCGGACCCCGTCAGTATCGACGGTGCGCGAGCGGTCAGCCGTATCGCAAAGCCTGATTCGCCCCGCCGCGCAATCCGAACAAGACGGCGCACATTGTTGTCGCGTCCCTCCCTTCATGCGCTCAAGCGCTGATTCGAGTCGCCTACGGACAAGTCGAGTTCCCAGAGGAATGCTGGTCGAGAGAACCTCGACCAGCATTTCCGCGTTGCCCGGGGCGGGACGTGCGCACATGCGGAAGCGACGCTCCGTCAGAATGCAGAAAAATTCCATGAGTTCCGTTGAGTAGGCCTGGATCCACATCCGTACTATCAGGTGAAGGTTGCCAAGGATCCGGCCCAATGAGGTCGCCATTCGAGGCAACCGGAAAGTGGGGTCTGACGGCCCTGAGATCCAGCATGGAAAGGAAGAATAAGTCATGGGATTTAATCTCTTCAGGCTCGGCAAGCAGGGTGCCGGGCGCTGCCGGCGTGGCGCTGGTCAGAAGGCGCAGGGTAACGGCCTCGGCAAGGCCGGCGGGGCTAATGGCGCCCGCAAGTGCGGCCGCCGGTAACCGTTCTGCGGATACGAGAGGTTCCAGCCGGCTCCGGCAGCCGGCCCTGCGGATGACAACACCGGAGTTCTCTCCGCCCGCCTGACAGGGACCCGGAGATTGATACCGTCAGCCCCTCTCGCGGACATCAACTCCGATCACCGCAACGAAAGGGCCGCGGCCGCAGCATGAATTGCTGCGGCCGCGGTCTGCCGGGGGCGGCTCGGCATCGGAAAACGCAGCACTCCAACCCAACATCGGTTATATGCGCCAGATGAACAAATCAGCCATGCCCACAGTCGCAATCACACACGGACAGCGAGTCCATCACGCGAGAACATCGTCTGTTGCCAGCTTCAAGGAATTCTGGCCATTGGCCCGGAAGAACAGACCCGCCATGGCGGCGACCTTATCGTTGCTCATGCTCTCCGCGGGTTTCCAGACAGCCTCCATCTGGCTGGTTTCCTACCTCACCGACAATGTGCTTGTCGGCGGCAGGGTCTCTGCGTTCTGGCTGCCCGCCGCGACATGGCTCGCCCTGGCGGTGCTCGGTGGACTGGCGGGATTTGCGGGCGGATACCTCGCCGACTGGGTGAGTGAGCACTTCCTGCTTCAGTTGCGTGACCACACCTTTCAGCACCTGCAGAAGCTTCCTCCGGACTATTTCGGAAAGCGTGGGATCGGCGACCTGGTGGCGCGGCTGACAGGCGACATCGAGGCCGTGGAGTCCCTGGTCACCTCAGCTCCGGTAGCAGCAGTGACCGCCACGTTCGAGATCATGTTCTTCACCGTCGCTGCCTTCTGGATCAGCTGGCCGCTCGCCCTGGCGACCGTCGCTGCCGCTCCGGTGTTCTGGCTGGTCGCTCGTGCCTTCTCCCAGCGCATGCGGACCGTGACCCGGCAGGAGCGAGACAGCAACGGACAGCTCGCCTCCCTGCTGGAAGAGAACCTGACCAACATGCCCGTTGTGCAGGCATACAACCGGCAGGAAGCAGAGCGCGCACGGGTGCACCGCGAAGGGCGGACATGGATGCGTGCGAATCTACGCCAGGCGCTCCTGGACGGTGCCTATCGGCCCCTCAGCGGGTTTGTCGAAACCCTCTGCGTCCTGCTCGTCATGGGCATCGGAGCCTGGCAGATCTCTGCTGGTCGGCTCACCATCGGCGGCCTCCTTGCCTTTTCGGCGTACGTCGGACACCTGTATCCCCAGTTGGAGCAGGTCAGCGCACTTTTGATCCAGACGTCGTCGGCGACAGCTTCAGCGGAACGCGTCCTTGAGGTGCTTACGGCTCGGCCCGTTGACGCACCCGCGGACGGTCTCGTCACCGTCGATGACGGTCCTGCTGAACGCATTTCCCTTGACAAGCCGCACCTGAGAAAGGCCTGTCCGCGGCGACGCGCGGCCGTTGGGGCCCGTCGGGGCTCCGGCATGCGCCCGACGGCACCGCACACGCCAAGCCTCGACCGGCCGGCCCGGTCCGAAGCCCTCGCATCGGTTCGTGGCTCGATCGCCTTCGAAGGTGTCAACTTCTTCTATCCCGGTGCAGCCCGACCATCGCTCTGGGAAGCCTCGCTCACTGCTGCACCCGGTCAGCTCGTTGTGATCACGGGACCGAGCGGGGCCGGCAAGTCCACGATCGGCAAGCTCCTTCTACGCTTCTACGCTCCCTCGGCCGGCCGCATTCTTCTCGACGGTCTGGACATTGCCCCGATGACGGCGGCATCACTGCGCCAAAACGTCTGTCTCCTGCCGCAGGAAAGCATGCTCTTCGAGGGGACGATCCGGCAGAACATCGCCTACGGTCGCCCTGACGCCGACGATGAGCAGATCGCCGCAGCCGCCAAGGCCGCCGACGCGCACGATTTCATCAGCGCCTTGCCTGACGGGTACGCCACCTCGGTCGGCCGGCAGGGCCAGTTCCTCTCCGGAGGGGAACGCCGTCGGCTGGCCATCGCACGTGCCATGATCCGTGACGCACGGGTCCTCGTCCTTGATGAACCCACTACGGGCCTGGACGACGAATCCGCAGAGCGGATCACGGAACCCCTTCGCCGCCTGACCACCGAGCGCACCACGTTCCTCATCACTCACGACCTGCGACTGGCCTCTTACGCCGACACCATCATCGAGGTGGATGCGGGAACACTGACGACGATCACTCCCTGACGCATGCTATGCATCCCGCCGCCGGCTGCCGACAGTCACACAGGATCTGTAGTTCTTCATGCGGTCCAAGGCATGCTCGACGCGGGCCGGACCCGGCGATGTTCCGCGTTGTCCTTCTCCTCACCCGCCAGAAGTGGCCGGCCGGGGCGTTTACGGTGCGGGACGATGAGACCGGTGTTGATGTACGCGCCGTCGCCCAGCAGGTGACTCCTTCACACCGCTCGCGGAGCGAGGCGACGAGCTGGTCCTCCCCGGCTGCGGCCGTGATCGGGATCTGGGGTGGAGCCGTCAGCCCTGGCGGACAGACGGGGGCGTGCAGCAGGCTCGCTCGCACGCGCTCTGCGTCCCAGGCCGTGCCGAGGCCGTCGAGCCGCTGTGCGCTGTCGGCCGGTTCGTCCGGCAGCACCGTGTCGCCAGCGGCGACGGTGCCGATACCTCGTCGCGGGGCTGTGAAGGACAGGGCCGGACCCGCACACACCCCAGCAACTCAACCCCGCAGGGCCCGACTTGGAAAAATGTTGGCAAGGCGGCGGGATGGCTGCCGTCGGACACAGTCATCCTCCATGACCGACAGGACGCACATCCGGGGAATTCGATGGTCCGAAGTCGCTGAGCCTGTGGGACCGAGCGCTGCCCACGCGTCCGCAGGCTGGAGATCCCCGCAGCCACTCTTCAAGGAGCCCGCCATGCCCTCTGCCCCTCTCAGTAGACGCTCCCTCATCAAGGCTGCCGGGCTCGCCGGCGGCTCTGTGGCCTTTGGGGTGCCGCAGGCCCTGTGGCCCGCCACCGCCGAGGCGTACGCCGTCGCTTCAAAGCTCGACTGGTGGTACCAGGCCCGGTTCGGGATGTTCATCCACTTCGGGTCCTACTCGAACCTCGGCCACGGCGAGTGGGCATTCCAGCGGGAGAACTGGAGCAAGGCCACCTACCAGGACCAGGTCAGCAAGCGGTTCAACCCCACCTCGTTCAACGCCGGCGCCATCGCCGAACTGGCCAAGAACGCAGGCATGAAGTACCTCGTGATAACCGCCAAGCACCACGAGGGCTACGCGATGTGGGACTCCAAGGTCCCTGGCTTCACCGACACCACCGGCACCAAGCTGTACAACCTACGCGACTACAGCGGTGTGCAGACCGACCTGCTCATGGATCTCAAGACCGCGTGCGAGAGCCGTGGCATCAAGTTCTGCCTGTACTACTCGATAATGGACTGGAATCACCCTTCCCAGACCATCCGCGGGGGTGGTCTCACCAGGATGTCCTCGCAGGCCGCCCGCGCTGCCTACATCGTCGACATGAAGGCCCAGCTGCAAGAACTGCTGGACCGCTACGACCCGGCACTGTTGTGGTTCGACGGCGACTGGTTCGCCGAACCCTCCAGCCCCACCCTGGACGACTGGTGGCTCACGTCGGACGGCGCCGATCTCTACAACTGGCTGATCGCCCGTAAGCCCAGCCTCATCGTCAACGAACGGGTCAAGCGGGACGGGAGCCTCGGCGACTTCGTAACACCGGAGCGCGGTATGCCCCCCGGACCGTTGGAGCGGCCATGGGAATTGTGCTCCTGCTCCTACACGACGTCCTCCTGGGGCTATGACGTGTCGAGTGAGAACTCCTACAGATCTGTCAAAGACGTCGTTCAGGAGCTCGTCACGGCCGTTTCCCGGGACGGCAACCTCCTGTTCAACATCGGCCCCAAGGGTGATGGCTCGGTCACAGCCGGATCCAAGACCATCCTCGATGGCCTGGCCACGTGGATGTCGAAGCACAGCGACAGCATTCATGGGGCCGGCGGCAGCCCGTTCGCCACCGAGCCCGCCTGGGGGAAGGTCACCAAGAAGAACGGCAAGCTCTTCGCCCATGTCTTCACCTGGCCCACCAACGGCGTGCTCCGGATCCCGGCGATCGACAACGCGATCAGCCGCGTCTACCTGATGAACAACCCCTCCGGAGCCATGAGCTCGCTCCCGTACACCGTCACCGACCAGATCAACGTCACCGTGCCGACCACCGCGCCGAACGCCAACGACTCCGTGGTGTGTGTCGAGACCACGGGCATGCCCGTGCGGGTGTCCGTGACGGTCTTCGAACACGTCGGGTATTCCGGGGCCCGTGCTGTCCTGCCGCTGGGCGGCTACACCTCTTCCCAGTTGTCGGCCGCAGGAGTTGGACCCGGTGCGATCTCCTCGATCCTGGTGCCCCGCGGTTACCAGGTGACGGGCTACTCCGGCGACAACTTCACCGGCACCGCCTGGACGTTCACCGCGGACGCACCCGATCTGCGCGTGATGGGCAACAATGACGCCATCGCCTCGCTGAAGGTGACATTCGACCCTGCCGAGTACTTCCGCCTGATCAACGTCACCAACTACCTGGTCCTCGACAGCGGCGGCAATGTCCCCGAAGGCTCGAACCTGAAGCAGTGGACATCGATAGACCACCCCAACCTCCAGTGGAAGGCGATCGAACTCGGCAACGGCTACTACCGGCTCGTCAACCGCACCAACGGCATGGTTGCCGACAGCTATGGTGCTACCAACAACGGCGCCCCGGCCCGGCAGGCGAACTGGAACGGCGGTGAACACCAGATGTGGCGGATCACCCACCGCGGCGCCGGCCAGTACTCGATCGCCAACCGCAGCACGGGACTGGTCCTTGATGGCGGCGGACGGGGCGCCGTAGGGTCCGTGGCCAAGCAGTGGACGTGGGAGCAGCACAACAACCTGCTGTGGACATTCAGGCCGGGCGGCTGACGGCGTCTCCGCAGCCACCTCCAGCACGTCCGCGTCCCACCGCAAGTCCTGCGGGTCGAGACCACCGTGCACAACCTGGCGAGCGACCACTGACCCGGTCCCAGAGGTGCACTTGGAACTTCTACGGTCACGCGGTCAGTTCGAGCATTCACATCGCCCCGGCCCACGGCGTGAGGGCGGCCTCGCGAGATCCGGGCCGGGGCTCTGTGATGCCGGTTCAGCGGGAGTCGGACGCGGAATCTGGCCGTCGAGGCCGGGATCGTGTGCCCGCGCTGGGTCAGCAGTGGCTGGAGCTGGTGGACCGCTCGGGTGAGGGTGCTGCCGTGGACGCCGAAGAGCTGCGCCAACAGGTCTGGGTAGCGAGTTTGCGCAGGTAGAGCACGGTGGCCAGGACTCGATCGGCTGCGGTCAGCTTGTCCTTGGCGCCCGTTCCGGGGGCGCAAAGCCGTTCACGCTCGCGCATCTCGCCCAGAGCGGGCGTCAGCTCGCAGGACGAGGGCGTCCCGTTGCCGGCGAGACATGCCGCTGGTCAGCTCCGGGCTGCGAAGTGACGCTGCATCGGGGTTCAGGGTGCCTCGGTCGAGAAGGCGGTCGGCGTTGCTCGTTCCGCGCAGGGGATACCGGGCTGTTCGGGATGGAGCGTGTGGTTCCGGCCGCCGTGGAAGCGATGCCGGGTCACAGCCAGTGCGTTGATGTGGGCTTCGGTCACCATGATGCCGGTGTCGAGCTCGTCCTGCACTTTCAGACCGGTGCGGGTGGTGGTTGCCGCCCCGGTGGCGCCTGTTCGAGCCTGGCGCACGCCCGGGCGCGGCTGGATGAGCGGCCTGCGGACTGCCCGTCACCTCGGCGCGGACAGCTCAACTCAACGCCGCACGGGACGACTTGGCAAAGCTCCGGCAAAGCGGCGGGATGGTCGGGCCCGGACGGAGTCCTCTCTGGTGGCCAGCCGACGGCCTTCCGCGCTCGTGAAGACGCGCGTGAGGCCCTTTTCTTCCTTGCTCTCGGGGGGCGATGTCCTGGTGCGTGCGTCACGGTTGTTCCGGCTGTCCCGCTTCAGAAGCAGAGGTCTCGTTCTCCTGGCCCTGACGGCAGTCATGACAGCGCTGCTGCCGCTGATCACTACTACCGCCGACGGCGCGACCCCCGCCGCGCGCCCGCACCCGCCTGCCACGGGGCAGGCGGCGCCGCCTTCTGCGCCGCAGATGGCCCGTTCCATCGAGTAGCGCCCGCCCTGGTAGGCCCCGATGACGCCGCCGTCGGGGTGTTTCGTCCGAGGTAAAACGCCCACTTGGCCCCGCGCGGGTAGGCGGTGACGTTCGGTTCCCTGGGTTCACCGCCCCTGTAGGTGGTGCCCGGTGTGTCGTACTCGTCGGCCAGGCCGCCTACGGAGTGGCCGAGTTCGTGGATGGCGATGCGGCCGGACAGCGCGTTGCCGCCGGAGTCGCTGGCGAGGCTCGGGTAACCGGCGCCGCCGTACTTGGTGGTGTTGCCGACGGCGACGATCGCGTCGACGCCGGGGGCCTGGGCGGCGTACGCCTTGGCCTTCGACTCGTTGAGACACAGCAGCCGCTCGGTACCCTCGCAGAAGAAGCGCATGTCCAGGGCGGTGTCACGGTTGATGCCCGGAGAGGGGTCGTTGTCCATGCCGGACTCGTTGGACCGGACGTTGACCAGCCACACGTTGATGAGCTGGCGGTACTTGTTCCACGGGGCCGTGGCGGCGATCTCGTTCCACTTCGCCTGGGCGTGCTGACGCAGCAACCCCGTCTGTGAGGCTGTGTAGCCGTCGCCCACGATCACCATGTCGAATCGCGAGGCAGACGGTCCGGTGTTCTGAAGGGCGGTCACTTCCGCGGCCGCCCGCCTTGACGTTGGCCGACGCGGCTGCGGTCTTGACCTGCTTGGATATTCTCACTCGGGTGATGGTGCCGTCCGGCGAGAACACCTCCCGCCCTTCGGTCGGCTCGGCGGTGCCCGCCGCCGCGGCCTTCGGCCGCAGCACACAGCATGGCCACGGCCAGTAAGATTGAACTTCGTCGGCGCATCAGCGCTCCTCCTTGTGCCTTAATTGGTGTGGGTGCGGCAGTACTCGGCGGCCAGCCGCCGCCATGGGCGGGGTGCGGGGCCGCGGCGTATCAGCGGCGTGTGGCCCGCACCCCTGCCGGTCCCTCCTGACAAGCCCTCTGGCTGAATGGGAGGCATCGGGGCCGAGCCTCCTGCGTCACCGACCGTGGGGCGTCTTCACCGCGCCTGGCACGGCAGGAGGGTGCGCGGCCGGGTCGACGCGCGTGCGTGTGGTGTTGGGTGCCTGACGTCGGGCGTATGCGGCCCGGCAGCGTACCGCCGTCGGCCAGCAGGGCCGCCCCTGAGGCATCGGCACGGTCCATCAACCGCTCGACGACCTCATCCACCAGCTCATCGGGCTTGACTGCCGGATTCTCCTTGTCGCTCACGTCCGATCCGGGAGGCCAGGGGCCCACAGCGAACCCGGCCAACCTGCCACCTCACGGACTTGGACGATCTTTCAGATACACCTCCCGGAATCGCCACCTCACTTCGGGGGGCGTCCTGTTGTGCAGAGTCGTATGCGTCTCAGGACCTCCTTTCCGGTGTCGTGCAGTTGCCTCCGTTTGGATCGAGGTGAATTCCGAGTAGTGCGGAGGTGGGTGACCCGCTCCCGCCCCAGGGGACGGCGAGGCGGGAGCGGGAATACCCGGTGCTGTTCCCGAGCTATCCGACGCGCTCGACGCGCACGTTCTGGATGACGTTCTTGCCCTGTTCGCGGACTTGCTCGAACGCCGCGTTGTTCAGCAGCACACAGCTTCCGGAGGGCGCATTCACCTTGACGGTCGTCGACCTGTTGTTGTTGAGGTTTGTCACCCTCAGCCGCGTCCCCTCAGGGAACTGGTTGCTGGATGCCGCCGGTGCACCGCCCTCTCCGGACAGTGTCACCGTCGACCCCTTGCAGACCACCTGGCCCGCCTGACCGCCGCCTTGAGCGCCTCCTCCCTGCCGGTTGTTGCAGCCTGCGGATTGCTGCTGCTGCCTGATCTGACCGATTATCGCTTGCGACCTGGCGATCCTCGCCCGGGAGTTGGCGTTGGGGTTGGCCTGCTCATTGGCGATGAACCGCTGGTGCTCCGACGCAAGACTGGCCAGCTGGTTGCACCTGCCATTGCCGCCGCGTTGAGCGCCTTGACCACCTCCTCCCTGCCGGCCGCCGCCTTGAGCGCCTCCTCCCTGCCGGTTGTTGCAGCCTGCGGATTGCTGCTGCTGCCTGATCTGACCGATTATCGCTTGCGACCTGGCGATCCTCGCCCGGGAGTTGGCGTTGGGGTTGGCCTGCTCATTGGCGATGAACCGCTGGTGCTCCGACGCAAGACTGGCCAGCTGGTTGCACCTCGACGACGCGTTGCCCTGCCGCTGGCCGGCATTTCCGGTTCCGGTCATCGCGAATGCCGCACTACCGACCAGTGCAGCGGCGCCGACTAGCAGGACGATTTTCTTCTTCTTAGTGATCATTCTCTTTCGGGACACTTTCAACTCCGTCCTCGATGGCGAAACACGGTTCGGATTCGATCCGTGTGCCATGGAGTACGTGTCGATTCTCGATTGCGTTCAGAGCCCCATTGGATTTTTTTGCGCCCCGTGAATTGCGCCCGAAGGCAGGGGGCATTGAATCCGGAAAGATCGCACAGGAATTGACGGAACGCACCCTTGAGCGAAATCTCGGACGTCATGCGTGACTTCGAGAATGGGCTGGGGAGCGCCCAAAAGGAATGTGTATTACCGTGACACGGATCTCCCGCCGGAGAGGCGGAACGCCGCGGCGGGGATCGGCATCCGACTCCTTGGCCGACTCCCCGTGCGTCTGAGGATGTCCGGGCAGCAGCGGATCGACTCGGTGAGTCGCAGCCGCTGCTCGACGTTGTGCATCAGGACGCTTCGGGCCATTCGGGTTCCCTGCAGATGTGTGTCGTATGGAGGGCCGGCCATGATGAAGGACTGCGTCCGGCCCCCGCCGTCCCGCCTCTTTGCCGATGCTTTACCAAGCCGGCTCCCGCATCGCGGAGTTGACAGGGTGTGTACGGGCCTCGCCTGTCTCTCCCGGCCCTTGACGACGTAGCGGAGGCGTGGAGCGTTGTAGTAGTTGTTCGTGATCACGACCGTGAGGTTGCCCCCCGTGGGCCGCGGGCTGCACGACTCGCACCGGTCCAGCATGCCGAGTTGCATCTCGTCCCAGGGCTTGCCGTGCAGGGGCCCATCGCGACGGGCACGTTGACGGCGCTGTCGGCCGGTTCGCCCGGCAGAACCGTGTCGCCGGCGGCGACGGTTCCGATACCTCGTCGCGGGCCTGTGAAGGACAGGCCGGACCCGCACAAACCCCATCAACTCAGCCCTGCAGGGCCCGACTTGGTAAAGTATTGGCAAAGTAGCGGGATTGCTGCCGTCGGACACAGTCCTCCTTGGTGACGCCCGAAAACACGACGCACATCCGGGGAGCTCAATGGTCCGAATGTCCTCACGCACCATGTCCATCTGCGCCTCAGTGACGTGGAGATCGGAACGCTCGTGCGACAGCGTAGAGCCGCGGCCTTCCGGGGCGTGCGGCGCGTATCAAGGCCGCGGTCTGCGATGGCCCGTCCGCCCTCGTGGCGGACGACTGTGTTGATCAGCGCGCGCATGCCGGGGCTGCGGCGTGGAACCGGGCGCCGATGGCGCCGGACTTCACGTACAGGCCCGACAACCGGTCGGCGGCCGGAGGGGCGTGGCCACCGCCTGTGCGTTCCCGCACCACCGTTGCCTGCCGGGTGCTCGCTGACACACCGTCGCCGAGATGGATGGGATCACCGCGTGGCTGGTGGGCCTGGGGCGGCGAGACCAGTAGGTGAGAGCCCCGCCCCCGACGTGGCCGTTGGCTGCTTCCCCTCTTCCGGACACGGGGCCGAGTCGGGTGACTTGCGGGCATGCTGCACCGTGTCACGGTAATGACAATTTCTGCGCGGGTGTGCTCTGGCGCATCTTGAAGTAACTCATGGCATCAGATATTTCGCGCTACGGTACGTTCCTTCGAATGGGAGTGTGTCCTTTCCGGGCCTTAGTTATCCCCTTCCGGCTGTGATCATCAGTCGAAAAAAAGAATTTGAATGCCGACGTTGAGCAGAAAGCTGAATCGGGACGTACTGCATGGCACACGGATCGAATCCGACCGTGTTCCGCCATCGAGTACGGAGTTGACGGTGTCCCGAAAGAGAATGTCAGCAAGAAGAAGATCGTCCTGCTCGCCGGTACCATCGCATTGGTCGGTGGTACGGCATTCGCGAAGACAGGTACCGGCAATGCCGGCCAGGTGAGGCTCAACCAGTCGTCGTCACGGATGTGTGATGAGCTGGCCGGGGCTCCGGCGAGCAACCACAATTCATCGCCAATGAGCGGGCTAACCCCCATCCCAACTCTCAGGCGAGTATCGCCAACCGGCAAGACGTAATCGGTCTCATCAAGGTGCAGCAGCAGGCCGAAGGCTGTCGCGGGTCGGGCGGCCGCCAGGCTACTCCGCCCGGAGAACGCCTGCCGCCAGGCTACTCCGCCCGGAGAACGCCAGAGGGGTGGGGCTGCTGCGGGCCAGGTGGTCTGCAAGGGGTCGACGGTGACGCTCTCCGGAGAGCGAGGCGCGCCGGCGGCGCCCAGCAACCAGTTCCCCGCCGGGACCAGGTTGAGGGTGACGAACCTGGAAAACAACAGGTCGACAACCGTCCAGGTGGAGTCCCTCGCCGGTAGTTGTGTGCTGCTGAACAACGCGGCGAGCGAGTCGGACAGCTCGGGAGGAGCGCTGAATTCTCCCGCTCCCGCCCTGTCGTCCCAGGGGCGGGAGCGGGGCACACGCCTCCCTGCTACGCCGCGAATTCACCTCATTCGTATAGAAGAAACTGCACTGCATCTGAAAGGAGGACCGTTCGACACGCCGACTCTGTGCAGTAGGACGGTCCTGGAGTGATTCCGGGGGGCTTACCCGCCGCGCGCTGCCCCGGGCGCCCCCGCGTCCCCGTGGGATTGACGGAAGCTCGCCTCCTCGCGCCCCAGGTCTCCTCCCTGGTCCCGTCTCAGATCCCGTCTCTCTCGTCTCAGCTCGCGCCCGCTCTCGTCTCAGGGACGCCGTCATACCAAAGGAGGAGGAACGGGCCGGGCGGTCCGACCCAAGAGAGCCTCAGGAACGAGCACCGGGGCTGACGATCCGTAACCGGGCGGCGGACAGGATGAGGTGGTTCCCACGGACCACCTCGACAGGAGAGTTCCCTCGTGACCACCACCCCCATCGCTCAGGAGGGGGTGGTTCCCACAGACCACCTCGACAGGAGAGTTCCCTCGTGACCACCACTCCCATCGCTCACCGGGCCACCGCAGCGGCGGCCCGCGCCACGGAACTGTCCAAGGTGTACGGACAGGGCGAGACCCAGGTGGTCGCGCTGGACCGGGTCACCGTGGGCTTCCGGCAGGCGGAGTTCACCGCGATCATGGGCCCCTCGGGCTCCGGCAAGTCCACGCTGATGCACTGCGTGGCCGGCCTGGACAGCTTCAGCTCCGGGTCCGTACGGATCGGTGAGACCGAGCTCGGGTCGCTCAAGGACAAGCAGCTGACCCAGCTTCGCCGGGACAAGATCGGCTTCATCTTCCAGGCGTTCAACCTGCTGCCCACGCTGAGCGCGCTGGAGAACATCACCCTCCCGATGGACATCGCCGGCCGCAGGCCCAACAAGCGGTGGCTGCAGCAGGTCATCGACATGGTGGGCCTGCAGGACCGGCTCAGCCACCGCCCCACCGAGCTCTCGGGCGGCCAGCAGCAGCGCGTCGCCGTCGCCCGCGCCCTCGCCTTACGGCCGGAGATCATCTTCGGTGACGAGCCGACCGGAAACCTGGACTCGCGCTCCGGCGCGGAGGTGCTGGGCTTCCTGCGCAACTCCGTACGCGAGATGGGGCAGACCGTCGTCATGGTCACGCACGACCCGGTGGCCGCCTCCTACGCCGACCGGGTGATCTTCCTGGCCGACGGCCGGATCGTCGACGAGATGCTGCACCCCACCGCGGACGGCGTCCTCGACCGGATGAAGGAGTTCGACGCCAGGGGCCGGACCAGCTGAACGACCGTTACTCCGCTCCCTAGAACTCCGGCTCTCATCTGAGGACTGACACAGACATGTTCCGTACCGCCCTGCGCAATGTGCTCGCGCACAAAGCCAGGCTGCTGATGACCGTACTCGCCGTCATGCTCGGCGTGGCCTTCGTCTCCGGCACCCTGGTCTTCACCGACACCCTCGGCAACGCCTACCGCAAGCAGTCGGCCAAGAGCTACGACAACGTCGCGGTCGCCGTCACCACGTACACCAGCCAGACCGACGGCAAGAAGAAAGACGCCATCGACACCAGGACCCTGGAGAGGATCCGGGGTCTGGACGGGGTCGCCAGTGCCACCGGGCGGGTCTCCGGCTTCGCCGGCGTCGCCGACCAGGACGGCAAGCTGATCGGCAACGGCTGGTCCAACACCGGTGCGAACTTCGCCCCCGGCAAGGACGGCAAGGACTCCGCCTACACCTTCACCGACGGCTCGGGCCCGGTGAAGGACAGCCAGGTCGCCCTCGACCAGGACTCCGCCGACAAGGGCAGGTACCAGGTGGGCGACACCGTACGGGTGGCCACCAACGGTCCGGTGAAGGAGTACACCCTCTCGGGTGTCTTCACCACCGAGGACGGCGCCGTCAACGCCGGCGGCAGCCTGGTCCTCTTCGACACACCGGTCGCGCAGAAGCTGTATCTGCAGCCCGGCTACTTCAAGGACGTGACCATCACGGCCGCTCCCGGCGCCTCCGACCAGAAGATCCTGGGCGCGGTCCGGCCGCTGGTGCCCGAGCACGCCGGGGCGCAGACCGGCAGGCAGCTCGCCGACGACCAGGCCCGGGAGATCGAGGAAGGCCTGTCCTACCTCAACACCATGCTGCTGGCCTTCGCCGCCATCGCGCTCTTCGTCGGTGTCTTCCTGATCGCCAACACCTTCACCATGCTGGTCGCCCAGCGCACCAGGGAAGTGGCGCTGATGCGCGCCGTCGGTGCCTCGCGCCGGCAGGTCAAGCGTTCGGTGATCCTGGAGGCGATGGTGGTCGGCGCGGTCGCCTCCGTGGTCGGCTTCGCGCTCGGTCTCGGTCTCGCCACCGGCCTGCGCTCCGCGATGACCGCGTTCGGCGCGAAGGTGCCGGCCGGACCCCTGATCGTCTCGCCCACCGCGGTCGCCGCGGCGTTCGGCGTCGGTGTGCTGGTCACCGTGCTCGCCGCGTGGCTGCCCGCCCGCCGGGCCGCGAAGATCCCGCCGGTGGCGGCGATGGGCAGTGCCCATCTGCCCTCGACCACCAAGTCCCTGGTCGTGCGCAACACACTCGGCGGTGTCATCACGCTGGCCGGTGCGGCGGCGGTCCTCGGCGGTGTGTCGGTCGGCGAGGAGGACGGCCGGACGCTGATCAGCGCCGGCGCGTTCCTGATGCTGATCGGCATCATCGTGCTGATCCCCACGCTGTCCGTTCCGGTGATCGCGCTGGCACGGCCGCTGCTGCACCGGGTGTTCGAGGTGTCCGGCAAGCTGGCGGGACGGAACGCGGTCCGCAATCCGCGCCGTACCGGCGCCACCGCCTCGGCGCTGGCGATCGGCCTCACCCTGGTCACCGGCCTCACGGTCCTCGGCGTCACGCTGGACCGGGCTATCGACAAGTCGACCACGGACAACCTCCGGGCCGACTACATGGTCACCATGGCCGGCGGCGGCGTCCTCGACAAGTCGGCGCTCACCGCGCTGGAGAAGGCGCAGGGTGTCAACGCGGTCTCCCCGAATCAGGAAACCGTGCTGAGGATCAATAACAATTTACACACCGCCTCCGCGGTCACCCCCGGAGACGTGGAGAAGGTCCTCGACCTCAAGACGGTCTCCGGCTCCATGGCCACGCTCGGCAAGGGCCAGCTCGTGGTCGACCAGAAGACTGCCAAGTCCAACGGCTGGAAGCCCGGTGACGTGGTGCCGGTGGAGTTCGGGACCGACAGCGACGGCGGCAAGGCCGCGACGAAAAACCTGACGATCGGTGCGATCTACCAGGGCACTGACTTCCTCTCGTCGGAGGTGCTGGTGTCCACGAAGGCCGTCGCTCCGTACGAGGCGAAGCCGGACTTCCACGAGGTCTGGGTGAAGATGGACGGCGGCGCGACCAAGGCGAACGAGCAGGCGCTGGTGAACGCCCTGGGTGACAACCCGGCGATGAGCGTCATGGACCGGCAGGACATCCGGAACAAGTTCGGTGGCGCGATCAACACCCTGCTGAACATGATGTACGGACTGCTGGCGATGGCCCTGATCATCGCGGTCCTCGGCGTCATCAACACCCTCGCGATGTCCGTCTTCGAGCGTCAGCAGGAGATCGGCATGCTGCGGGCGATCGGCCTGGACCGCCGCAAGGTCAAGCGCATGATCCGCCTGGAGGCGGTGGTGATCTCGCTCTTCGGCGCGGTGATCGGTGTCGCGCTCGGCTCGTTCCTGGCCTGGGCGATCGGCGAGACGATCAAGGCAGACGTCCGGCACTACGCCCTGGTCATACCGTGGGACCGGATCGGGATCCTCCTGCTGCTGGCCGGGGTGGTCGGCGTGCTGGCGGCGCTGTGGCCGGCCCGGAGTGCGGCGAAGCTGAACATGCTGACGGCGATCAAGACGGAGTAGCCGCTGCCGCTGTACGTTCTTGCGCTCCCCGCCCGGCTAGTCGCGACCAGCCCGGCCACGGCTCATCGGGGGAAGCTCGGTGTGCGCTCCTATCGCGGGAAGCTCTTCGGCCACTTCGGCGACCGCGCTCTGTCGCGGGAGCGGAGAGAACTGGCCGGATCATCCACCACATCGACCACATCGCCCTCACCCAGCCCTGGCACCAGTTCGACGAGGCATCGCTGTTCCACCGGGGCGTGTTGGGCCTGGAGGCGGGACGACAGCCTCGATCTGGCCGACCCCTACGGGCTCGTGCGCAGCCGGGCCCTCGCATCCCCCGACGGCGGTGTACGCATCATCCTCAACATCGCCCCGGCGCCGGGCGCCGAGGACACCCGTCTTCAGCACATAGCGCCGGCGACGGACGAGCGGAACGGCCCCGTACGGCCTGCACCTTGAGTGCGTATCCGTGTTTTGGGGCTACGAATAGCCGGTGCCCGGTTGAGTCTCTAGGTTCGCTGTGCCGGACAGGTGCCGTGCCTGTCTGGGGCAGCGAGGTGTGCCTTGCGAATTGGCTGTATCTGCAGGGCCCCGGCTAACGGGCCCTGCGGGGCGTTGGGGGCACCGTCAATCTCTCGTCCCTCGGCGACCGGTCGTGACCGCCAGGCGGGTGCGATGTATCGGGACCTGGACTGCCAATTTTGAGCATGGCGACGTCAACACTCCGCATACAGAAAGGGATTCCGCGATGGCCAGTCACAAAAAGGTGTCCGCGAAGGGCAGGCACAGAAAGGATTCCGAGAAGGGCCGTCCGGGACTCGTGGCTGCCGCGGCGGGAGGGGTGCTGTGCGGTGCGCTGTTCGTCTCCAACGCGTCGGCGGCTGAGCCTACCGGTGCGCAGTCCACTGGCGCGGAGGACGTGCAGTCGAGCACCGACCAGCAGACGTACCAGGAGGTGCAGCCTGGCGGGGCGGAGCAGCAGCCGGCCCAGGCGCAGGTATCGGAGCCGGCCTTCGCCACACCCGACGCACGGGACCGCCGCCAGGCAGATGCAGGCCCCAAGGTGGAAGCCATACACACCGCCGGCCCGTCCACAGACAACTTCGACCTGACATTCGTCGGCGAAGGCTACACCGCAGCCGAGCAGGATCAGCTGCGAAGCGATACGAGAAAAATGTGGGAGGGGCTCTCGAAGACTGAGCCGTGGAACAAGTATCGCGACCGGACCAATGTGTGGCTGATCTTCACGGTTTCCAAGCAGTCCGGAGTAGACAACGACCAGGGCACCAAGGAGAAGCCGAAGACCGGCGGCCCGCGCGACACCGCGTTGAACGTGGGATTCAAGTGCGACGGGGTAACGCAGCGGCTGCTGTGCAACAATAGTGACTATCCCGGTGACAAGGCGAATTCGTTCGCGAAACGCTATGTCCCGGCGACCGACGCGACCGCCGTGATAGCCAACACCGACTCGTACGGTGGATCCGGCGGTAAGGGCGCCGCCGTCGTGTCTGCACGCGACCCCCAGTCCGTTGATGTCCTCGCGCATGAAATCGCCCATTCGGTCGCCGACCTGGCCGACGAGTACTTTACGCCGCGCACATGGTATACGGGCCCTGAACCCACGGAACCGAACGTCACCAAGGACCCGTGCGGGAGAAAGTTCTCCCCCTCGCGCCAGTGCCTCGATCCCGATTTGTTGGAAAGCGGCGGCAAGGGTAAGGAGTTCGGTATCTACCATCTCAAGGCCGCCAGCAGGCTGCCGCTGGATTCAAAGATGGGTACGGTCGGCCGAGACTGGAGTCCGCTGCAACTGAAAATTATGGATAATGCTCTCCAGTCCCTGATCCACTGATCCGCTTAGACGCCCCTGGCGCGGACACCGGTGGCGGCGGCAGCGCATAGGAGCACCGGGCGGGGTGACCCCTTCGGCGCCGACGCAGCCGGCGACAATGACTCACTGAGCGTTTGGTGACGGTGATTCGCGTGTGGTCCCGGGCCGGCTATGGCGCCGGTCCGGGGTCACTTCGCCGGTGGGTGTGCGGGCCGTGAGGTCGGTCATCGCGCTCTGCCTTTCCTGTGCCGGCGTGATGGGTGTGGGGACAGAGGTGCTGATCGTGGACTGGCCGCGGGTGGAGGCTGGTATGGCAGGTATGCCTTGCGGAACACGTTCGGTTCGAACAAGCCGCACTTTTGGGCCGACCACCGCTGGGACCACATGCGCGACTGAGCTGCACCCCGTTGCGTGGAGTCCCGGGCCTGTCCCGAGTTGCGCGGAGTCGGGACAGCTGATTTCACGCTACAGGTGTTGCGCGCAGCTCGTACTCGACGGGGTCAGCATCTCGAGGGCGGAGTGCCTGCGTTGCCGGTTGTGGAAGATCTCCAGGTACTCAGACAGGGCCGTCGACAGCTCAAGGCGGGTGCGCCACCGTCTGCGGTCGAGCCGTTCCACCTGCACGCGGGCCCAGAAGGACTCCGTCAGCGCGTTGTCCACGCAGTCCCCGACCGAGCCCATGGAGGGCAGCAGGCCGGAGGCGCGGGCGCGTTCGGTGAAGGCCCGGGACCCGAACTGCACGCCGTGATCGCAGTGGATGATGGTTCCGCCCGGCTGTGGGTGGCGGTTGCCGATGGCCATGCTCAGCGCGTTGGTGGCCGGCGCGGCGGTGGGTGAGGTGTCATCGACCAGCCGACCACCCGGCGCGAGTAGGCGTCCAGGACGACGGCGCAGTACACCTTGCCCTCGAAGGTGGGGTGTTCGGTGATGTTCGGTGACCCACTGCTGATCGCGGGCGTGCCGGGTGAAGTCGCGGTTGACCAGATCCGCGACCGACGGTGTTTCGGGCCTCGGCCGGCGGGTGCGGTTGCCGGGCAGGCCGGCTCGCCGCATCAGCAGCTCCACGGCTCCGTGGTGCACGTGGATGCCTCATCCCAGGGCGAGTTCGGCATGCACGCGGCGGAAGCCGTAGGTGCCGCGGGAGGCAGCGCGGATGCCGAGGATGGCCTCGGTCAGCCAGGCGTGCCGCACCGTGCGGGCCGAGGGCGGACGGTCGCGCCAGGCGTAGTGGCCGGACTCCGGTGGGCGAACGGCTCGCGCAGAACGGTCCACTGGCCGATGTTGCGGGCGAAGCCGCTGGCCATCTCGCCGGCCCGCCGGCCGCGCAAGGACACCGTCTACATCGTCGACGGCACCCTGGTGCCGACCCGCGACCGTAGCATCGCCGCCTCCGGCAAGAACTACCGGTACTCGACCAACCCGCAGGTCGTCATCGACGCCAACAGCCGTCTGGTCGTGGCGATCGGAGTTCCGCTGCCCGGCAGCCGCAACGACTGCCGGGCGTTCACGGAGTCCGGTGTCGACCGGGCCTGCCGCGGGGCCCCAGTTGTCGCAGATGGCGACTACCAAGGCACTGGCCTTCTCGTCCCGCACCGCAAACGGCGTGGCCAGAAGCGTCTGGCCCGCAGCAGGAGGCCGAGAACACCGTCCATCGCCGGGCCCGAGCACGAGTGGAACACGCCCGTCCCGACTGAAGAACTGGAAGATCCTGCGGAACTGCCGACTCAAGGGAAGCGGTGGTCACCAGGCCATGCTCGGCATCCCGGCTACACAACCTGGCCGTCACCGGATAACTCACGCCCTGCACGGGACACCCTCCAGGCGCTGCGCGGCCTCCGCCCGGTCGCCTTCTTCGCGGCGGTCGTCCTGGCCGCTGCCCTCTTCTCCGGTGGCTCGTGCACGTCGGCCTCGGCGTCCTCGCCGCGCGAGGCCTTCGCCTTGGCCACCGACTCCTGCAGGGCGGCCATCAGATCCACCAGCCGGCCCGGCTTCGCCCCCGGTTCCGGCGCCTCCGGTGGAGCGTGACCCTCACGCTGGCCGCGATCACCTCGTGCAGCGCCTCCGTGCAGGTGTCCCGGAATTCGTCGCCTTCGAGGTCCGCGCGTGAGGGTGTCGATCAGCCGCCCGGCTTCGGTGTCGTGTGACAGCTTCGGCGATCTCGTCGGTGTCCGCCGGCTCTGCGAGAGACTTCGGCTTCCTCAACAACCCCGCAACGCGGACCCGCCGTTGTGCCCATCTCGCCCCCGATCGCGGCGGGGACTGCGCCGATGTCCGGGCCGCCACGCCGGTCACTCCTCACCTCCTGGCCCAGCGCATGGAGCAACTGACGGAGCAAGTGCCTGACCTGCAACGACGCTTGACCGCCGTTGTCCAGACCCACGCCCGGCGGTTGCTGGAGCCGACCGGTACAGGGCCTGACAGTTCCATCACGCTGTTGATCACCGCAGGCGACAACCCCGAGCGTGTGGCCTGACGAGGCTGCCTTCGGCCGCACTGTGCGCAGTCAGCCCCGTCGAACGTTCCTCCGGCGAGCAGCAGCGCAGACGCTGCAACCGTGGAGGCGACCGGCAAGCCAATGCCGCGCTCTGCCGCATCGTGCAGAGCGGCCTTCGCCGGGATCCACGCACCCTGGAGTACCTCAAGCGACGGACCAGCGAGGGAAAGACCGGCCGCGAAGTGATCAGCTGCCTCAGGCGTTGCGTCGCTCGAGAGATCTCTGTGACGTTCACCGTGCTGCGGGTTGCGGCCGCATCGTCACCCCACTGTATAACGGTTTGGTTACGTAGCGGGATGGTGCGGCCGTAAGTGGCTCCTCATCACCGCAAGAAGTTCCGCCCCGTCCACGCGCCAGGGTGATCGCCATTGCGCAACAGCCCCACCGGCACCCCTGCCGCCAGTGCCGCCAGTGCCGCCGTTGCCGCCGAGCGACGCCAACGTGGCCGCCGGCGTACGCAACGGCACGTTCCGCGAGGCCCGGACCGCGCTGCAGAAGTTGTACCGGCGGCACCAGCCGCCAGTGACCTCGCAGGCGTATGCCCGTGCGCTGCAGGCAATGCGTGGCGGCAGCGGTCCCGAGGGGGCCTGGAGCCCGTACCTGCTGACCATGGTCTGCCGCACCGCCGCAGCCTGGTCCCTCACGGCCCGCCGTACCCAACTCGCTCCCGACTTCGAGACCTGGCGGGTGAGGCGGCGGTGACGGAGAGCGGAGAGGAGCGGAGGCGTTCTGCAGCTTGCCCGAGCGCCGGCGGACCGCTCTGGCACTCGGCCGTCGAGGGCCAGTCGCCGGACGGGATCGCTGCGCTGCCCGGACTCAGCCCGAGCGGCGCCGCCTCGCTCGCGGCACGCGCGCGCGAGGGTCTGCGGGCGGCTTACCGGGCCGACCATGCGAGGGATGCAGCGGTGCCGGACGAATACCGTCATGTCGCCGGCCCACTGGCTGCATCGGTCCACCGCGCGGGGCACCGCCGCGTCCACCGGGGTCTGGAGCGGCATCTGACGGTCTGTTCCCGCCGCCGTCGCGCATCGCTCGACCTGCGGAAACTGAAGGATTCGTGGAGTGTTGCACTCCGCGTCGACGTCCTGCCGCGAGCAGGGGACTGCTGCGGGCCGAAGGCCACGCAGGCCGTGGTCGCACGGCGGCCTGGCACACGGTGGCGGCAAGACCTGTCTCGGCGTGAAAGAGACCCTCAGGGTTGTCGGCACGGGCGCCTCCGTGCTCGGCATCTCAGCGAGCGTCGTCTCTGCTCGGATGACTGCGCAAGGCCGGCGAGGGCGAACCCACTCCCGGTCCATCGGCACGATGGCCGGCCACTTGAAGCCGCCATCGCTTCGATTCCTTTACGCGGGCGATGCCTGTGGTGGCTGCCAGCACACATGTGGCGGGGCCGGCCGGGACCAGGCGGGCTACCGGATCGAGTTCGAGCACGAGGAAACGAAGTAGGGGGAACGTGATGCGTGAGCGTGAGTGGGACACGGCAGTACGGGAGTCGCTGGCCTCGGCTGCGCCGGGCGCGTCGGTCCTGGTGATAGTCGAAGGAGAGGCAGGGACCGGCAAGACCAGGTTTGTACAGTGGTTGCTCGCTCTTCCTGAGCTCGGCACGGTGCATCGCCTGACGGTGACCTTCAAGGCGTCTGGTGCTTGCGTCGTCCGCGAGTCCCCCCGTGGGAAAGGCGCCGCGCCGGCGGGGCCGGAGACCAGGTCGGCACGCCGTCCCGAGCCCCCGCAGCCCGGAGCCCTGCAGTCCGGCGCTCCGAGGGCGCCCGCGTGGCCGGCCCCGCCGGCGGCTTCCTCTCTGAAAGAGCTGGCGGCCTCGCTGGGCACGGGTGTTCCGGTGCTGCTGGTGGCCGAGGACGTTCACCGTGCGGACGAGCAGGACGCTCGTGCACTGCGTACCCTGCTGGCCGATCCGCCGGCCGGACTGCGCGTTGTGCTGACCTACCGCCCCGAGGAGCTGGCCAGCCGCGGGCTGATCCTGGGCGCGCCGGTGGGGTACCCGGCTGAGTTGCCCGTCATCCGATTGCGGCTCGGGGCACTCAGTGAGGCCGAGGTGCGCGCGATGGTGGTGGAAGCGCTGGGCGAGGACGATTACTCGGATCCGTTTCTTGCTCGGCTCTACGAGCGGTCGGGGGGAATCGCACAGGTCGTGGCTGACCTGTTGAAGGAACTGAAGACGGCCGCGTCGCTGCCGGACCCGGGAACCGCACAGGCCGGTCAAAAGCGGTTCACGGCCAAGGACATGGACGAGGTCAGGGTGCCGGTTCGGCTCGCCGAGTCGGTGGTCGGCCGCTTGGCGGCGCTGGAGGAGGAGCCACGGCGCGTGGTCTGGGCGGCGGCAGTGCTCGACGAGGCCGCGACTGAGGAGGAGTTGGCCGCCATAGCGGCCCTGCCGGCGGAAAGTGGGCGTGCGGCGCTGACGGCTGCTCTGTCCGAAGCGGTGCTGCAGGAGTCCGAGCTCGGCCGGTACGGGTTCCGGGCACCGATGGAGGCCGCGGCCATACACCACGTACTGCCCGGCCCGGTGCGGCAGGAGCTGCACGGTCGCGCGGCCGAGGCGTTGGCGGCGCGCCGCCCGGTGCCGTGGGCGCGCCTTGCCCGCCAGCAGCTCGCCTCCGGCCGGATCGCGGACTGGCTTCAGAGCGTGGAAACCGCAGCACGTGAGGCCGTCGAAGCCGGAGACCCCCGGCTGGCGATCTCGTTGCTCGAGGACACGCTGGCGCGTCCTGACGTCTGTCAGTCGGACCGGGCTCGGCTGGCTTTGATGCTCGCGCGCAGCGTGATTCATGGGTTGCGCTCCGGCCAGACGCTGGAGGTCCTGCGGCGATTGGTCGACGACCGTGCGCTGCCCGCGGCCGTGCGCGGCGAGATTCGCCTCCATCTCGGGCGGATCCTGCTCAGTGCTGGGCAAAGTGGCCACGGGCGTATCGAAATCCTCAGAACGGTTGACGAGTTGAGTAATCGTCCGGCGTTGGCGGCGCGGGCCATGGCGGTCCTTGGGGTTCCCTACTGGCCCGGTGAACCGCTGGCGGACTGTCTCGTCTGGCTGGCGCGGGCCGAGACGGCAGCGGCCGAGAGCGGGGATGCGGCGGTCCAGGCGGCGGTCGCGGTGCACCGGGCGGCCGTGGTGGTTTGCGTGGGTGATCCGGACGGATGGCGACGCATGGAACAACTTCCCCGGGAAAGCGAGGATCCGCGGATCCTTCAGCACTCGGCATATGGTCTGTGCAGCGCCGCCTATGCGGCGATCTGGCTGGGCGAGTACGCGCGAGCGCGCGAGCTGCAGGCCGAAGGCCTGATGTTGTACGCACGAAGCGGGTCTCCGTTCGGAGAACAGCTGTCTCGGGGTATGTCGCTGCCTCTGGACATGGTGACCGGCCAATGGGCAGGCCTGGCTGCCCGAGCCCGTCTGTATGCGGCGGAGGTCGGCGAGCTGCCATGCATCGCGGGCGAGGCCAGGCTGGTGCTCGGCCTCCTCGCCCTGGCAAAAGGCGAGTGGAGCCGAGCAAGCACCTGGCTCGCCGCACCCGGCCTATCTGGGGCCGACGGCACCGTACCCCAGGTGGCGGCGGCCTCAGGCGGCCGCATCAGGCTCGCGCTGGCCCGCCAGGAACTGGCGTCCGCGGCGCAGGAGGCCGCTGAGGCATGGGCCAGGCTCCAAGCGGCGGCCGTGTGGGTATGGGCGGCGGAATTGGCCCCATGGGCTGTGGAAGCAACGGCCCGGGCGGGAGCGTTGGACACGGCGCGGACGATGGTGGATGAGTTCTCGGCAGGCATAGAGACCAGGCATGCACCCGCCGCCGCCGCGGCACAGGTGTGGTGCCGGGCGCTGCTGGCGGAGGCGGACGGCGAACTCCCGGCGGCGGGGGAGCACTTCCGGCACGCCCGCAGGCTCTACCAGGCGCTGCCCCGGCCCTATGAGGCGGCCCTCATCGCGGAGGCCAGCGGACGATGTGCTCTGGCAGGTGGTCGGGAGACCACCACAGGCATACAGGAACTGACCACCGCCGCACACGAGCTCGAGGTGCTCGGCGCGACATGGGATGCCGCTCGCGCACGAGCGGAACTACGAACCCACCAGAGTACCCACCCGCTTCGCCGTACGATCCGCCTCAGCTACGACGAGCGGCTGTCGCCCCGCGAGCAGGAGGTGGCCCAATTCGCCGGTTCCGGCATGAGCAACCGCGAGATCGCGACCACCCTGTACCTCTCCCCGCGGACGGTGGAGTCGCATGTCGCTCGCGCCATGCGAAAGGTGGGCGCGCTTTCCCGGCATGACCTTGCGCGTATGGTCCGCAACGGCGAGGCGGAAGCTGAACAGGCGGTGGGATAGAGCTCCGCAGACACGCTGCGACCTCGGCGATCGCATACATCCGGATTCCTCCGTGGAGGTGGTTTCCATCAGTGATTGCGAATCAGCTGGTCAATGGGCCTGTCAGCCATCCGCTCATGGCCTCGCTGGGTGTCTTATCACCGAGGACGAGGCGGGGACGGCGGTTGAGTTGGCGGGCGGCTTCCCGCAGATCCCGGGCGCTGTGAACGGTGAGGTCGGTGCCCTTGGGTGCCTCTGTGTTTGTCAAGCTGGTTGGTGTGGTGTCGTAGGCTCGGGTTTGGCGGGTCCGGGAAGTGACTTGTCCGAAGAATCGGCCGTCGGGGTTGGGCCGGCCGCGCTGGATGCTGTAGCCGCCCCCGGTTGTCCTCCCGGCCCGTCGTCCCGGTGCGTCGGCGCTCGTCACCGACCATCGTGCGCCAGACGTGATCAGCGAGGCGGCGTTTCAGGCAGCGTTGTGCTTCCCGGTGTGTCTTTCCTTCTGCGAGTTTGGCCTGGTAGTAGGTGTGGCCCCGGGTGCCCGGCATGCGGATCTGCGTGATGGCAACGGTGTGAAGTGCCGCGTTGAGCTGGCGGTCACCGCGCCTGGACAGGCGGTGGCGTGCCCGGTCGGCGCTGGCGATCTCGATGGGAGCGGTGCCGGCGTACTGGGCGAAGGCGCTGGCGGTCGGGAAGCGGGTGGGGTTCCCGGTCCGGCCCAGGAGTCGGGCGGCGGTTACGGCTCCGATGCCAGGAGTGCCGGTCAGTCGGCTTTCGGACTCTGCGACCAGCGCGGCCATGGCTTTGGCGTTGTCCTTCAGCTTCACATCCCAGGTCCAAATCTCGGCGACCAGGTCAGCGGCGAGGGTGTGGCGGGGTGAGCTCGGCCGAACCCACCGGGACCACCGTATCCAGCAGCCGCTCGGCTTTGGCCGCGGACAGATCGCGCGGTGCCCCGCCAGGCAGGAGTGCCCGCAGCAGCGCGTGGATGGCCGGTGAGCTGGCCCCAGCTCACCGACAAAACCCCCTGCACTGTGTGCGGCTCACCCGACCACCCGAACCCGGCCCGGCTGCGGGACGACCAGCCCACACGCGAGGACGAGCAGAGCGCCAAAACCGCCTTCGATCAGGCAGAAGAAGCCCACCGCAAGGTCACACACGCCCGCAGCGACCTCGCCGAACAGCACGCCCAAGCGCTTGGAGCCGCCACAGCCACCCCGGCCGGTGAACTCGAGGCGCAGCTGCAGGCTGCCCGCACCGCCCACCAAGTCGCCTGCGACCAAGCCGGACAGCTGCCTACCGCCCAGCAGGAACTGACCAGACTCCGCACCGAGCGCGACACCCGCACCCAGCTTGGCCAAGAGGCCAAAGACCGGCTGACCGAATGCCAGACCCGCCACAAGGCCCTGGCCCAGCAGCAGCACGCCATCGCCCTCGCCGTGGACGCCGCACGCGGCAGCGCCGCGACCCTCGACGACCGCATCACCGAACTCACCCAGGCCGCAAAGCACCTGTCGAACGCCATCAACGCCGCACAAGCCGCCACCGCCGCGGCCGAACGCCACCGCGACGCCCGCACCGCTGCCGACGACGCGGCCCGCGACGCCGCTTTCCCACCCGCGAGGAAGCCGCCGCCGCACTGCAGCCCGCAGCCCTCCTTGCGCAGTGGCAGGAAGAGCTCGAGCAGTGGGACAAGGACGACACGGTCGTCACCAACACGTTGAAGACACCCGCCCTGATCGAGGCCGGCCTCCAGCCACCCGCTGACCCACAGGCCGACGCCGACGCCCTGCACGAAGCCGAAGCGCGGGTAAAGACCACCGCTGGAGCATCCCGGCAGGCCGGCGACCGCGTCACCAACCTGACCAGTCTCATCGCCGACCTCACAGCCCGCCTGACCGACCTCGAACCACTACAGGTGCGCTGCACCCTGGCCGACCGCCTGGCCCGCATCGCATCAGCCACCGACGGCACCAACACGCTCAGCATGGAACTCGAGGCCTACGTGCTGGCCGCCCGCCTGGAAGAGATCGCCGACGCAGCCAACACCCGCCGGCAGGCCATGACCTCCGACCGCTACCTCCTCGTCCACAGCGACGAAAGGGATGCAGGCCGACGTGGACGCCTCAAGGCCGGACTGAGCCTCAGGGTCCTGGACGCCTGGACAGGCACCGAACGTGAAACCTCCACCTTGTCCGGCGGCGAAACCTTCACCACATCCCTCGCCCTGGCCCTCGGCCTGGCCGACGTTGTCACCCAGGAAGCCAGCGGCCGCCCCCTGGGGACCCTGTTCATCGACGAAGGCTTCGGCAGCCTCGACGAGCAGAACCTGCAGGACGTGATGGACGTACTCGATCAGCTACGCGCCGGCAACCGCACCGTCGGAGTCGTCAGCCACGTCGCCGAACCCGGCCGCCGCATCCCCAGCCAACTCCGAGTGATCAAACAACGCAATGGCTCCACCCTGCGCCCCCTGGCCGACGCTGACATCTGACCCAGCATCCGCCCGCACCGCACCGAGCCCGTCCCTAGGGGAAGGACCGCCTCTCCAGACCTGCCTCCACCCGGGCATGCAAGCCTGAAAACATCCACGACCACCCCACGGCCCCCGTACGCGGGAGAAGATAGAGGGCAGGGAAACCGCGGGCAGACACGTCTGCAGCCACCGCACGCCTGACAGTAGGAGAGCATGCCGACCACGGACCTCGAGCTTCGGCCGCACCAGAAGGACGCTGTCACCGCAGCGGTCAAGACACTGCGTACGCACCCACGAGCCAGCGTGGTGGCCGCCTGCGGTACGGGGAAGACCCTGATCGCCGCCCGCACGGCGTTCCGGCTGGCTGCCCGAGGCCGGGTTCTGGTTCTGGTGCCGACGCTGGACCTGTTGTCCCAGACGGTGCGTTCCTGGCACGCGGCCGGCCGCAAGAGCCGGGCGGTCGCGGTCTGTTCGGCCCGTCAGGCCGTCGAGCATCCCTCGGCCGGGGACATCCCGATGACGACCGACCCGGGCGAACTCGCCGCCCTCACTCCAGCTGAGGACGGGCCGGTTACCGTCTACGCCACCTACGCCTCCCTGCCCACCCTGCTGGCCGCCCACCACAGCCACCACCTCCCGGCCTGGGACCTGGCGGTCGTGGACGAGGCACACCGCACCGCCGGCCGGCTCGGCAAGGCCTGGGCGGCCATCCATCACGACGACCAGATCCCCGCCGCCCGCCGCCTCTACCTCACCGCCACCCCCCGCGTCTGGGACCCCGACGACGACCGCGGCGACGACCCCGTCGCCTCCATGGACGACGAAACCCTGTTCGGCCCGGTCGCCTACCGCCTCACCCTCTCCGACGCCATCGACCTCGGCCTGCTGGCCGACTACCAGATCCTCGTCCCCGTCGTCGACGACACCGACCTGCGGGACTGGCTCGCCACCGGGCCCGGCGCTGGCGCCGACGGCCTGCGCCTGGCCGGCCGGCAGGTCGCCGTCCTGCGCGCCATCCACGACCACCAGCTGCGCCGCGTGCTGACCTTCCACCACCGGGTCGCCGACGCCCGCGCGTTCGCCACGACCCTGACCGACACCGCCGCCGCGCTACCCACCCACCTGCAGCCCGACGGCCTGTGGTCCCAGTGGATCAGCGGCACCCACCCGCCCCGCGTCCGCCGCCGCATCCTGCTCGACTTCGCCGCCCACGCCCACCCCGACCAGCCGGCCGTCCTCGCCAACGCCCGCGTCCTGGGTGAAGGCATCGACGTCCCCTCCATCGACGCCGTGGTCTTCGCCGACCCCAAGAACAGTCCCGTCGACACCGTCCAGGCCGTCGGCCGCGCCCTGCGCCAAGCCCCAGGCGCCGGCAAAAAAGCCACCCTCATCGTCCCCGTCTACCTCACCCCCGACGAAGACCCTGACGACCTCCTCGGCGCCGACGCCTACACCCCCCTGTGGCGAACTGTCCAAGCCCTCCGCGCCCACGACGAACGCCTCACCGCCCGCCTCGCCGACCCCCGCACCCACCGCCCCACCCTCACCACCGACGAACCCGGCAGCTGGCTGCGCTTCGACCGTCCCACCCAGGAAGAAGAAGTCGCCCTCGCCCTCACCCTGCGCGTCCTCAACCCCAAGAGCGCGGAATGGCGCCGCGGCCTTGCCGCTGCCCGCCGCTACCACCGCACCCACCACCACCTCGACGCCCCTCAGACCTACGAGGACGACACCGGCTACCCGTTGGGCCGCTGGCTGACCTGGCAACGCCACCTGCACATCACAGGCGCCCTCGATGTCGCCCGCACCCAGGCCCTCGAGCACCTGGACATCGTCTGGGACCTCCGCCAACACGCCTTCGAACGCGGCCTTGCCCACGCTGCCGCCTACGCCCACCAGCATGGCCACCTCACCGCCCCGGTCGATTACCAGCATGACGGCTTCGCTCTCGGCCGCTGGCTCGCCACCCAGCGCAAACGAGCCGGCCAGCTCACCCCCGCCCGCACCCAAGCCCTGCAGGACCTGGACCCCCACTGGAACCCGCTCTGGCCCCTGACCTGGCAGCGCGCCTACCACGCTGCCCGTCGGTGCCGCGAGGCCGGCCACTCACTGACCGACGTGCCCAGGGACTACATCACCGACGACGGACATCGCCTGGGGGAGTGGCTCCACACCCAGCGCCGCCACCTCGAGCGCCTCCACCCCGGCCAGCAGCGCCTGCTCAGCGGGGTCGACCTCACCAAGGCCGATGATCAAGCCCTGGCGAGACGAGACTCAGCCACCCGGAGCCGGGAGCGAGGGCTCGCCGCAGCCCGTGCCTTCCACGACCGCGAGGGGCATCCCAACGTCCCTCAGCGGCACATCGAAACCCTAGACGGCGAGCCCGTACGACTCGGGCAGTGGATCAGCAACGCCCGCCGCCGCAAAGAGAGCCTCTCCGCCGAGCTCATCCGCGCGCTTGATGGGCTGGGCATGCGCTGGTAGCTGCCGCTACACGACTGCCAGCCCCCGGGGACGTTTGCCAAAGCGCGCTGCGAGTCCAGCCAGGCGGCCCCGAGGTTCAAAGGTCCTACTGCGCCCCTACGTCTTGGATATCAAGGCCAACTCACTCTTGCGATGCAGATATCCTGCGCGGCGCCAGATCAGGTTGGGAAGTCAGGAGAAGAACCTTCCGTAACCGTGATTCCCGGTCGCGGACCCAACGGCAGCAAACCGAGGGTGGGCCTCCAGCAGCTCCCCTTGCGCTGCTGGGGCCGGGAGGGGCCGCCACTCATGACGAGCGTAGACAACAGCGGCCCGGCCTCCACGATCGCGGAGGCCGGGCCGGGCAGGTGACGGACTCAGAATTCGAAGAGCTGAGTCACCTTTCCCTCCATCAGACAACGGTTCGCGAAGGTCTCCTCGTAGGAGATGCGGCGGCCTTCCCACACGCCGTCGACCGTGACGGTCACCGGGTCGTAGATCTGCGGACACAGGCGCTTATTGCTGTCCTTGATGAGCAGAGCCGGCCGGCCGTTCACGCCGCGCAGCTCGGCACAGGCGGCACGTGCGTCGGGGTGGTCGCCGCCGGGTGTCGGATTGCACCGCAGCGTCACCGCCCGTTGGACCGTCGCGGCAGCCGCGTTCTCTCCCTGACTGATCGCCAGCACCATCGCTGAGGGGGCGTACAAGCTGCTTGGTTGTGCTGACTCAGCGTGTGCCGGGCTCGCAAGGAGGACTGTTGAGCACGCCACCAGTCCTGCAGCTGCCATGGCCTTTCCTGCGAGGTGTCGCATGGAGCACTCCTTTGTTCGAAGGTGCGTGCCGATACGAGAAGCGTTGCGTACGCATAGGTGGAAAGCACATCGCAGACCGCTATTTCGGACGAGCGCTGTGGGTAAGCCCTGGCCGATTCGTGCATCGCTGCAGCTCGGAAACACAGGCAGCTCCCTCAACCCCCGGGCCACACCTCCACCACCCGGCTGCCGCTTTGCAACCCCGGTCTTCTCACCAGCCGCGCAAGGCCACAGGCTCGCGCACCAGCCGAACCACCTCGGCCGAAAGTTCTCCTTCGCCCCTCCCTGCCACTGCCCAACTCCGGCTCTTCCTGTCGATGTAGGGCCAGGGTTCAGGTGGCTTGTAGGCGAGCTCGGCCAGCTGCAGTCTGTCGCCCAGACTTGTCCCGCTGGTGAGGCCGACGCTGACGCGGTACTCGCGGTGCCCGGTGGCGAGGGTGCGGGCAGTGGTGATGCCCAGTTCGTCGAGCAGCTGCTTGCGCGTGAAGCCGTCAGCATCCGGCTCCAAGCCGTGCGGGCGCCCGGAAGCCTTCGAGGCCTGGCAGTGAGAAAGGCGGGCACACGAGTCTCACCCCCTCGAAAGGAGCTGCGCCATGCTTGCTCTAGCCGCGGCAGCGCTCTTCTTCATCGCCTTCCTGATCAACGCCGCCAAGATCGCGACCAACGAAGTCTTCTCCTCAGGAAACGTCATGCTGCTTGGCCTGGCACTCCTGGCCCTGCAGGTCGCGGGGACCGGCACCGCTTGGCGATCCGGCCGGGCCCGCCGACGCTGACAGCAACCCCCTCGAGGCAGTGACGGCGCGTCACTCCACCTCCCCGGGGTACACGCAGGGCATGACCCCGAAACCCCCACAGCATCACCGCCCCACCACCTGTACAGCAGAGCCCGCACCTCGTCGTCCGGAGCGCCCCGCCCCGGACGACGAAACGACCAGGAGGCCACGATGACCTCGCTCACGAGAGCCGCCGTGGACGCCTCGGCTGCTCCTGCATGGCTGCATGTGACGGTGATGGCCGTAGCTGTGCTCGTCCTCGTCTACAGCCTGGCCAGGCACAACAGCTAACCGCCCGCACTGATGGGGCTCGTTGAAAATGGTTCTGGCAGCGGTTTCGTGAAGAACACGTCCGGGGCGAAACCTTGGGTCGCCAAAGTGAAGTGCGATCCGTGCTCGGCAGGCCGTAGCTTCCTGGGATGAGCGGCTTCAACACGCACCTGAGACGGGTCTACGACGAGGGCCTGTCCCCGCGCGCCAGGCATACAAATTTGCGGTCTTGCCTCGTCCACTTCGCGCCCTACGGCTTCCGAGCCACCTATCACCACCTCTGCCTCAGCGCCGGGATTCCCAAGAATCTGGAGAAGGATCCGAACTCGCTCATACGCGCCGTCGAGCAGTTGCACCACGCCCGACAGCTCTGGCTCGCTGACGAACGTGCCTATGCCAACAGTCGCCGAGTGGACAAAGCACGTGGCTTTCGGCAGGTGAAAGCAGACGAGTCCTGGCGAGGCTGGCAGCGTGGGTGGGGGAACATCGCCTACTGCCCCGAGCCGACAATCCACCCCGACGAGCCGCTGCCAGTGGTGGTCGAGCGGGTGCTCCGTTCGTCGGTCCCGCCCGCTGAAGCTCCTGCGCTGACGTGCCGAGTATGCGGAAACCGGGACAACACCAGCGCCTGGCACGACGGCGCCCACCGGATCCATAAGCTGTGCAGGGAATGCGGGGTCAGCCTCGCGGTGCAGCGGGCCGACGGGCCCGACCCGCTGTTGGCGGCCGACCACGCCCGGCAGTGGAAGGAGATCTGGAGGCTGCGCAATGAATCTCCTCGCAGCTACCCAAGCTGAGTTTCGGCACAAGGGTCTGCATCACGGTGGGGTGAGAATCCGCGCTCGGAGGAGTGCGAAGGATGCGCGGCCATACATGCTCCGTTTGAGGAGCTTGATTCTGCAGACGTGGCCCTCGACCACGCCGGAGCTGTAGGACAGGGTGAGGCCGGCGGTGACGGCATCGATGTCCTGGCGGAGGAAGCTGGCGAAGGAGCGGATCGGCCTCAGGTCGCAGCGTTCGGCCTGCCGGATCCACTTACCCAGCAGGTGGCCACGGCGGTGACGGACCAGGTCGGTGAAGGCGCGGGCCAGGTCACAGGCGTTGGTGATGTCTGGGCAGGCCAGGCGGACTTGCTCCAGCGCATCGGTATCTCGCGGTGGGAGGTTCTCCCGTGGCCGCATGATCCACCCGGTGATCTTGCGGGGAGCCGGGATGGGCGCGGGGGCTGGGACGGCTGTGCCGTCACGCAGGGTCCCCACGTAGCGGGAGAGCGTTGAGTACCCGCCGCGGAAGCCGCGTTCGCGGATCTGCTGGTACAGCTCGGTGGCAACGGTGTTACCGGCGGCGAACTCGGCCTGTAGATACGGCTTGAACCGGTCGAGGGGTACGTTCCTGCGGTCGCGGGCGGATGTGAGCAGGACGTCGAAGCTGGTGTCGCGGTAGCGGCGCACGGTCTTGCGGTCCAGCCCGAGGCGGCGGGCGATCTCACTGAGCGGGTAGCCGACGTCGACCATACGGTTGATCTCCTCGTGGCGCCGCACGACCCGGTCCACGATCAAGGTCGGAGGCAGGGCCTCCAATGCTGGCATCCTCGGCTCGGCGCGTTGGGTGTGTTCGGCATATTTCTGCAGGCAGGCGCGATGCTCATGGCAGGTCTTCTCCACCGCGATGGAGAGGTTGCGCAGCAGGTGCCAGCGATCTGCCACCTCGGTTGCGTTCGGGGCGGCTTCTTTGACCGCGCGGGTATAAGCACTGGCCCGGTCCCGGCACACCACCTCGACCCCAGGGTGCCCGCGCAGCCAAGCGGCCAGCGTCTCGGAGGTCCGGTCCGGAAGGACGTCAACCGGCCGCCGTGTCTCGATGTCGACAAGGATGGTTCCGTAGCGAACGCCTCGCCGGAAGGCGAACTCGTCCACCCCTAATACTCGTGGGGCCCGCTCAGTTGCCGCCGGAGTGTGGATCAGCCGCAGCAGCCTCATTCGCCCGGCGGGCACGGAGAGTTTCCTGCACAGTCGTGCGCCGGCCCGGCCACCCAACTCTGTCGCGATAGCTCGGAGCCAGCTCCGTAGTTCAGCAGTGGCCTGCTGGTGGCGTTCCGTCAGGCCTGTGACTTGCTCAACGAACGTGCGACGCAGGCAGGTTGGAAAATCGCAGAAGAATCGGCGCACGGTCAGCCGGACCAGCCGCGGCCGACCTCCTGCAGGGCAGTCGGCCAGCGTGCGGCGGTAGCGGCTGTGCACCCGACGGGATACCGCACCGCAACCCCCATACGGTCTCGAAGGGCAGTTACTCAACGCGTCCACGAGCAGCTCGCCCATGAACGCCGCCACACGCTCCACCGTCACCCCGGCTATCCCGGGAAAGAGCAGGTCTTCAACCGATAACCGCGCAACCCCCATGACCAGGGCTTTCCCTACCAAGCCACAGTCTGACCTCGTCGTTCACGAAACTGCTGCCAGAACCTTGAAAATCCCACCCCCGTACTCAGGGGTGGGACAGCCCTGCTCACTCCGATTCCCCATCCGCAGCCCTCATGGTGCTCCCGGCCCCGTCCGTAGCGTCAGGCGGGACCCTTCCCGCCGTCAGTCCTTCACCGTCCTGGAACTCGATCAGCACCCCACTGTCGGTGAGATAGATCCAGCACTCAGGAGAGCACTCCAACACCGCCTCGGCATGTCTCGCCACCAGTGCGGCCTCCAGCGCAACCGACGGCACCGCAAGGTTGGCCCAGAACACGACCACGAGTTCATTCGCCCCGGCGTACGTGCCCACCATCCTGCGCAGTTGGCCGCCATCGAACGCCCCACACCGCTCGATCACCTCGGCCCCGTGCCAGTCCAGCCGGCTCGATCCCACCGCTCCAAAGCGCTCCAGGCTCAGTGCGGCGAAGGCACGGTCCTCCTCGTACGAGAGCACCATCCCGGATTCGCCAAGGGCTTCCAAGACTCCCGCGATCCGCTCTGGTTGCGTCCCGTACATCTCGCTACCGCTCAACATGGCCCCCGAACGTGCCGTCTGCTCTGTCCCGCCTGTTCAGCAGGCTAGGCCCTTAGGGCAGTGGCCAGGTTGGCAGGAGGACCGTCTCACTCGCCACGCTGGCCGGTCGTCAACTGCTGCACAGACGAATCGGGCCTTTGGTGCATGCGTATGCAACTGGGGAACGAAGAGCGAACCTGGATGATGGTCTGCAGGGGAGTGTCAGTTGGGCATCGTCATCTAAGTGTCAGTGGCGCAAGCCCGGTGACCTGGCGGTTGGCACTGACGGGTGGTGCTCATCTGCTTCTGACATGACTGACGAAGGGCCATGTCGTTCTCGTGCACACCGCTATAGCGGGTGCTGGGTTTGCGCTGGTCAGAGGGGTCACGTCCCCGGAGTGTCGGAGTGCGGCCAGAGCGCTGCGACGCGTTCCTCCATGGAGGAGATGAGGATCCGTTCCGGACGGCCTGCGAAGAGGTAGAAGAGTGATTCGGGGACGTAGCCGGGGCGGCGGAACCAGTTGCGGACCTGTTCGCCGCGTCCGTGATCATCTGCGATCTCGCCGAGGACTTGTTCGGTGTCCTGGTAGATGTGGGCACCGCGCAGCCGCCCGGCCGATCTGCTGATCATGAATTCCTGCAGCGGGGCCGGCCCGCCGCCCGGGCTGGGGGTTCGTCCCCAGCTGCCGAGTGACGGTGTGGACATGAGGATGTCGTTGACGGTGTTGGTGGTCTGGGTGTGATGCCACACCTCCAGCAGTGTGGCGTGACGTCCTTGGTTGATGAGGTGGTCGGCGAGATTGGTCAGCAGGCGGCCGGTCAGCATCATGTTGCGGCGCACGTCCACGGGCACTTGGGTGCCGAGTACGGCCAGTGCCCCCTCGCGCAGCAGGAGATCGGTGATGGAGACGGCACTGGCTCCCCGGGGAGCGACGTGACAGGCGCTGAGCACGATGACGGGCGGGGTGTGCTGCAGGCCGAGCTCGATGTGTGGTTCGTTGCCGATGACGATGGCCGCTGTGTTGGCAATGAGGGTGCCGTGCGCGCTGATGATCAGCAGGTCTGGTGTGTGCTCGCTGACGGCCTCGCGCAGGGCATCCAGGGAGAGCGTCTGCACCGTGTGGATACTCAGCCCCTCGACGTCTTTCAAGGTGTCCTGAGTGATCCGCCAGCCGTCTCGTGAGATCTGTCCCACCCGGTCGTTGGCGGGGATGCATTCCGCCACCAGGACACGGATGCGGTTGTTCCACTCGACGCCGAGGGCGACGGCACCGGCGTTTTGCACGGTGCGGGTCAAGGGCAGCAGTGGTTCGTACGTGAGTGGCAGGCGCGCCGCCAGCGGGGCGGTGTCGCCGGGCATGGTGGCAAGGCCCAGCGGGAAGTTGGAGAACACCGTGAGCATCGACGCCCGGTTGACTGCCTCCATCACCGGTTCGGTGAACAAGGGCCTGACGACGACGTTGAGGCGGCTGAGCAGTTTCTCCACCGAGCGGGGGCGGTCCGCGGCAGAGTCCCGGAAGTGCTTTTCCAGGTCGGCCAGCAGCGTGAACGCGCTGGGGGGAACGGAGGGCATCATCAGTCCCAGGCTGTCGTTGGCGACGGCCCGGTGGGTCAGCGTGTACTCGATGGCCGCCCGTTCGACGTGGGCATCATCGCGTTCACCGATCTCGGTCGACCAGGTGTCGCCGGCGTCCACGGCGGCGAGCGGGCGGACGCGGCCCTTGCGCAGCTGAGGGGGGTAGGCGCCGCGTACGTATGCGGGTGCGACCCCGGGCAGCGCCAGAGCAACCGGCAGCCGCAGTCGTGCCTTCTCCTCAACGACCGTCAGTTCAAAGACCGGTTCGGCTTCTTCGGGAGTCAGGCCTTGACGCTCCAGTCGGGCGGTGGCCGCGACGAGCGTGTGCCCCTGCAGGGTGCGATGAAGCAGCGTACGGGGTTCCTCGTCGGCGAGCGCATCGATGCTCCAGCCCATCCGGCGAGCCATGAGACGCCAGGGCAGGTCCAGCGCGGCCAGGTCCAGTCGGCGGCTGAGAGTGACCTTCTTCGCCAGCGGAGGGATGTTGGGGCACACGCGCTCCTGGATGGCCTGCCAGTGTTCTTCAAGACTCGCGTCGCCCAGAGACGAGAAGGAGGCGACGGGCAGTTCGACCCCCAGCGCGACCGCACCCTGTGCGGTCCGCTCGACAAGCTCGTCCGGGCATAACGCGAGCATCGGCCGCCACCACGGTGCCAGAGCCAGGCTGTTGAGCGCGGTCACAGGAACGGGCATCACGTGATGTCCCATCGCCAGCTGCTGCAGGCCCTTCAGCTTCCATGCTTCAAGGTCGACCAGGTCTCCTCGTGACTGCGGCAGGTGCAGGCAGTACCACAGTCCGGGCAGCGCCCGGGCCACGTCCCGTGCCAGTCCGTGAGGGATGGCGAATTGATCGGGGTCCTCAAGCGGTGCGTCGATGACCGGAGAGATCTCAGTGGGAGCAGCGCCGTCCTCCGGGTCGAACACCACGAGGTAGAGCAGATGTCTGCCGGCATCGGAGGGTTGAGGGGCGGGTGTCGTCACTCCTAGAGCCTAGTGCTGTGCAAGGGCCCCACCGTGTCTCGCATATCCGCCTGCGGCATCCTCCAAGGGGGTGCCGCTCACCGTCGAGCTCGCCGGCCAGCATCCGGGCGGCCCGTCGAGCGTGCTCTCGTCGCCGATGCAGTCTGCGACCTGGTCGATGAACGCAGCGGGTGCCCGTCCGGCCAGGATCGTGAAGATGGCGGTGGAGGTGCCGCCGCTGCCCACGCAGGCGCCCCCGGTTGCCGCGCCTTGCCGCGCCGGGTCGTTCAGCCTCTTAATGGTCAGCCGTCTTCGGATCCGGACCCGCGGCCGGGCGCTTCCTGTGTGCCTGCCAAGGCCCGGAGCTTTTACGGACCGTGTGCGTCGGGTCCGGCAGCGTCCGGGTCACGCACCGTGTCTTCCACCAGGGCCGGTGCGTCGTCTGAGTGGGTCGCAGGCAGCCATGGATCGGCTGCCGCCGTTGTGGTGGTCTCGGCCATGCTGGCGCTGATATCACGCCATGTCAGGCGTACCGCTGGGCGTGTCGATCATTCGTTCGATAGGTGTTCTTCCGACCCGGTGCCGGGCATCAGGCCCGGCACTGTACGAGTTCGGGGGTTCGACCTGATGAACCACAGATGGGTGAGACGTCTCGCGGGCCAGGTTGCGGCCGTGATGCTGCCGGTGGCGGTTTTCGCGGTGATGCCGACGGTGGCCAGCGCGAGCGACACCGGCGGGCTGCGGGTGGAGTCTTACGTGTTGCCTGCCGGCGCGGCAAAGCCGTCACTTGAGCAGCTGCAGAACGGGGACGGCTTCGCACGACTGCGGCAGCTCGCCGCCGGGGCAGAGCCACAGGCGCAGATGCCGTTGGAGACGGTGGGACCGGCCGCCTCCTACGCTCCCCTCTCGCGGCGGGGGTCCGGCTCGCCGGCCGTCCCGGGGCAGGCGGGGGACCGGTCCCCGGCGGCTGCAGCGCCGCGGGCGGCTGCTCCGGAGCCTGCCCGGACGATGACCTTCGATGAGTGCAAGAAGGGCCTGGGCAGCGACAAGAAGTTCTTCGTCAAGTCTCGCTTCGCCGTGTGCGACGGGGCATCGTTCCTGCAGACCTGGCTGCAGAACAACCGCCCGGTCGGCCAGAGCATGTTCAACGTCCGCGTGATCGGCACCATCGCGAGCAACAGCCGCACCATCAACTTCCAGTACTACTTCACCGACTTCATCACCACCGGCAGGACCGGCGCCGCCTCCATGCCCATCACCACCAAGGGGAACATTCCGCAGAGCTGGCCCTCCCGCGTGCGCTACACGCGCGGCGGAAATCTGCCCGCCGGCAGTAAGACGTTCGCTCAGCTGAAGGCGGCGCGCACCTTCAACCAGACCGTGACCGCCGCGCCCGGGCAGGGCAGCAGCGGCTCTACCGACCTGATCTTTTCGGTGTACGAGCCGGTCGTGACCTACACGGCCCCACCGCCGTGGAAGCTGAGCGGTTCGACGGGCGGCAAGCTGTTCATGCTCGCCCCGCGCTGGGACGCCGCGTCCTACCTGGCCAACTCCACCGGCGGCGGCAACCCGGCCAGGAGGGGCGCCGCGACGTTCAGCTACATCACCGCGCTCACGCTGAGCGCCAAGCAGGGCGCGGAGGAACAGGCAGAGGCCGCGCACATCCGTCAGGCCTTCCTTGTCCCGCAGGACACCAAGCCGTACATGTCCGCGAAGAAGGTCCCCGGTCAGATGGCCGCGGATCCACTGCACCGCACGGTGAGCAGCGCCCGCATCGACAAGAACAGGTATGAAGCGGTCAAGCAGTGCAAGCGCTACTGGGGACCCAACTACGCCAGCGGCGGCAAGGAATGCGACGAGTACCCGTTCGCCAGCACCTACGAAGGGGCCGCGCAACCGCAGTACGACCCGGACGCCAAGAAGTTCAACTTCTCTGTGAAGCCGATCGCCCGGGACGACAACCAGGCCGGCGGCCTGATTCTGAAGAGCTTCTACGCCAAGAACCGCATCATCGACGGACTGGAAGACGGCTTCATCGTCAAGATCGTCGCCTGATCTGGCGCTTGCCCGGCGGGGGCGGCCACAAGCCCGCTCCCGCCGCAGCGCTACCAGTCTCTATGCGTCGGCCGGCCAGAACTGGATGAGGTAGCGCTCCACTCCGACACCGGTGCCTTGGCCCTCCGACAGCGCAGCGGCCTCGGCCCGGCCGCTACAGCTGACCCGGACACTCCAGGAGCCGCCTGAGTCCGCCAGTGTGATGACCTCGTCCATCCGGCCCGTGTGCATCGACCACACCGCAAGCTGTCCGCTCGTCGACTCGAAATCAGCTTCGGCTTGCTCATCCCAGTCCGCAGGATCCTGCGGCGGCGGAGCTGCGTCCCACACCTCGACGTCCACCGTGGCGGTGTGGGTGTGACCGCCACTTGTGATGTCCAGACGCCCCGTATGGGTGCCGACGAATGCGTCGCGGTGGAAGTCGTCGGGGAACGGAACGGGAAGGTCCGCGTCGTCGGACTCCTGCAACCCGAATGCGTAGTACCCCACGTACGCACTCACGCGCTGCCGCCGGACAACCTGCGCCACGAGCACCCCTTCGGTTCAGCGGACATGCCTTGGCCAGGATGCTAGCCGCGACCTGCACGGACCTGGAACACAGCGCAGAGAACCAGCCGAAGCGCGCCTGTAGCCCGCCGCGTCCGCCCGGCCTTGGCCGCCTGATCCTGCCCCGGTCCCGCCGCCTGCCGCGGCGGGCCCTCGGATGCGTCCCGGTCCTGGTTATTCGTGACTTGGCATGCAGTTCGGCGGCTCCGCGGCGGGGGAGGAGCCCCGCCGCGGTCGGTCTGGGCGTCGCCTTGGCTGCCACTCATCCAAGGGCCAACGGGCCCCGGCCCGCACCTTGTCTCCCGGATCCCGTCAGGGGCCGTCCTCGCTGTTCCCCGGCAGGGGACAGCGAGGACGGCCAGCGGCAGGCCCGTTTCAGCGGGTGGTGGGCTGTCGGCTCTCGGCTGGCCCTGCGCACTGGGGTGCTGTTTGTGTCTGGTGGGCTACCGATGAATGTGGTTTGCGGGGTGACGGTATGTCCGTCGCGTGGTTTGGAGGGGATGCTGCTGCGAGCGCGGCAAAGCCCGCGGCGGGTGTTCAATGTGGGAGCGGTCGCGGGGCTGCGTTATGTCGCGTCAGGAAGCTGTGTTCTGCGGTGTGATGGCGTGGATCACTTCGGATATGTGTCGGTTCATGCGGATGCTGGTCGTGCCTGTCGTGAAGAGGGCTGTGCCGGCTATGGCTGTCGGAATGGAGGCGCCCAGGACGGCAAGTAGTTCAGGCCAGTCGCGTTCGGCCTCACACCGGCCGCCGCCGGCGGCCAGCTCGTTGGCTTCCCGCCGGTCGGTGAAGAACCGGGAGTCGCAGTCCGCCTGGCTGCCGTGCGCCTGGTCGACGGTGTAGGGGGTGAACAGCAGAACGGCGAACCAGAGCCACAGGGCTCCAGTGGCGGCGAGCAGGACCACCCCCCACTTCCGCAGACGCGCGGAACTCTCGTCGAAGTACTCCATGGTGTAGGTCAGAAGAGGCATGACGCAGCAACCTACCGCCTCGAACAAAGATGGAGATCGGCCGGTCGATCGCCCGCCGCGGGTAGGCCGCCGGCGTCGCGTCGCGTCGCAGGTTGCCGTGCCCAGCTCGGTTGGCGGCCTCGTGGTGGTTGTCTCGCCGCGATGTCGCGCCGCAGGCCCGCCGACGTCGCCGACCGTGCCCGTGGTCCCGGGCGTCCTGCGTCGCCGTTGTGCCGTCCATGGCCCGCGGGTCCTGTGGTGGTGCGGCGTGGCTGGCCTCGTCGACGGTGCAGGGACCCGGCGAAGGGGGGCACGGGCAGCCAAGTGCCGTCCCGGTACGGGCGTCGGCGGGAGCAGTATGGCGCGGTCGGGCCGGTGAGGGCACACCGGCCAGGCGGCACCGCTACGCGTCGTCCTCCGGTTCGTCCTCGATGGGCGCCGAAGAGTAATCCTTCGCCTCCACCACCCATTGACGGTCTCCGTCCGTCCACATGGCGTCGACGAGCTGCTGCCTGCTGCTGAGGAAGTCCTGCCTCTCGCTGGTCGTCATCCCCAGCGTCGCCATCACCGAGAGGATGACCTCAGGCCATGTCGGGTTGCGGCCTTCGTCCCTTGCTGCCTGGAGGATGCGGTCGGGGGGGATCGTGTTGTAGATCGGCGACCGCCAGTCGACCTCTGCCGCATCCGGGACGGCCTGAATCGTTCCCGTCGAGAGCATCTGGATGCGGAGGTTCTGAGGCGCAAGGTTCGCGAGGATGCGCGGGCCCCAGTGGCACGCGGCCATGACGAAGCGACCGCCGACGAGTGCCGGACCGGCGATCTGCCAGTGAGTAGAGGCCACGAAGTACTCTTCGTCACCGAGCCGGTAGGCCTGAACGCCGCTCACGTCCACGAGCTTGACCGCGGGCATATGCCCGTATCTGAGCCAGCCCAGCGCCTCGTCGACCGTGCCGGCCTGTGTCATGACCGGGAACGGTCGCCGAGCGTCGAGACTGCCCCAGATGCTCCGCGCCGCGTTCTGGACGAAGGTGATGGCCTTCTCCTCAAGCACGGTCCGCACCTCGCTCTCGTCGACCGCCACTTGCGGGGCGACCAGCGCGAGAACTTCGCCGAGATTCGTCAGGTGTTTGAACCGGTCACCCAGGCCCTCGATGTCAGCGTCCATCGGCGGGGGATACGCAGCGCCCCCGCCCTTCGTGAAGTCCTTGTGGTTGCTGCTGACGAAGTACACGGCCTCGTCGGGGTGGTCCCGTGCGTACTCGATGGCCGTCAACCAGATCGCCACGTCCCGCGCGCCGATCTTCACAGCCCTGTTGCCCTCGCCCTTCCGCCTGGCAGGGGGCAGGACGTTGGCCTCCCTGAACATACCCTCGCGGAGCGCTGCCTCGTTCGTCGGTAGCACTTCCAATAGCTCGCCGTACTTCGACCGCCAGAGCTTCCGAACCCCCTCTGGGTCCGCCGCGCCGAGCACCGGTTCCACCTGGTGGCTCTTGCGCTGCAGTTGGGCAAGGGCGGTCGCCGCTGCCTCATGCACCTCGGCATACTCAAGGGCCTTCTGGGCCGCGAGCTCCTCCACCGCCATCCACGGGGCAGCGACGCGCTCCGTCTTGGTCCGCTTGATGGCGCGGAGGACCTCCGCCTCGCTGCCGTCGAGGCTCATACCGCGTATGACGCAGCTGTCCAGAATGATCACGATCTCGCCTTAGCTCTCGCGGTACGACCCGCAACGAGTAGCACCCGCAGGCTGGTCCCTGCACCCGAGTTGACACAACACGCGGGAGCACGGTCAGCCGGGCAGTTCGGCCCGCTACGGCAGAAGCAGCATTGACGGCCGGTGATGGGCTCCAGGTCCGCCGATCTGGTGTCAGCCCGGCACGGTCGCCGTCTCGCCGAGCAGCCTCGTTCGCGGTGCCCCTGAGAGGGTGCGAAGCCGTCGGTGGGTCCGTGGCGGGTGGTGTACGGGGAGGGGCTGTCGAGTCCGGTAGAGCGCGGCTCTCATCAGTGGGAGCTGGTGGGTTGAGGCGGAAGGCCGAGAAGGTCCTTCGTGTGTCGCGGCGTGGTAGCCGGTGCTGGCCGGGGCCGCGGTCCCGCCCCTGCCGGCTAGGTCAGTGGCAGGGAATGGGCCAGCGGCCGATGTGCAGGACGTCTCCGATGCCGTCGGTCTCGGGTGTGACCCTGGCGAGGGCGTCTGCGACGTGGGTGAGCATGCTTGCGATGCTCGGCCATTCGGGTGTGTCTGCATGGCCGGTTCGTGTGTGGCGCACCACGCAGCCGTGCATGGCGCCTGGTCGTAGGTCTGTGAACAGGCCGCCGCCTGCGGCGTCTGTGGCGAGGGGAAGCCATTGCGGGAGCCAGACCGGTGCCGCTTCGTGGGGGTATAGGGTGCCGGCTGGATCCTTGCCGCGTCGTGCGAGCCAGGCGTCGAGTCGTCCCGCTTGCGGTGCCGACACGGTTTGTTGCGCTGCCTGCATATACGCGGCGCGGCGCTGCAGCGCGTCGGCGAGCGAGCAGGGGTCGTTATGCTCGGGCAGCAGGTGGCCCGGGAGCGGTGAGCCGGGTGGTGGCGCCGGTGCCAGGCCGTTGACCTGGCTCCACCACGTCGGGCGTCGGCGGAGAGGGCGAAGCCCAGCACCTCCTGCGCGTGCAGCAATTGCTCGCCGCTCGCGGGCGGGTTGAGCCGTGCTTGATAGCCGCGTGCGTGGCAGGACAGCCACGCGTCGATGCGGCTCCACGCCGCGCGGATCCGTGCCTCATGCATGATGGTTGTTCCCTCCGGCCGACAGGTTTCGGCCCGCCGATGCCCGCTGGCGGGGGCATCAGCGGGCCGCGCCCCCGGGTGGGCGGGGGTGCCGCTTTGCGGGGAACCGCTGACGGCGCGGCCGATCAGTCCCGGATCTGCACTCAGAACTCATCCTGGTCGTACAGGATGCGATCGCTGAAGTAGTACCAGGTCAACAGTGCTCCTGCCGCTCTGTTCTCGCTGTAGGGGACGGCGCGTACGGAGAAGGCCCAATCCCAGCTCGCCGCACCTTCCGCAGTGCCCGCCCGATGCACGGGGTAGGCGCACGGGGCCGGGTTCTTCGTCATTCGGTTCCAGGCTGGCGCGCGTCCGCGTACAGCCGGGCCTTCATGCCCGGTTGGCCAGGCACCTCGACGGTGCGGAGCTGGCGTGTCGGTGGCCGTGAGGGGGTGGTCCAGCGGAGTTCGTCGGTGACCGGATCACAGATCCACTCTGCAATCGCCCTGGCCGCCATGAGTTGATCGAGCAGTGGGGCGAGGTCGGAGGGATCGAGTCCGCATGCGCGGCGCATGAGGTCGGCGTCCATTCCGGTGCGTGCCTGGCCGGGCGAGTGGTGCGCCGTCAGTGCGAGTGCAGCCAGCCGCACGCCAGCGGGCAGGCCCCTCAGTGGTGGGCTTGAGGTGGCGCGTAGTGCCCAGTCGGCGGCCCGGAGACGGTCGGGGCGGCCGGGCGCCCGGCTCAAGGCGTCGACCAACTGGGCGGTGAGGCTTCTGTCGTGCGGGCAGGCGGTGTTCTGCTGCGGCAGAAGGTGGAGCCAGCGGTGGTGTTCCAACTCGTGCCACAGTGTGGGGTCGTGGGCCAGGCGCAAGCCGCGCAGGAGTCCGACGGGAAGCCGTACCTGCCCGTGGTTGTCGGCGCGCAGTACGCATTGGAGAGCGAGCAGCCGGGCCTCGGGGCTGGTGCCTCGGGGGAGTGCGGATGCGAGGTAACTGAGCATGTCCTGGATGCGGACCTGCTCGGACGGGCCACGTCGCCGCCTGGCGCGCTTCACACGGCCGGAGCCGGGCTTGTCACCGGACGGATGCCGCCTAGACGGGGCAGCGAGAGCGGTGTCGGGCACGACGGCCGCGTACGGGGTGGCGGCGGCGCATGCGGCGCAGGTGTCGGCCAGGCGCCAGATGCGTCCGCCGTGTTCGCGGGTGAGGACGAGCAGGATGGGGCCGGCGCAGCCGCGGTGGCGGCGGTGCCAGTGGCAGCCGCGTTCGTGGCACTGACAGGTGCGCAGATGAGCAGGGAGGGTGTCGCTGCGGGCGTGCCGGGCCAGGTGCGCCAGGGCTGCGGGCCGGGCTGAGGCTGCCTGCAGGACCTGGCCGCCGGGTGAGCAGCGGGGGCAGTGGAGCACTGGCCCGCCGCGGTAGGGGCGTAGTTCGACGGTCCAGGTGCGGGGCACCGGTGGGTGCGTGGTGCACAGCCTCATGGGGCGCGCGTTCCTCCTGCTGTGGGCGCGGGGCCGGTCCGCTTCCTGCTCGCCTCGGTGGGGGGCGGGGTGTTGGCCGCACCGTAGTGCAGACCTCTGCCCTGTCGTTGGGGCGGCCACCTGCGAAAATAGGGCAGAGGTCTGCACTGACAGGGCAGGTGTCTGCACCGTCGGATGGTGGGGTGACGATCTTCCCGCCCGACCCGAACCTCACCGCCCTCCGTTTGGAGCTGGCGCGGCTGAGGAGCGAGCGCGGCTGGACCTACGACGAACTGGCCCGCCGTAGCGGCCTGGCCAGGCGCACCCTCATCGAAATCGAGCAGGGCCGCACGATTGGATCCCTCAAGACCTGGCACGCCCTCGCCCACGCTCTGAACGTGCCCGTCGACCACCTCTTCGCCACCCTCTGCGACGGTCACGCGCCGCCCGCAGAAGCTGCGAAATAGCCCGGCTGCACCGCTGTCGACAGATCACCCGATCCGGTAACCGACCTCGCGCACACGTGCGATGGATCGCGCATCGGTTCCCAGCATTTGGGCCGTTGGCGGGACATAGGCGGCCCGGACGCCGTGCCTGCGGCGCGGCGCCTGTCACCTTCGCGGCCATGTGCTCCCTCACCACCCCGTCTGGCCGACGCTGGGACGGCAGTCCCGCCGCCCCTCGACACCTGCGGGCGCTGCGCGTTGACGCGGACAGCCCCAGCTGGCTCCTGCGCACCGCTCAGCCCAGCCGGTGCCGGGACTGCGGTAACCGCCTCGACTGGTACACCCGCACCCACGGGCGACCCATCGGCCTTCACCCCCGCGAGCTCGCCGCAGCCGCCGTCCCCGCCTCCTGCCGCTGGCTCGTCGACTCCGGCATCGCGCACGCCGCGGGCGACGGCACCCGGTGGTCCCGCATCCCGCACCCCGTCCTGTGCCCCGCACACGAAACAGCCGAGCCGCTGACGCTGCAACTGGCCGAACTGCGCCGCCGCCTCGCGATGCGCACCCGGCGCCTGCTCGATACCGGCGCCTTCGCACCGCCTCCGGACGGCGAACCGACTCCTGCGGCGGAGCCGGTCTGTCGGCTGGCCCGGCCCGTCGTGCAGATTCTGTACGGCCGCTACCTTGCTGCCCGCCCGGTCGATGACATCCAGTGCGTCGCCCAGACCCGCCGGCGTCACCGCTGCCCCCGCCACGTCCTCGCCCCTGACACGCCAGCGGGGATCTGGACGCTCATGCCCGCCACCGCCACCCGCGGACAACTGGCCCTGTCCGCCGCCGATATGGCCGTCTATGACCTCACCCACGTGCCCTATACGGAGCAGCTGCGCTGGCGCACCCAGCGCTGCCCCGCCACGCTGCCACCCCTGCCGCACCCGACCTCGCGCTCGCAGACTGGGAGACCTTCGACCCGCTGCTCCACCACCAGCACATCCACACCCGCCTCCCCGCCACCGCCCCACGCCGCCAGGAACGGCCCTGAACGCGGCCCCCAGTCAGGGGCACCTGGCCGGGTGAGACGTTCTCCACCGGCCGGATCGTCCTGCCCCCAACCGCCCCGCTTCCGGCAGACGGAGCGGCCCTCCCATACGCCACGGAGGAACGACCATGCCGCACCACGCCCTTGAGATCACCTTGACCCGGCCCGCCACCCAAGCTGAACTCGCCCGTGCCGTCCGCGTCATGCCGCTCGCCGCCAACCACGACGCCACCCGCCTGATGACCGTGGCGAAGGCGAAGAATCCCGACCGGGCCCTCAGCCGCGCCCACCACCGCCTCAAAGAGCTGCTGCCCCTCGACGCCCTCACCACCCACTACCCGGCACCCGACGGACACGTCCTTCTCACCCCCGCCTTCAGCCCCACCGCAGACGCCTTCATCCGCCACGCCGCCGAACAGATGGGCCAAACACCCCGCGCCTTCCTCCAACGGACCATCCACCGTGCCCTGGCCCGCCACGCCCGTCAGGAAGCAGAACGCCTCGACCACGCCCTGCATGCCCTGCTTGCCCACACCACCCCAGACCAGCTCCTGGCAGCCGTCGGCCGCACCCTCACCCTCTCTGGAACGCGACAGTGCTGAATCCGACTGACGAACAGGCCGCGGCCGCCGACGTGTTCCGCGCCGGCCACCACCTTGCCCTGCAGGCAGGCGCGGGAACCGGCAAGACCAGCACGCTGATCCTGCTGGCCTCCTCCACCCGGCGCCGGGGCCGCTACATCGCCTTCAACAAGGCCATCGCCCACGATGCCGCCGCCCGCTTCCCGGCCACGGTGACCTGCAAGACCGCTCACTCCCTGGCCTTCGCGGCGATCGGCCACAGCTATGCCCGCCGTCTGAACGGGCCACGCCAGGCTGGCTGGAGGACCGGCATGGCCCTTGGCATCACCAAACCTGTCCGCATCGGCGAACGCGACGTGACGCACAAGGCCCTGTCCCACGCTGTGCTGAACACGGTGACCCGCTACTGCCACTCCGCCGACCGCACCCTCACCCGCCACCACGTCCCGCCCCTGCGCGGCCTCGAGGACAAGGATCTGCACGCCCAACTAGCCCAGGTCGTCCTGCCGTTCGCCCGTAAAGCCTGGGCCGATCTCCAACATCCCGACGACGGCGTGGTCCGCTTCGACCACGACCACTACCTGAAGATCTGGGCCCTGTCGGATCCGAAGATTGACGCCGACTTTCTCCTCCTCGACGAGGCGCAGGACACCAACCCCGTCCTCGAACAGGTCTTCATCGCCCAACGCGCCCACGCCCAGCTGGTGATGGTTGGCGACTCTGCCCAGGCCATTTACGGCTGGCGCGGTGCCCGGGACGTCATGACCGGCTTCGACGGACAGGCCTTGTCCCTGTCGCAGTCCTTCCGCTTCGGCCCCCGCCTCGCGACCGAGGCCAACCGGTGGCTCGCGATCGCCGACGCCCCGATCCGCCTGACCGGTTCCACCGCCATCCCCACCGAACTCGCCCCCGTCGAGGATCCCGACGCGGTGCTGTGCCGCACCAACATTGGGGCCATGACCGAGGTCATGACCCATCTCGCAGCAGGCCGGCGGGTGGCGCTGGCTGGGGGAGGGGAGAGCTTGCGCGCCCTGGCCACCGCTGCCCGCGACCTCAAGGAAGGGCGCCGCACCTGGCACCCGGAACTCCTTCTCTTCCCCTCCTGGGGTGAACTGCAGGACTACGCCGAGCACGACCCCGCCGGCGGGGACCTGAAGCCGTTCGTCGACCTCATCGACCAGCACGGCCCCGAGGCCATCCTCGCAGCGGTCGACCAGCTCGCTCCGGAAGCGCACGCCGACGTCACCATCTCCACCGCCCACCGGGCCAAGGGGCGTGAATGGGCGAACGTGAGGATCGCAACCGACTTCACCCCGCCCAAGGACACCGACCAACGGGACGAGAACGGCCGCCCCCTGCCGGGTCCGATTGACGACGGCGAAGCCCGCCTCGCGTATGTCGCCGTCACCCGGACCCGCAGCCGCCTCGACCTCGGCGGCCTGTCCTGGATCCACGACCACCCCGAGGGGAACCCGCTACTGGGCTGACTACCGAACGCGGTTGGGTGCGGATCCTTTCGAGGGGTGGTTAAGCTGGGAAGACGCTGATTGGCGTGTGGGCGGTGCCGTCGTACTCCTGCCGTGACGGGGTGGAGGTGGGGCGCCGTGGTGTCTTTGCCAGAAGAGCTTCAGGCCCGGGAGGCCGCGGCTCGGCAGCGAGTCGAGGAACTTGAGGCCGAGGCCGTGGAGTTGGCCAGCGCCTCTACCTCAGCCCTGACCAGCGGATACAGCCTCACCGCTTGATCCCGGCCGTCACTTCAAAGGATCCGCACCATTCCTGAATGGGGTCCAGTGCCTTATTGAGCAGCAGCGGGTGCTATGGGTGGGGGTGGGTGGCGAGCCAGTCCTGGAGTTCTCGGTGGCGGAACTGGTACGCCATGCCGGAGATCCGCAGCAGGCCCGCCCCGTAGGCCCAGTGCAGGAAGCCGCCAAGCCTCCAGGGCAGTCGGCCGCGGGAGCAACAGAGGAAGACCACGTAGCGGCGGCCGGAGCCGGTAAGGAGGTACAGCCCGATCGCGGGCCCGGCCCCGGTCGCGAGCGCGGTCGCGAGCGCGGTCGCGAGCCCGAGCGCGAGATCGTCCCGTACCGGATAGCGAGGGTCTGTGGATGCAACATCGCTGGTCAGTGGCTCCGTAAGCCCGACCGCGAGCGCGGTCGCGAGCCCGATCACGAGCCCGACCGCGAGCCCGACCGCGAGCCCGACCGCGAGCCCTTCCGTGAGCGCGGTCGTGAGCCCGGATGTGAACCCGACCGTGAACCCGGCCGTGAACCCGGCCGTGAGATTTCCGGCTAGCTGGCGGAGGTGAGCAGGGCTGCGTAGCCGGTGAAGCTGAGCTATTCGCGGGATGGGGACGGTGGCGCGGCTGGCCACCCAGACGGCCGCAAGCCAGAGCAGCGCCGTAAATGTGGCGCCTATCGGATCGCCGCGTGAGGAGCCGCTGGGGACCTGGGCCAGCCGGGCGGTGAAGGCGAGGGTGGTGAAGGCGAGGGCGAGGAGGGTGTCGGTGGTGCGGACGCGGCGGGGGCCAGCCATCGGCCACAGCTGGTGGAGCACGATGTCGGTGCCGCTTCCGTCGGAGGCGGAGGTGGTGTTGGCGAGGTGGGTGGCGAGGGCGGCGAGCCAACGGTGGGTCTGGTCAGGGTGGTAGCGGCCGGGGCGGGTGGGGTGTTGGCGGGCGGCGGCGGGCAGGTAGCGGGCGAGGAGGTGGTCGCGGACCGCGTCGGGGGAGGTCAGGGTGAGCAGGTCGGCGGGGTGGCGGAGGTAGGCGAGGGTGTCGGGGTGGCGCTCTTCGTAGGCGGTGGCGGCCAGGTTGAGCCGCCAGGGGGTACTCAGGGCGCGGGCCAGCACGCCGCTGGGGGCGGTGGTCAGGGCGTCCAGGACGGTGGTCCAGCGGGTCGGGTTGGTGGTGCGGGCGGTGAGGTAGGCGGTGACCTGGGTGGGGGTGACGGGGGTGATCTCGATGCGGGCGGCCTCGCGCATCCGCATATCGAGGGTGGCCAGTTGCTCGTGCTGGGCGGTGCGGCAGGTGAGGATGACCGGGGCGTTGCCGGTGGGGTCCTGGTAGGCGTTGAGCTGCTGCAGGGCGCGCACGGCGCGGCGACGGCCGGGCGGGGTGGTGTCGGCGTCCATCTCGTCCAGGCCGTCCAGGACCGGCAGGATGCGGTGCTGGTCGACCAGGACCGCCGCGTCGGCGGCGGTCAGGCCGCGGTCGCGGAACTGCTCGTGGACCTGGTCGGCGAGCCATTCGGGCAGGGGCCGGTGGGTGTCCCAGCCAGACAGGGAGAGGCGGACCGGAACGGGGTCGGCCTGGTTGCGGCCGGGGCGGGTGAGCAGGCCGAGGATGAGCTCGAGGGCGAGCAGGGTCTTGCCGGCCCCGGGTTCGCCGGTGATGACCAGGCGGGCCGGGTGCAGGCTTTGGTAATAGGCGACGATGTCGGTGAGGCGGCCCTGCGGGTCGGGCCCGGTGGCGTTGTTGGCGGGCTCGGTGCGGTGGGTGAAGGCCAGGTCGATGCGGTGGGCGCCGGGGCCGATCAGCTGGGCCCGCTGCCGGGTCTCGGCGGCGGTCACGGCGGCGGCCAGCGTCTTGGCCTTGGCGTCGATGTCGGCCGCAGCCTCGCGGCGGTCGTCGCGGTAGGCGGCCCAGGCCAGGTAGGCGACCGGCACGGTGGGCGCCAGGGTGATGGCGGTGGCGGCCAGGCGGGCCACCTGGAAGTGTTTGGACAGCCACAGCGCCAGCGCGACGGCAGCGACCTGCAGGACGAGATAGACAACAGTGACCCGGCGTGTGCGTGATGCCCCCATGCGGGGCATCTTCCCGGTTCGGCCCCAGGCCGGGGGCACGATCACCGCAGTTGGTACCGGGCCGTGCCCAGCAACGCCATAGGGGTAGGTGCGGATCCTTTGAAGTGGCGGCCGGGATCAAGCGGTGAGGCTGTATCCGCTGGTCAGGGCTGGGGTAGAGGCGCTGGCCAACTCCACGGCCTCGGCCTCAAGTTCCTCGACTCGCTGCCGAGCCGCGGCCTCCCGGGCCTGAAGCTCTTCTGGCAAAGACACCACGGCGCCCCACCTCCACCCCGTCACGGCAGGAGTACGACGGCACCGCCCACACGCCAATCAGCGTCTTCCCAGCTTAACCACCCCTCGAAAGGATCCGCACCCAACTCGAATGGGCGTTGTCGGAGTCATGAGGTCGGACGGTCATGCTTGGCGGCGCTTCGAGTAGATCCAGGTGCCACTCTCGCAGCAAGATGAGCGAGTGATGGGAAGCGAAGCGGATCTGCGCCCTTCTGCGGGTGCGCATGGACGTTATCTCGAGGGCGATGGCCCGTCAGCCGCCCGCCCCCTGCGGGTAGTTCTGCGCGATATAGACCCAGCGCGCGGTCCCCAGCGCCGGCTGGCGGCTCTGGAACCGTCAGGGGACTCCCCACCACGCGAAGAGCAGCATTGACATCTCCGTCTGGGGTGGGCCGGCCGGCGGCGGCGCGAGTCGTGTGAGGCCCTCGATGCTGGTCACAGAAGTCCTTGGCTGCGTCGCCGTTGCTGATCGTGTGCAGGGTTGTCCAAGATGTCAGCCCTGGAGACGTCGCTAGAGGAGTGGGGGAAGGGCGAGGCCGACCCCTACCAGGACAGCTTCGGCTACGACTGGCCAGCCCTGCCTGAGCTGTTCACCGCCGAGGAACTGCGGGCAACGCCGACTCGACGCCGCAGCTGCCAGACCTGCAAGCCCAACCCGGTCTGAGCCGTGGCCTGACGGGCTGATTCAACAGGCACACGCCCTATCCGAGGAAGTGAGCCCTGGCACCTACCGCGTACGTGGAGAGACGGCGGCGGACCGCTCCCGTACGTTGACCTGAACCCTGTCCCAGCGCATCACCCGTCCCAGCCCCACCGTTTCCGGGACGGGTTGCTTGGTCACGTAGCCAGGCCATCGATCAACTGCCCGAGGCGCTCTAGCCCGTCAGGGGAGACGACATTGGTGGCGGCTACGGCCCCAATCACAAGATCCTTGTCAAGGAGCCCGTCCCTGCTCAGATCGGGGAGGATTCGACGGGCGTTAGTTTGGGCTCATTCATTGGTGTAGCCGTTGTTCCCGTACTGCTTCAGGTTCTTCACCGCTGCCGCGACGCTCCCGGCGAGCGGCTCCGGAGATGCACAGGGCGCGACAGACCGCGCCGATTCCGGCTGCCCAGCCGTGCAGCGGGAAGTTCGAGACGTCCTAAACCACGGCCAGCGATGACCGCCGGGCCAAGGATGTCGCGTACCGCAACGACTTTGCATCAGGCAGGAAGGCAAGAACAGGACCATCGCCCTCGCGGACTTGGGTGTGGGCTTTGGGGGTTGTCACTCTGCTGGCGAAGTACGCCAGAGCGGGCACTTCCTTCTCGGCGCCCCTCCGGTCCAGGACCAGGAGGGCCTGGGCGCCCTCCACGACGCAACCTTCCTCGATCCACTGCACCGCGAGCGCTGCGCTGATGTCCCATCGTCGATTCGGATCATCGTCAGGAACCCAGGCCACTTGCTCCAGAGCGCTCATGCTCGAACCTCCCAATGACCCGCCAATCGGGTCGAAGAGGAAACGGTAGCGCTCCGCTCGGACAGCTAGGCGACCGTTTCCCGGGACGGAGCTGCAAGGCACTGCCGCCTGCCACAGCCAGGCGCAGTGAGTTGCCGCCGAGGAGGCGGGCCATGCTCAGGGCCTGAGCTGAGGGCGCCGATTGGGCTGCGAGGGGGGCACAGGGGGAGTCGAGGAGGCTCACTCGTTTGTGTGACGGGGGCGGTGGATGTGAGCGGGAGGCGATCAGGGGAGGGTCGGGGGCGCTCGATTTCGCCCAACTCTGTTGTGACATGTGTCACTTCAGATGCCAGGCTTGGTGGGTGGCCAGTGCGCGGGTGCTCGTTGGTCCTGTTCAGAGGGACTTTATGGACGGGAGTGCGACTGTCGAAATTACGCAGCGTTCCTGTTTGTGATCATCGGGTGACTTTTTCTTCGTCGTGATGAGTGATCGGGCGCCGTTCTCGACATCGTGGTGTCAGGGCCAACTGGCCCCCGGCGCGGGCTCGTTGCCGTGCTGCTCTCAACGAAGAGGAACTGCGATGACTACTGGACGCAGGAGGCCCGAGTGAGCGACGACGACGTCGTGGGGGACGTCGCGCCCCAGGGCGGCTACGGCCAGCCGGTGCGTGCCCCGCTGTCCCTGCCCTTGGACTACGAGGGCTTCTACCTCGGCCACCAGGAGTTCTTCCACGCCTTCGCCGAGATCCATCTCGGCAGCCGCCGCGCGGCCGAGGAGGTGGTCCACCAGGTGTTCCTGGAGATCCTGGCGGGCTGGGAGCAGCTGCTGCAGGAGGACGATCTGGAGCAGCAGACCCTCACGGTCCTGCACCGCCATGTAACCCGCCGTCTCGAGCGCGAGGGCCGCACACCGGCATTCGTCATCAACGGGCCGATAGCCCAGAACCTGCGCGCGGTCCGCAACGAGCTGGAGCTCAGGGACGGCACCAGCGGGCTGTACGAGGCCATCGCGGAGCTGCCGCCCCGGCAGTTCAACGTCATCGTGCTTCGCCACCTCCTGGGCTACAAGACCGCCCGGATCGCACGGTTCATGGGCCTGGACGTACGCACCGTCGATTACCACGGCCGCAAGGGCAAGGAACGGCTGCGCGTCCTGCTGAAGCTGCCCGCTGCGCCGGGCAAGAACAAGAAAGGGGGAGGGAAGTGACCCCCACGATCGATGAACTGCTCGCTGACGCCGTCATCCCGACCTCATCCCCGGCCGCCTTCGACGTCGGAGCCGCGCTGCGCCGACTGGCCGCTGACGCGGCACAGGCCGCGCCGCCACCGGACATGGCCCGGGCCGCTCAGGCCGGCCAGCGCCTGGCCGTCGTCTCCCGCTGGATCCTCAACGGGCCCGGCGCCGCCGCCCATGTGGACCGGCTGGCCGACGGCCCACAGGCCACCGCCGTCGAGGAGGTCCAGCTGGACGAAGAAGGCGCCGCCGTCTTCGCCTGCCTGCTCTATCTGACCGGGCACCCGGAGAGCGCCCAGTTCTGGTGGCAGCTCGCCGCCGGAGCCGGTCACCGGGCAGCGGCGTACTGCCTGCACCTGCACCACCTCGCGCTGGGAGAGACGCGGGAGGCCAAACACTGGCGGCACCAGGTCACGAACTCCGTGATCGACGCCGACGCGCTGGACGAGAACTTCCTCACCATGCTGGAGGTGGTCGCGCGCTACGTCCGCCAGAACGGCTCCACGGCAAGTCCTCCCACCGGAGGCCTCGAGATGGAAGTCGACCGGCTGGCGGAGGACGGCAAGAACTCCTGCATCATCGTCCGCCGGCCCGACCGGCGCCTGGCCGACCGCCTCCACGACTTCACCCGCCGCTGACCATCCGTCACAAAGCAAAGGAGCCCCAGCTCCGACCCCGGTTCCTAGGCCTCCGGTCGGAAGGGCTCCCCGCGCGACGCCCCTGAAGACAAGGACATCTGACATGCACAATAGACCAGCCCGCCCACGCTGGAGCAAGACCACCGAAACCGTACGCCAACTGGTCCGCTGGGCCGCCCGGCGCCGCCGTACCGCCACCGGACTCCTGCTGCGCGGCGCCTGCTACGGGGCGGGCACGGGAGCCGTGAGCATCCTCGCCGTCTGGGTGGAGCGACACCTCTGACCCTTACTGCCCGTCCAGCCCCGCCGCGCTCACGGCGGGGCCGCCGGACGCTCCTCCGACGCCGAAGAACCAAACAGCGAGTGGTCTCACCGTGGCCGTTGGCTGGCCTCCGACGCTTCCTCGCCCGCACAGGCAACGTCTCGTATGAGGAAGCTCGCCGTTTCGTGGTGGCGCTCTCACCCGGATCAAGGTCTTGTCTGTGGCTGCTCCCGGCGCTGGGGCGCGGGTGGTTGAGCGCAGTGGGTGCGCCTGGAGGCTCCGTTGCTATCGCTAGACAGCTTGTATATAGGCTATGTAGAGTACGAGTATGGGTATGCCGCGTATGACTCTGCAGACTCAACTGGTGCTGCGGGCTTTGCTGGAGGACCCCGCCAGGCAGCGGTACGGCCTAGAGCTGTGCGAGCTGGCGGGATTGCCGTCGGGGACGATCTATCCGATCCTCGCCCGTCTGGAGCAGGTGGGCTGGGTGGACAGCAGCTGGGAGGATCCGGTGGTGCATGAGGAGGCCGGGCGGCCGCGCCGCCGCTTCTACCGGATCACACAGGATGGTGCCGTGCAGGCCCGCGATGCTCTGGCGCGTGCCTACAGGTCCAGGAGACAGCCCCTTCCCGGATGGGTTGCCGCCCGCCCGGCCGTCGACGGAGGGACGTCATGAAGGCCCGGCGGCGGTTAGCTGCACCGCCCAGCGCACACAGGGGAACAGTGCCGTCCCTTGACAGTATTCTCGTCGCAGTCCGCTTGCACCATCCCGACGCTGACGCCGGACTGCTCAAACGCGCCTATACGGAGGCCGCGTTCTGGCATGAAGGGCACACGCGTCGCAACGGAGATCCTGTCCTCACACACTGTCTCACCGTCGCTGCCATCGTCGCCGATCTTCGTATGCCTCCCCCTGCGGTGTGCGCGGCCCTGCTGCACGAACTTGAGGAAACGGACTGCCCACCATCTCGGCTCCCTGACCAATTCGGCGACGAAATCGCTGACTTGGTGGCAGCGGTGCCCTCGGCGGTATCCCGTCCGTTCCCGCCTGCTGCTACCGCTGCGAAGACGGCCGCCATGGCCGCCGACCCGACCCGGGCGGCGGCCGCGCAGGCCATCCGGCTCGCCGACCGCCTGCACAACATGCGCACCATCGCGTTCGTGCCTCAGGACAGGCAACACCGCAATGCCCGCGAAACCCTCGACGTATTCGCGCCATTGGCTCACGCGACAGGAATGGAGAGCGTTGGTCGTGAACTGCAGGACCTGGCATCAGCTGTCCTGCGATCCGCGCCGTCGTCAGGCGCACTCGCACATCGGCTTCTGACCACCCTTACGCACCTGCTGCCCGTGCAGGACCGGGCACGCTGGCAAGAGGAATGGAGTGCAGAACTGGCCGCCCATGCCACCCGCGGCGCTCGCACTCGCTTCACGCTCCGTGTCCTGCTGGCAGGGCCCCGACTCTCAATGACGCTGCGCCGCCCGCCCTCTGTGGAGCGGCACCGATGAGCGGGGCGGCCCGGATCGGGGGTGCGTTAGGAACGATGGCCGCGTTCGTGATGGCAGTGGCACGTGGCGGGCTGACCGCTTGGGCTGCCGAAGCACTGACCATCGGAGGCCTGGTATTGGTGGCGGCTGTTGTCTTCATCCCCAGCGAGACACCTGCCCGCCGCCTCCGTGGGCTGATCCAGGCTTGGCAAAACCCCGCTGCTGAACCCGAATCAATCCAGCGTCCGGCTCCGCCTTCCGCTAGTTGACAGACCATTCACCCGATCCACCCCAATCACTTTTACGGGACGGCGTTTCGCTGCGGCAAGCCTGACTGCGTGCGGCGCCTCTACAGGATGAGCAACGTCACCGGGGAATGGCTGCCCGGGAAGCGGTCTCCGGTAGAACGCGCGGGCGGGTCCAGCGCGATTTCGCGGAGCCGTCGCCTCAGCGGGCGCGTTGGAGAGGATTCCGGATGAGGCGGATCGCCCGGTCGACGTGCGAAGGGCTCCCGGGGCGGGCTCCGGCTTCCGCGCTGCCCTGAACCCCCCTCGCCCGCGGAGCCGACAGGCTGGCGCCTGGGCTGAACGGGGTGCCGTGGTCAGTTGCTGAGGGCTTGTCCGTGTGCGTCGATGGGTGTGGGGAGTACGCGCAGGCGTTCGTTGAGGTCTGCTACTGAGTGGATGGTCCGGTCGGGGAGAAGCTGGTCGAGGCGGGTCAGTCGCGCGCGGGTGGTGGAGCGGAGCCGTTGGGGCGGGATTCGCTCGAGGATGTCGATGGCTCGCTGTGCGGCGTCGTCGGGGCGGGTGGTGGCTTCGGCCTGGGCGAGGACGAGGGTGGCGGCGGCCCAGCCAGGTGTCCCGGCCGGGCATGCGTCGGCGGAGGCCTGGGCCCGGTGGCGGGCCTGTTCGGTGCGGCCGAGGGCGAGATGGGCTTCGGCCTGGTGGAGCGCGAGTTCGGGCTCGTCGAATCCGAACCGGCCCGGCGCTGATCCCTCCCGGTCCGATTCCAGCTCGCTGAGCGCGACGGTGAGGGCCTGGTCGGCGTCGTCGCCGCGGCCCTGCCGGGCGAGGGCGGGCAGCAGCGCCCATGCGTGGAGCTGGGCGCGCACCAGACCGGCCGGGGCGGCCGCGATCCCGCGCTCGGCGTGCGCGACTGCGGCCTCGTGACGTCCGATGGTGCGGGCGATCATGCTCTGTGCGCCCCACGCCCACGCGACCAGCCGCGGGTCGCCCACGCGTTCGCCGTAGGCGGCCGCGGCGGCGAGATGCGTGCGTGCGCCGGAGGTGTCGTCCAGGTGGAAGGCGAGGTTGCCGAGCAGTGCGGAGAGCCAGCCGACCTGACGCTGCAGTTCAGTGGCGAGCTCACTGCTGCCGTTGGTGGTCAGCGGGGCGAGCAGTTGGCGCACGTCGCGGACTTCGTTGAACAGCACCTGCGGTGGGTGCTTGGAGTAGTTCAGGGCGTAGTGCTCGACCGCGGCCTCGGCCGTCTCGGCGGCCAGCACACTTCCGTCGGGATGGGCGAGCAGGGCGAGGTGGAGGGATTCTCGGACGGCTGGGAGGCCGGCTGCTGTGGTCATCGGCTGCATCCCTTCCCGCGGGCCTGGCCCGTATGCGGCGTGCTCGGGCTGACCGTATCGGATCGTCCGGTATCCCCATGGCGGCTCCACGGCGCGGTGCAGGCCGAGTTGTTCGGGGCAGGCGGCGTAGATGCGGCAGAGCATCACCGTGTACTCCGGGCCGGGCCACTCGTCCGGATCGTGTTCCCACCGGCACAGCATCGACTCGGACAGGCCGGGCGGTAAGAGTCCGTCGGCGAGGTAGAGGCCGGCGATCTGGGCGACGGTGTCCGCTCTGGACCAGCCCAGCGCGAAGCGCCATGCCTCCAGCGCGGAGACCTCGGACAGCACGGTGCGGATGGCTGTCACGGTCTGCTCGAGGGTGTGCTGCTGGCGCTGGCAGCGCATCCGGATCTGGGCAGCTTCGCGCTGGATGGCGGCGCGGCGCGAGCGGGTGACTGTGGCCATGGGCGCACCCCCGGTGCGGACGGCGAATCAGCCTGTTCACGGTAGCCGAGCACCCCGGCCACCGGCAGGGCGCCGCGATTGCGGACGACCCGCAATGTCTGCGCCGCTGGGTGGCAATGACGGGACGTCACCTGCGCCGCGACGCTGAGCAGGCGGCCACGAATCCCCGGGGCCGCCTTACTTACCGAGGAGGCACCTGATGCCGACGACCACCTCCAGCAGCACCCCCGGCACTGACGGCGGCGGCCTGGTCCGCGCCCGCCGGGCCATCGCCGCAGCCCGTACCCGCGGCGCCACCCCGTCCGACGGCGGCGGGACCGGCCGCTCGGACGGCAACGACTAGCACGGGACCGGTGAACCTGCGATGACCAGCCTGCTCATCGCGGAGCGTCTGGGCCAGGAGACCTTCCTGGCCCAGACGTACGGCCGCGACTTCCTCCACGTGCCCGGCGCGCTCGACAACCCGGGCGCCCTCGTCTGCTTCGACACCCTCAACCATCTGCTGGCCACCCACCGCCTCGAGCCCCCTCGGCTGCGCCTGTCCGCCGCCGGCGAGGCCCTGCCCCAGCACCGCTATGCCGTCCCCGTCACCACCCGGCGCGCGACCGTCTGGCACCGCATCCACCCCGCCGAGCTTCACGAGCGCCTGGCCGAAGGCGCCTCCCTCGTCATCGATGCGATCGATGAACTCCACGAGCCGATCGGTGACTTGGCCGCCGGTATCGAGGGCTGGCTGCGCTCACGCGTCCAGGTCAACGCGTACGCCTCCTGGACCCAGGTGGAGGGCTTCGGAACCCACTGGGACGACCACGACGTCATCGTGGTCCAGATCGAAGGCTCCAAGCGCTGGCAGCTCTTCGGCCCCACCCGGCGCCTGCCGATGTACCGCGACGTCGCCGCCCCGCAACCGCCCCCGGACCAGCTGGTCGCCGAACTCGTCCTGCAGCCCGGTGACGTGCTCTACCTGCCGCGCGGCTGGTGGCATGCCGTCACCGCCGACCAGGGCACCCACTCCCTACACCTCACCTGCGGGATCACCCCGCACACCGGCGCCGACCTGATCGGCTGGCTGTCGCAGACGCTGCGCTCCAGCGAACTGGTCCGCGCCGACCTGCCCTTGCACGACGGCCTTGAGCAGCAGGCAGAGTTCCTGGCCGACCTGGGCAAGGAACTCCTCGCCGCCCTCGACGAACCGGCCCTGCTGCAGCGGTACGCCACGGCCCGTGACGCCGAGGACGTCGGCCGGATGCGCCCCTCGCTGCCGTTCCTGCATCAGCTCCCCGCCGACCCGCACCTGATGGTGCGGCTCACCACCGGCCGCGTCCGCCTGACCGACGTCAGCGTGGACGGTGAGAATCTGGTCCGCTTCGCGGCAGCCGGGATCGAGCTGGACCTCGCCCCAGTGACTGGCCCGCTGCTGTGCCGCCTCATGACCGGCGGGTGGCTTCCGCTCGGCGAGCTCGCCGACGCCGCCGGCCTGACCGTGCCGGATGCTGCCACTGTGGTCGGCGAACTCGTCGCCGCCCAAGCCGCAGCCGTACGAACAGGCGCCCGGTGAACGCCACCTTGGGGCTGGGCACGTACCGGATCGCGGGGGAGGAGCTCGCAGATGCCGCCCGGCGCGCAGCATCCTCCCCGGCGGCCTGGATCGATACTGCCCCCAACTACACCGGCGGCTGCGCCCACCGCCTCCTCGCCCCCGTCCTCGCCAACCACCCCGGCCTGCGGGTGGCGACGAAGACCGGATTCCTCACCCCGGGGACCGCCCGGGCCGCGCTCGCGGCCGGCGTGCTCGACCAGGAGGACGCCGCAGCGGGGCACAGCCTCCACGCGCCGTATGTGCGATGGCGGCTCGAACGCAACCGGGCCGAACTCGGCCGACACCGGCTCGACACCCTCTTCCTCCACAACCCCGAACGCACCACCCGGCCCGACCAGCTCCACGACCAGCTGCGCGCCGCGTTCGCAGTCCTCGAAGAAGCGGCCGCCGCCGGCCACCTCACCACGTATGGCATCGCGACCTGGTCCGGCTTCACCGAGCACCGCATCACGGTGCCCGACCTGGACCGGCTGGCCGCCGAGGCGGCCGGCGCCCGGGAGCACCACCTGCGCGCGCTCCAGCTGCCCGTCAGCCTCGTCATGGCCGACGCTTTCGACCAGGCCTTGGTCGGCCGCGGCCCGATCGCCGACGCGGCCGCCCTCGGCTGGCAGGTCCACGCCTCCGCCCCCCTGCACGGCGGTGAACTCCCTACCCTGGCCACCCGCGAGCTCGCAGGCCTGCTACGCCCCGGCGCGAGCATCCCGGCCGTCTGCCTGGCCGCATCCGCCTCCTGCCCAGGTGTCTCGATGCTGATGCTGTCCACCGGGAATCCGGGACACTGGGACGAGGCCCTCGCCGCGCTCGACGAAGGCCCCATTCCCGCCGAGAGCATGCGGAAGGTGCTCGATGTACTCGCCGCCCCCCAATGACGTCGATGCCCAGCGCATGACGGCCGCGCACGCCGCGGCCGCCGCCGCACTGGACGCCACCGCCACGTGCGATCCGGTGTGGGGCTGGCACGGGCGCACCCTCGGCCTGCGCGCAGACCACCCAGTCCACGGCGCGTGCTGGCTGCGCCTTCTCTCCGCCCCAGCAGCGAAGGCAGGCGGCAAGTTATGGGACGGCACGGAACTTGCTGGCCGCCTCTTCACCGGTGTCCACAAGCCCTCCCTGCATGCCCTGCACGACGCCACCGCCGACGGACACGCCTATCGGGCCGAGCTCACCGAGTTCATCGAGAGCCCGGTGCTGTCCCCGGAACCGGTCCTGCGCGGCGAACTCGAGCTGACCGACACCTGGTTCAAGTCCATCCGCACCGACCTGGACACCATCGCTACCGTCGCCACCGACCGAATCGGCGTCCGTCAGCAGTGGATCGACCGCGCCGTACCGACGTACGCGGGAGTACCCGCACCTCAGACCACCGAATGGACCTGCTCACACGGCGACTTCCACACCAGCAACCTCACCACCACCGGCGTCATCCTCGACTGGGAAGGCTTCGGCCTGGCCCCCCGCGGCTGGGATCAAGCGTTGCTATACACCTACTCACTGCTCGCGCCTGCCACCGCCGCCCGGATCCGCGCCGAATTCGCGTATGTCCTGGACACCGAGGCCGGGCGCACGGCGCAGCTGGTCGTTGCTGCCGATCTGCTGCAGTCTGCCTCCCGCGGTGACCACCCCGAACTCGTCGCACCCTTGCGCGCCCTCGTCGCCTCGCTGACCGAGCAGTAGCTGCTGCCGACGCGTTTCACGCTTCTACCTCGTGCCGCCACGCGCGGTGGGAGTGCAGTCACGGGGCGGCCCTGACGGCTTGTTTTGGCTCAGCGGCGCTGCGCCGTCGGTCAGCAGATTCTGCGCCGTGGCCCGGGGCGGGGCAGAGGTGGTGCAGGTCCGGTGTCTCTACGAAGGGGAGTTGGCGCTTTTGCGTCGGCGGCGGAGGGCGCGTTGGGCTTGGGCGCGGGCGCATTCACGGGAGCAGTATTTGACGCCGGTGGTGCGGTGTTGGCCGTATTCGGCGCGTCCGCGTTGGCGTACGAAGTTCTGCCGACAGGTTTCGTTGGCGCACCGGCGGACGACTGCGCCCTCGACGAGGTGGTTGTACAGCTGGAGGAAAGCAACGGAGTAGAGGGTGGGAGAGCGGTCCGCAAGGTCGCCGATGCCGATGCTGAAGGGGCTCAGGGCATCGTTCAACACGTACTTCAGCGTGCTGATGCGGCTGTCGATGAGCAGGGCCTCCAGGTACTCGAGGGAGGGTGGCCAGGGCGGCTCATGGCCCTCGTTCTGCGCCTGGATGCCGGCCAGGTTCTCCTCGGTGATCTCCGGCTTGACGAGCTTCTCGAGTCCGCCTTCCTTCTGGCAGGCGAGCCATGTGGTGATCGCTTCCTGGGCGGTCTGCAGGTAGATCCTGACCAAGTCGCGGTGCATGCCGAACGGGTAGGGCTGTTCGTCACCTCCGGCTTCGGGGATCGACTGGAGTTCCTCGTACACATTTTCCGAGTCCACGTGGAGATCGTTTCGTTCTGCGCCGAACGGGTGTCCGTAGGTGCGGAACAGCTCGGCCGCTCCTTCGAGGTCGTGCGGGGGCAGCTCCATGAGTTCGCGCAGGTAGAAGTCCTCCGGCAAGTGCACGAGGGGGCGTTCGTCGAGGTGGGCCGGCGTCCACAGAATCCAGTCGCCCTTGATCCTGACGTCCCTGATGCGCCGTGTGAGGGGAGGGGCTGGGATCGCTGTCCCGGGCCAGAGCGTGGGACGAAAACGTGGGTCAACGTATGCCGTCATGAGGGCATGCTAGCCGCTAAGTTGGTAATACAAAATAGCGAGACTTAGTACCACGCCCAGATTAAGGGGAGGGGCACGTGGCCAACTGGCCTTTACGCAAGGAGATCGGCGACCAGCACGAGCAGCGCATCACCCGAGAGCTCGAACGCCGCGGATGGACCGTGCAGTTGTGCGGCCAAGGAACGTACCCCCTCGCGATCCAGGATGCGCTGAGGTGCACCGATTCCTCACTGCGCCAGTTTCCCGACCTGATCGCAGCCCGCGGCCCCGACCTCATCACCATCGACGCCAAGACCCGCATGCCCAGCACCACCACCGACCGCTACGCCATATCGCGCAAGTCCCTCCTCGCAAGCCTCCAATTCCTGGGGATGAACGCACCCGTGCCCCTGTACTACGTGTTCGGCGACCTGGCAGTCCTTACACCGCCGGAGGTCATGCACTACCCGAACGCGATCCGGCACTCCAGCGGCTCCTACTACCTGATCAGCACCCGCCAAGCCCACCGCTTCGACGATGTGTTCGGGACCATAGCCACGGCACACGCGGCGTGACGCGCCAACTCGCCCTGGCCAGGCGTCTGGTATTGCCGTCCTGGCCATCGACTCGAGCAATAGGCAGCACGTGCCGGGGCATCACGCAGGCCGAAGCGGGACTCTCGTAAGAGGCTGTGGGGGAGCGAGCGCTGCGACTCGCGGGTGACCGGGTCACACTGCTGCAACTTCAAGTGCACTATTCCTGGTCAGGGTTGAACTCGTCGAACTGTTGTAGGAATTCTTCCGCCGCTTCGGCGATCACCTGTACGGGGTCCGCGACACGGCGAAAGTCAAACCACTCGCCATTGATCCGCCGCTGGTCGAACCCGTCATGCAGGTGGCGTTCCAGAAGGAAGCCCCCATGGGCGCTCCAACGCAGGACAAGGGGAGATGCAGATCCCGTCTGGAGCGACTTCATTCGGCTCTCGACCTCTGTGGCCACGCCGATCTTCAGGGTCTTCGGGTTGTCCTCCGACGACACGACATACACCCAACGGCTATCCAGAGCAGGCTGCTTGGGAATGCGACGACGCAGGTTCATCACAGCCTCCATGCTCTCCATGAGGTCTTCGAGGTCCTCGTACTCGCAAGCCTTCTTCTCGATGATCTTCGTCGCTACTGTGTTGAGAACGTCACGAGCCTCCTGGGCGGTGACGGCGCCAGATGTGATCAGGTCCAAGATCTCGATGACAGCAGGGACCTCGATGTCAGGGCCGTGACTGGGCGCCTCCCGGCGTACCTCACTGCCTTGGATTAATCCCCAATTCAGCGAGACGCCTCGGATTGAGCGTCCCGCAATTTTCAGATGCACGGTGAAGGTCTGACCCACGAAGAAACTCCTGTCGTTGACGTGTACGGCCGGGGATCGCTGAAGTCTGCCAGGGACCGCTGACACACGAGGCTGCGTCGTGGGTGCGCGGCCGCGTGCTGTCGCTACGGTGGCCCGCATGGACGACGCGACACCGCTGGCAGCCTCCTGGCCTCGGCCCGGAACCTGATCTCGAGCCGGTGGACGGGGCGTTGGCCGCGTCGGCTGGAACAGGCCGGGGGCCCGGGCGCTGGGGCTGCCGCGGGATGCGTACCGGATGCTGGGGGACGAGGGCTACGAGCAGCCGGCGGAGATCGCCCGAATCATGCGTACGGGGCGCGGTGGACGTGCTGCTGAGCCTGCCCGGCTCCCAGAGCAACCGGAGCCAGCCGCCCGGCCTGCAGGGCGCGGCCCGCGCCCTGTTGAGGGCGGTGGACGCCCGCTGGCCTCCTGACGAGCAACCGGCGGCGGGGGAGGGCAGAAGGAAGCGCCCATCCCGTGACCCACAGGCGGCCTTGAGCCGCATCCGTGACACGGCAGAGGTGCTGCGCCCCGAACTCGAGCGGCCGGGCGGCTATCACCGGCGCCGGGCAATGGGGGTGGCCGAGCGGCTGACGGGCCAGCGCCTGGGCGCAGCCCAGGGGAGTGCCCTGGATGCCTGGAGCGACATCTACGGTGGCACGTCGGACGTCCTGCACGGCGGCCCCTCCAGCCAGGCCCGCGCCCGCTACCAGCAGGTCCTGCAACTGGCACGCGAGGTGTTCGTGCCGCTCCCCGGACGCGCCGCGAAGGTCCTGGGGCTGACCGGCTGCCGCATCGCCCGGCTGTCCTCCGTGCTGGCTGGCCGCGTGCCGTACGGTTTCCTGCGGCCCGCACCTGGGGACCAGTGGTCTCGCCGATGCCACGCGTGCGCGTTGAAGAACGGCAATGCATCCCTCGGTTCACAGCGCCGTGAGAGCGAAGGTCAGCAGCGCTAGGGACAGGGTGGCACTTCCCGCGAAGGCCACAGCACCGCGCAGCAGGGCTGTGGCATAGGTGGCTCCTTCGATCCGAGCGAGCAGACCGGTCGCTGCGCCTACGAAGGCGCAGAAGAGCGCGACGACTGCCAAGAGCAGGAGCAGGAGCATCAGGTGTATGGATGAGGTGTTCATGCCTTCTTCCCAGGACGATCGACGACGGTGACTCCAGCGAATTTCGCGGTTTTCGTGTTCACCGGGGTTCAGGCTGAACAAAGATGAATGAAGACGGTCGCCCGAGAGACGGAGAAGCAGGACGTGGTGGAGGGGCACGGGGATCCGTTGGCGAAACTCGCTCTGCGACTGCGCACCCTTAGGGCGCAGCGGGGTCTGCAGATGGGCGGGTTGCAGCAGCGGACAGGACTGGGGCGGACAACGGTCAGCCAGGCGCTGAACGGCCACAAGTTGCCCTCCGAGACCACGCTGGTTGCCTTGGCGAAGGCTCTGGGCACGGATGTCGAGCCGTTGCTGGCTCTACGCCACGCCGCCACGCGAATGACACAGGCCCGGGCGACGTTGGAGGCTCGCGACCGGCCGGGGTGGCCAGTGCGCGACGTCCGTGACCCCTTCGCCCTGGAGGTCCACCTGGCGATCGAAGGCCCCGGCTGTGACGGAGTGAGCCCGTTGCCGGTGCTGCCGGTGTATGTGGAGCGCGCGCACGACGCGCTAATGCGTGAGTCGGTGCTCGGTGCCCGGCAGGGGCGCAGCGCACTGGTGACCTTGGTCGGTGGTTCGTCCACTGGAAAGACGCGTGCCTGCTGGGAGGCGGTCCAACTCCTCCCGGATGACTGGCGATTGTGGCATCCGATCACACCGAACCACACTGAAGGTGTGCTCGCGGGCCTGCCGGAGGTCGGGCCCCGCACAGTGCTCTGGCTCAACGAGATCCAGCATTATCTGCTCACCAGTGACCCGGCCGTCGGCGAGAGCGTCGCTGCGGTCCTGCGTGACCTGCTGCGGACACCCGAGCGCGGCCCCATCCTGGCGTTCGCCACCGCCCACCCGGAGGACTGGGCCCGTCTCACCGCCACATCGGCTCCACCTCACGACGGCTACCCCCATGCCCGGGCGCTGCTCACCGGGGGCGGCGCCAGCGCGCGGATCCCGGACCGGTTCGAATGCGCACCTGCGGCCCTGGCCCAGGCGGCAAAGGCAGACCCGCGCGTGGCCGAGGCGTCGGCCCTCGCTGATGGCGGGCGGCTGACCCAGTACCTCGCGGGCGTGCCGGCGCTCCTGGAGCGTGTCGAGCACGCCGCGCCGATGGCCCAGTGTCTCATTGTCGCCGCGGTGGAGCTGCGCCGCTTTGGCCACGGCCTGGCGCTGCCCGTGCGTGCGCTGGAAGCCACCGCGGCCGCCCTCGCCCCTGACGCTATGTGGGATGAACACGCCCGCCCCGGGTGGCTCGAGAAGGCCCTGGAGTACCTATCTGCCCCATGCCGGGGCGTCCCCGGTCCCCTGAGCCAGATCCGGCCCCGGCCCGGCACACGCCCACCGGACCAGTGGCTCTACCGGCTGTCCGACTACCTCCTCGAACTCGGGCGCTATGAGCTCCGCCACGACTGCCCACCCACGCCATTCTGGGCCGCCGCCCTACGCCATGCCCTCACCGACGAGGACCATCGGGCCCTCGCCCGGTCCGCCTACGAGCGAGGGCGTGTACGCGTGTCCGCCTCGGTCGCGGACGGCGTGGACATCTTCGGTCTGTACGACCGCGGCTCCGCCTACGTGTTGGGACAAGAGGCCGAGATGGCCCGCACAGAAAGCACACTGGCCAAGATCGGCGAGCAGCGGGCGTCCGGGGCATTCCAGAGCAATGCCTTGTCCGACTACGTCTCCTGGCGCCAGGAAGTACTCTGCCTCACACGGCTCGGCGAGCCCGAGCGGGCCGTGGCCGTCTGGCGCGAGCTCGCAGACGCGGGCTACGCGGATGCGTCCGTGAACGTCGGGCGTCACTACCTGGAACTTGGCCAGCGGACGGAGGCCGAGCAGTGGTGCCGCAAGGGTGCGAAGGCCGGTGAGCCCGACGCCATGCAGGACCTGGTATTCCTGCTCGCCCAGGACGGGCTGTTCGACGAGGCCGCCGAGTGGACCGAACAGATCGCGGAGATTGGGGACATCTACGCCTACTCCCGGTTGGCCTACCGCTATGAATGGGCGGGCGATCTCACACAGGCCAAGATCTACTTCCGCAAGGCGATCGACGCCGGACTCGTCGACTGCTACCAAGACCTGATCCGGCTGCACCGCCAGGAAGGCGACAGCGAAGGGGCTCGCCACCTGTACGCAGAAGGGATCGAAGCCGGGGAGACCACCGGGCTCATGGTGCAGGCCGAGCAGCATGGTGAACACACCAAGGCCGACGAACATGCTTTCACCGCCCGCGACCACGGAACTGTCCAGCCACTTCGAGTGCTGCTGTGGCATCGGCTACAGCATCCGGCCACACTCGTGCTGGGAACGGCTCTCGCACGCAAGGCGATCGACGCCGGCGAGGCACTCATTGTCAAAGGACTAGCCAACGAGCTCTCAGAAGCCGGACACGACCATGCTGTCGAAGCCCTGCAACGCGTCTTCAACGAGGTCGACGACGATAGCGACCAATGATGGACGCCCATGCTGATTCCCGCGCGGGACCGGCGGCCCCGGAACAGGGCCGGTTGGGCCGGCCACGGACCCAGGTTGTTTGCTGTACCACGGGCCCTGCACCGATGCGCACCCGCCACCACGCTTCGGACGGCCGTGCCGGCGGGCATGGCCGTCCACCGCTTCTTACCCGTGCGGCGCGGGAAGCCTCAGCAGCATGCCCTGATGCCACAGAGACCGGCGGCCCAGCTCACGCGGCCCGCCGGAAAGGGGCCGTGACGAACGCGTAGACACATTCCTTTGGCGGAGCCGATTGGCCGCACCACCGCCTGCTGGCACGGTGCGTGCGGCAGGGGAGCTAGGGCTGCTCGCGGGTTTCTGACCAGAGGTGCAACTTCGCGCTGTGCTCTTCGGCAGGCCCTGGCGGGGGTCCCCAGTCGAGGACGTGGAGGCGCGCGCTGTGGATGAGGCCCGAGTCGAGTCGCAGGAGCTGGATGGGGGAGTGTCCGTGCCGCCGCAGCCACCTGAGACGGCGTTGCTTTTCCGCTGCGCTCAGTGCGTCCCAGTGGTCGTAGTGGACGCCTGGCGCTGTGCCGGGATTCTCGCGGGCCCAGGCGCGTACGAGGGCGGTTTCGGCCGGTGCCCTGTGCAGGGTGATCAGGGCCCAGGCGGTGTCATATAGCAAGGTCGGCCCGTGCCGGGCCATGAGCTGGCGAGTGCGCAGCTGCCGCACCGGTGCCAAGAGCCAGCGTGTGGTGTGGAGTTTCATTCCGGTGTGCTCCCGGGATCGAGAGGGCTGCGCCAGAGGGCGGCGATGGTTGACCGGTCGTGGTGGCCGAGGGCCTGGAGGGTCTGGATAAGGGCTTGGAGGAAGACCTCGCGCTGCTGCGGGGTGTGCAGGGCGGTGACGAGCTGGTCGGTGAAGCGCCGGACGTCACCGCGGAGATCGTCGTCCTGGTCTTCCTGCGGCAAAGGCAGTCCCTTGAGCGCCGTTGTCAACTCATCGAGGTCTTTGAAGCGGTCGGGAAACCGGGCAACCCACCACACCCGGCGCAGGTCCGGGTCGGCGAGTACACGCTGCAGATGCGCCAGGCGGTGCAACTCCTCGCCGTGTTCGAGGTCTGCCCCCTGTTGCCGGCGGGCGTGTTCCTCGTCCAGGCTGCGGTCCGCGGCCTGGACGTCCAGCTCTGCCGCGCCCGCGACCTCCAGCCCGGATTCGAGGCGGTTCCACTGCATCAGGGCGGAGTTGGCTGCGTCCTGGGCCGCCGCGAGATTCCGAACCGAGTGCAAGCGCAGGATCCCCGCTGTCTGCCGGCGCAGGTGGTCACGCGCCAGCACAGTCGGGTCGTCGTGGTCCGCAGGAGCGGGATGCGTCCAACGCCAGCTACCGGTGACGTGGACCGTGAAACACACACTGCTGATGCGGCTGGCCATCCGCTCGTCGCTCAGGACGAGCGGATGAACCGTGCCGGTGTCGGCCGCAGGCGGTGCCGGCCGTGCCGTTCTGCGGCGCCAGCGCCGCATGCTCACGCCGTCACGGGGGCGCCGTCACCGGACTGCACAGCGGTGCTGGGGCTGCCGGGGGAAGCCACCTCGGAGATCAGCTGGTCGAGGACTTTCTTGCGCCGGACCCGTCCCAGGTCGGAGCTGCCGGGCGATCCCACCAGCAGGTCGGCGGCACCTGCCTGGCCGAGATATCCGCGCAGCACCTCTGCCGTCAGCGGCAGGACCTGGTCGTCTTCCAATTTGGAGGAGTCCAGCCAGGCTGCCAGATGCCGGTGCGCTTCCTGTGCCGCCGTGGGTTCCCGCAGGGCTGCGCGCCAGCCGCGGACGAACAGCTGACCGGCCAGCGCATCGGGAGCCTCGTCGGCGCTCTCCTGGGGCGCGGGCAGTGGCAGGAGGGTGTCGCTGGTGATGTCGGTCAGGGCCAGGAACGTGCTCGCTCCGGCCTTGTGGATGGTGCTGTCGGTGGACTCGGCCCAGTCCACGATCTCCGACAGCACCAGGACGCGTTGCTCGGGATCGCTCGCCAGGGTGCGCACTGCGTCGGCGACACCGTCGCGAGCCTGGGCGTCGTCGCGTGCGGCCAGCAGCCGCAACCGGGTCAGGGCGACACGGGGATACTTCTGGCCCAGCCGACCTGCGCAGATCGCGGCGACGGCGGCGGTCAGCTGTTTGCTGGTCGTCTTATGGTACGCCCAGCTGTACAGCTGCTTGCGGACGGCGACACCCGTTACCGGGTGGAGTGCCATGGTCTCCAGGATTTCGACGGCAAGCTGACGGTGCGCCTCGTGTCCGGTCTCGATCCATTTGCTCGCCACGGACCGCACCGTCGAGCCGCCGGGCAGCAAGGACAATTGCACCAGACAGTCGGTAATGCGCCGCAGATGGAGAACGGCGACTCCGTTGGGTGCACTGATCTGGGAGGCCCACTCCAGAAGCACTGGACGCAACTGCGGCCTCTGCCGCCACACATACTTCAGGACGGCCTCGGAAAGCCCGCGCTGCTTCTCCTCCAGGGAGATGCCCTCGTCACCCGTGGGCGAGGCGCAGATGGCCTCCAGCCGCTTGTCCAGATCACGGCCGGACAGCGCACCGCCACGCGGCAGTTCACCACCGACTTCTGAAAAGAGCCGGTCCGCTGCCCCCAGCACGACGTCGGCCGGAACTCCTTCCAGCAGGGCGGCCGCCACAAGGAGTGCGCGCTCACGCAGGTCCCCCGGCGCGGAGTGCTTTTCGAACCAGCCTTCCAAGTGGTCGTGCCAGTCGGTGAACTGCTGCTTGACCGCGGACCTGTCGTCTCCCTTGACCTGCGCGATGAGTCGGGCCAGTCGCGCGCCTTCGGATGCCGAAGCTGCCTGGGCGAGCAAGCCGTCCAGGGGATCATTCGTCAGCCAGTCCACCCGACCGGCCGCAAGGTGGCGCAGATGCGCCTCGGCGACCTGTACTGCCGACGGGCGCGCGAGGTGCACGGTCGGCACGGTCGCGAGCGTCCCGGGATTCCAGCCGCTCGGATCGGCCAGGATGACCAGAACGGCTTCAGCGGCCTGAGCCTGCTGCTGGTAATCCGCAAGCCCGGTGTAGAAGTCCTCGTGCATCCGGTAGCCCGTCAGATCCAGGATGAAGCCATGCCCCGCAGTGTGGGGGATCTGCTCGGTGCGCGGCCGGTCCCAGTCAAGGACCAGCCAGCTGATCCGCTTCCTGGGCACCCCCGCCTGGCACAGCGCACGCAGCGCGGCGGTGCGCCGCCCCGTGCCCGCCTCCCCGCACAACACCAGTACGTGGCTCCTGCCGTAGCAACGGCTGAGCATGCTGGCGGCGTGCGCCACCTGACCGGACCCATGGGGGCCCGGGGGATCGACGAACGCATGCTCCACGAGGTCCAGTTCGCCGTCGTCCACGCTGACACTGCGCAGATACTCCCAGCCCCGTACATACCGGTGGTGGTGTTCCTCGTAGTCGCCAGCGACCTGTGTCACCTGTGCGTGGTCGGATGCCTCGGCTTGCTGGACTGGCACCGTCCCGGTGCCCTCAACGCCCGTCATGACTGCTCCGGGCCGGTGATGTAGTCGCGGCCGACCTGAACCAGCCGGGCCTTGCCGCTGGCCTTGCCCTTCTGCCGCACGCCGTCCCTGCCCTCGCCGCTGGTGCTGTCCTTCGCACGGGGCTGAGCGGCCTGGTGCTGCCGGCCGGAGAGCATCGCGTCGCTGCCCTCTGCGAGATAGGGGGCAATCACCGACGGGACCAGGCCGGGGACGAAGAGCCAGCACGTCTGATCGAAGCCTGGCTTGCCCTCGACACGGGCTGCGGCCCGATGGAAGTGATGCTCCTTGAGGGCCGAGGTGCGCCCCGCGGCAACCGTGCGGCTAAAGACCGTGTCCGAGACCACAGAAGCCAGCAGCACTCCGTTGTCCACGGCAGCGGCCATGGCCTGGCGGACCGCGTCGCTGTCGACCAGCCGACAGGCATCGTTGGCCGCATCCCCCCGGTGGTCCGGCGGCGCAAGCGGACCAACATGCACGCTGACACGAAGCCGAATCGGCGGCGCGCTGGCCAACCGGGTCTGCTCGCGGCGCTCGAGCGCCTGGCCGAGATGGATGAGGAGAGGATCGATCAGCCTCGCCGCGTGCCGGGCCGGCAGCACAAAGATGGCACCGTCTCCCCGGTCCTTGACTGTGCCGAGCAGCGTCGCATCGTCGATCCCGCCCTGCGCGAACACCGTCGCCAGCATGCTGTCCAGATCGGCTCGTGCGGGCGCCATCTTCGCCTCGGGTAACTGGCTGTACTCCTTCATGTCGACAGTCAAAAGCGCATGCTCCGGCGGCACATCGCCGGCGTCGGACAGGACAACAGAGGGCATGAGGCAGCAGCCTTTCCATCGGGAGGGACCGTGTGGTGTGGTGTGCTGCCCTATGCTGGCCGCGCCCGTGCCAAGGCGGTGCCCAGTGCTGGGCACTGCACCGGTGCGGTCGGTCACTTCTGGGCGTTCGCGTGTGACCGGATCGACGCCATGTCGCGGATGACGAGTCCGCCGGAGGCCTCCGTGGCAAGCCACCCCTGCTCCCGCCACGGCTTCAGGGCCGACCCCACGGCGTTGCGGGACGCACCGATCATCTGCGACAACTCCAACTGCGTCAGACGCACGATGTATTCGGCGCCGGCCACCGAAGCGGCCTGTATCAGCCGGTCGAGAGCCGAGGCCAGACGCACCGGCACCGCCGCAGTGGCCATCTCCAGACGTACCGCCTCCGCTTCGCGGACTCGCGCGATGGCGTGACGCAGCAGCGCAGCCAGCAGGCCGTGGCGGTCAACAAATGCAAGGAAGTCAGGAGCGGGGATGATGTGCACCCGGCAGTCCTCCGCGGCGATGACCGACGCGGACCGCGGCTGGTTGTCCAACACGGCCAGTTCACCCAGCAGTTCACCCGCGCCCCGCACCGCCAGCAGAGTCCGCTCGCCGTGCGATCCGGTGAGCGTGATCAAGGTGGATCCGGAGGCCAGCAGAATGACGTGAGTGCCGGGGTCCCCCTGCCGCAAGAGCAGGCTCCTGGCTGGTCGCACCCGAACAGGAGCCAGCTTGCACAACTGCGACCAAAGATCATCACCGATGACCGAGACATGCGGCTGATACATACACCCCCCGAGTATGGCGCCCATCACGCCACGATGTTCTCAAGCGGTGATGTATATGCTCAATAGCCCAATTCCGGCCACTGCTACGGCAGTTGCCGTGAAATCGACCGCCCACTTCACAGCCCTGAACTTCCGCTGCGCCAAGCCGGCGAACAACACCAGACGCTCCGCCTCCGCCCGCACATGCTCACCGGCGCTCATCCCCGAGAAAGCAGACAGGACCTCCTCAGGCCCACCCTGTCCCGGGACAGAACCTGCGAACACCCTGAACTCACCGTCTCGCGGTACCACAGGGCGAATCGCGGACAAGGCCACGACGAGCGCCACACCAAGAAGAACCGCAGCACACGCCAAAGCAGTCACCGACAGCCAACCAGACCTCGGCACACTCGACAGCGCCGCAGCATCCACGGCCAGCAGAGCGCCGGCCACGCCACACAACGTCGTCGCCTTCGTATCCGCCCGCTGCACCTCCACGAACATCCCCGCTGCCGCATCCCCAAGCCGTCGGCAACCCAGACAGTGAGCCGGTGTGAAGATCCCGCTAGCGTCAGGCACGTCGTTCCTCCTTCGGTTCAGTACCGCCATGCGCGTGCCTTCTCACCGTGCAGGAACCGCGCCCGCGTCAGGGCCCACTGCAGGGCACCACCCATGCCGGACCCGTCACATCCCGCCCCCACTACAGCCCTGGCCCCGCAGCGGCGCGAGAATCCGGGGCGCCTACCTGTTTCAAGGGACAAGGATGCCGACGGGCAGGGTCAGGTCGAGTCGGGGGAGGCGTCCGGCGTGCGCGCGCAGATGTCGTGCTTCGGCGAGCATCACGGGGGCGAACACACTGTCCGCGGGCGGGTGGGTCGTCAGACGGTGGTGGGCGCGGGCGCCGGCCAGCAGCGGGCGTGCCCAGGCCGGGACAGGGTACAGAGGGCAGTACCGATGGCCGATCCCGTGGATCTTGACGGTGGAGACGTCGCCGGTGATGTCGAGGTCGCGTGTGAAGCGCAGGCTGCCCAGGCCGGCCCGGGTGAAGGCCAGCACGCTCAGCGCTCCGGCGGCGAGCGGGTGCGCGAGAGCGGCCAGAGCGGCTGCCTCCTCGGACGCGATCTCGATGGCAGGGGCGGCCTGGACCAGCTGCGCCGTTGCCATCGCGCCGGTGCAAGGGTGAGCCCGCTGCCCTGGCCTCATCGACGCGGACCGAGTCTCCTGCGGCTGTCGGGCGGCGGGTGACTGCCTCGGAACCACCGTCACCGCCGCCGGTCCCGTCTTTGCCGGGAGAGCGGGAGGGAAGGACGGGCGTGCGGGTATCGGTCCTGGCTCGGCGAGGAGCGCCTCGAACTGGTCCCGGCCGCTGATACGGCGTTCCACGCGGGCCAGCGCCGGCGGCAGCCCGCGTGGGGCCTTCTGCCACAGCAGTGTCAGCTGAGCTCCCGTCATCTCGCGCCAGGCGAGCAGTTGGTCGATCCGCCGGATGGTCAGCAGATGGGCCCGGGGGACCACGACGTGCCGCACTCCGGTCGCGACGCCCCAGGCAGCCGCGGCGAGCCACGCCGCGTTCACCGAGTCCAGCCACACGTCGGGGGAGTTGGGCCCGGGGGCCAACCGCTTCCCCAGCGCATACAGCATGTCGTGCGCCAGCGCGGTTGGGCTGTTATTGGCAGGCGTCGGCTGCACGGTGATGCGGCCTTCCTCGGGACGGTGTGCCCGCAGCGCCGCCCGCGTGTAGAACAGGTCGTCCCGCTCGTCCACCACGATCGTGACGTCGCTGTACGCCAGTGCCACCACCCCCCTCCCGGCCGCGCACCGACACACCGCCCCCGGACTTGGAGGCGCCAGGCCGGTCTGTACGGCGCGCGAGGTGGTGCGCGGCGGCCCGAACTCGTCGGGCCGCCGCGCACCGCGGCCGTTGCTACATGCCGCCCAGCTTGCTGTACACCCAGTTGACGAGGTCCTGATTGACCTCGGTCAGCCCTTTCTTCTCCATGCCGGTGAGCATGTGCTTGGTGATGGTGGCCCAGTTGCGGAAGTTGCCGTGCGCCGCAGCCCGGTCGATGCTGCGGATCATCTGCGGGTCAACCCCGGCCCACAGGGAGTGGAACGCCGGCAGCGTGGCGACGACCTCGTCCTCGGACCGCGACGCCAGCATCGGTTCGCGCTTGAGGACCTTGTAGCAGTTGTCGCCGCCAGCGAAGATCACTGCCATGTCGGTGTTGCGGTCGTCCCACAGGTGGCGCCAGTACTCGAACGAACTGCGGCCCATCCACTGGGCCTCATCGCACACCAGCACGCGGAACGTCTGTGACAGCGTCTCTTTCAAGAGGGTGTCGAATTCGATCGGCCGGGTCGGCGGTTCCCCGGGCAGCCCCAGGGCGCGGAAGAGCCCGTGGCGGATGTCGCGGGGCGTCGGGCCCGAGCGCAGCTCGAGGCGGTAGGTGATGTCGGGGGCGACCTTGCGCAGCGCCGAGTTCACCGACATCGTCTTGCCGTGGCCGGCCGCTCCGTGGGCGACCATCATGGCCTTGGCCTCGATCGTCGCCTGGATGTTGTCCAGTGTTGCCATGAGCGTGTCGGTGGCCACCAGGTGCGCGTCCAGGTGGTGGAAGTGGTCGTCGTCCTCCGGGGGGAGGGTGCCGTAGTCCATGTCGTCGCTCACGCGTTCTCCTCAGGGGTGTTGTCTTCCGGCCCGTCCGCGTCCGGCGGGATCGGGCGTGCCCAGCCGTCCGGGACGGGCTGGTGCGGGATGTAGCCGGGATCGGCCCGCCGCAGGTCCGTGGCGGCCGAGTCGGCAAGTTCTGCCTCGGCCTCCGCCTCGGTCAGCGCACCCAGACGCTCGGGCGGGGCGGCGGTGGTGACGGCCTTGAAGCGCTCGCGGCGCAGCCGGGCGGCGGCCTTCATGTCCGCGCGAAGCCGCCGCGCCTTGGCGGTGCGGGCTGTGCGGACCTTGCTGACCTGCTCCTCGCTGGCCGCCTCGGCCAGAACGGCGCTGCCCAGGTACGCACCCTTGAGGTCGAAGACCTCGATGGTCATGTCGTGGTGGGGCAGGTGGCGCACCGCGACGTGGACGCCGGCCTGGCCGACCATCCAGGGGGCGATGTAGTGGCGGTTGCGCCACCGCACGCCCTGCGTGGTGATGGTGCGGGTGCGTCCGTCGTCCTGGAGCCCGAAATGGGCCAGCTGTTCGGCGGCAACGTCGTGCAGGGGAGTGGGGTCGCAAGACCACGCCTGCATCGGGGTGCGGCCGCCCAGCGCCCTGGGCTGGTGCTCGGTGTTCCACCAGTGCACCCACTTCAGCAGCAGCTCCACGAACGCCTCGAAGGAGAGGGCGGGCTCGTCCGGATCCGCGGTGCGGCCGCCGGTGAGCGTCTGCCGGTGCACGTAGCGCGGCATGGAGACGAACAGCATGTCCTCGACCGCGCCGTTGAGCGCCTCGATGGTGCCCTTCAGATGCGGGCTGTAGGCCGGGAGATCGACGACGGGCACGGCGAAGGCGCCCAGGGCCGAGGCCACGGTGGCACACAGGAACTCTTTGCCGCGGTCCACCCGGATCAGGCCCGGCAGGCCGCCGGCCGGGCCGAAGGGATCGGCCCGGTCCAGGGCCATCCGCAGGGCCGCCAGCACCGCATCCGCGCTGGGTGCGTGAGGCGTCACGGCCACCCCCGTGATCACTTTGGCGTGGCAGTCGATGAACCAGGTCACCCAGGGCTGCACGAGCTGGTCCTCGAGCAACACCCGCACGGGCACACACTTGTGGTCGCCTTCCCAGGCGGCGTTGCGGTGCGCGGGAGGGCGCTGCCCGAACACATCGAAGGCACGCCGGGCTGCCTCCCCCTTGGCGAGCCCGGCCCGCTCCCCGGGCGTCAGGTCCCGCCGCAGCGCCCGGTGGATCGTCGACAGCGACGGGGCCGCAGGCAGCCGGGGATCGGCCAGGGCCCGCTGATGCAGCTCACGGTGCACAGCGGAGGCGTTGCCTCCCCACAGCACCAGCAGCCGCCGCAGCTCCGGGGTGACGCTGAACCGTGTCCGGGACGCCGTATCGACCTGGCCGGTGGCGCGCGCCTGGGCGATCCACCGCCACACCGCCCGCTCCGAGCGGCCCACAGCCGTGGCAACCAGCTTCACGTGCGCGCTCGTCAGCTCGCCGCTCTGGTCCAGCGACAGCAACCGCGGCAGGGCGGCGAGCCGCCCCGAGCGGGCGGTGAACACCGGTTTGTCGGCATCCTGCGTGCCGGCAGAAGAGTCACTCATGGGTCTACTCCTTACATAGATACGAATCGTGGAAAGGGTCAGAAGTGCCGTGCTTCCCCCGGGGGTTGGCAGTGCCCGGGCAGGGCGGTGCGGGCGGTCCCCGGGCTGGCGTCAGGGTTTGTGACGCGGCGTCATGCCGGGGGCGGGCACGGTGGGGGCCGTGAGCCGCGCCGGGTGCGAGCATCAGGGACTCTGAGGGAGGGGGCGTGCTCTCGATGGCCCGGCCGCTCCAAGGAGCACTCTTGTGCCGGGACATCAAAGACGGCCCGGCGCCGGCCGGTCCTGCTACGGCGTCATCGGGCGGATGGCAGCGGCCGGCGCTGAGCTGAGTGCTTGTCAGCGCCGGCCGCAGCCTTCCAGGGGCGCCCTTGATGCGCCGGGAGGAAGTGCGGGAATGGGACGGGCACAGGAAGGAAGGACCGCTACTGGTGCCCAAAGAGGCTGCACGGGGGGCGGGCGGGCTCCTTGGCGCCGCTGTCGGCCAGCCCGGTACTGCTCAGGTGTGCTCCAGCAGGCGCCGGATCCCGTCACGGATGACTGCGGCGCGTTCTTGCTCCGTGAGCCAGGTGGCCGTGGAACCCTGGACGGTCTTTTCGATGAACAGCACGTCATCGACGGCCTCGGCCACCGGATACAGGTGGCTGATGACCGCGACGGCCTTGTCCCGGGTCACACTGCTGCGCAGGACGGAAAGGGTGTCGTCCAGGCGGTCGGAATCCAGCGAGCCGAACCCTTCGTCCAGGAACAGGCACTCCAGCTTGCTGTTGCCGCGGTTGTGGAGTTCCACGAGTGCCAGTGCCAGCGCAAGGGAGGTCTGGAATTTCTCCCCGCCGGAGAGGGTCTCCGGGCCGCGCATGAGATTCGTGGCGGACTCTACGATCTTGAAGTCCTCGGTGAACGCGTAGAGCCCTGTGGAGATCTGCTGGAGGATTCTGCTCCCGTGGCGGAGCAGCGAATGGGTGCGCTGCTTAGTGAGATAGGTGAGGAACTTCGTGTCGGTGAGCTGTTCACTCACTCTCCTCCACACGACGGCCTGCTCCTCCGCGGCGGTGATGGCAGCGTCCAGGGCCTCGGCGTAGGGGATTTGGGACTGCGCTTTATGCAAGTCGGACTTGGCGTTGTCGTGCGCTGCATCCGCGTCGCTCGTCTTGCGGCTGAGTGGGTCGAGAACGGCGGGTGCCAGCAGGTCGCTCTTTTCCGGCACCGGGAAGCCCGGGTCATGATCGGTTTCGTCGGCGGCCGCCCCGGCTTGGAGGGTGAGTTCCTTCTCGAACGCGTGGATCTCCTCCATGGCCCGCTGCCCGGATTGTTTCAGTGCGCCTGCCAGTTGCTGGCTCAGCGAGGCGAGGGCCAGGTAGTAGCTGTCGACAAGGGCCAGGTTGGATCCGTCCGGGGCAGGAGGCAGTTCCTGGGGCGTCTCGCTTCCAAGGAGACTTTCGGCATCGGTGGCGGCGTCTGCCCAACGCTCCAGCTTCTTGATGAGATTCCGGGTGGGGGTCTCAACCTTGCGCTGGCGGCGCCCGTCCAGGGCATGCCGGTGCTCGGCGTGCTCGGTGAGATCCTGCTGTGCCTCGTCGCGGGTCTGTGCCGTCTGTTCGAGCTGTGCGAGGCGTTGGCCAGCTGTCTCCAGCGATGAAGTGACGTCCTGCGGGGAGGGGAGGTCCTGCGGTGTGTCCTGGGCGGGTCGTACCGAGGCCGGGAGGCCGGTGACCTCGGTCAGCAGTGCCTGCAGGTCGCTCTCATACTGCAGTTGGGTCTTCTCCAGCCGTTTGCGTTCACGCTGCAAGCGGCCGCGCTGGCGTTTGAGGTCGGCCCGGGCCGCCTCCTTCTCGGCCTGCGCCGTCGCCAGCTCTGCCTGGGCGCTCGTGTGGGCCGCGAGCGTTTCTGCTTCCGTGTCGCGCAGCGGCTGGACGAGTGCCTTGACCGCGCGGGTGATCTGGGCCCGGCTCTTGGAGTCGCTGCCTGCGAGGACACGCGCCTGCTCGGCCGTCTGCCGGCTCAGGGTGTCCAGGGCCGTGGCGACGCCAGGCGCGGCTGCCGGTCGCATCGAGTCCACCAGCTCTTGCAGCTGATGCAGCAAAGTCTCCATGAGCTCAAGGGCGGCCAGATGGGCGTGTTGATGCCTCTGAACCGCTTGCTCGGCTGTGCTCAGCTGGGCCGTTGCCTCCGCCGCGGCGGTCACCGCCGTGTTCACGGCCTTCGAGGATTTGGTGACCTCACGGTTGGCCTTCCCAAGCGCCTTGCTGTCCAACGGAGATGGGGGAGTGAAGTCGCTCGGGACGGGCCGGGTGCAGACCGGGCAGGCGTCCCCTGGCGCCAGAGTGGAACCTGCCGTGTGGGCGGCTTCGCCGCGCTGCACCGCAGCAAGAGCTTCCTCGGCCGCTTCCCGTACCCCGCGCAGCTTACGCAGCTCAGCTTCCAGCCTGGCGACGCGGCCGCGCTGCTCCTCGAGTGCCGCGAGCGTCGTGTTGGCCGACTGCAGATGCGTCGCTGCAGCGGTGCCTTCCTGCAGCGCGGCCCGGACGGCCTCCTGGATCTGGTCGGTGTGTGCGCGGGCTTGAGTCACGGCGTGCTGCGCCAGGTCGGCTGCCTCGACGAGGACCGAAAGGCGCTGCTCGCGTTCGGCCAGCTCCTGCTGTGCTTGCGCGTGCTCCTGCTCGTGTTCGCCGTGCTGTAGCTGCTCCTGTTCAAGGCGCTGCACCATGGCGTCCAGTCTGGCTGTGCGGCCCGGCAGGCCGGACAGCACAGTCACCGCACCGGACAGGGACCGGACCGTGTCACCGGCCTGCGTGGCTGTGTCCAGAGCGGCCTGCGCCACCTCCAGCTTCAGGCTCAGATCGCGTCCGGTCGCTTCCAGCGCTGCGGCTTCGGCATCGAGTTCCGTTTTCACTGTGGCCAGCGTGGCCAGCGTGATGGCCGCATCCGGGACGCTGCGCTCACGCAGCAGCCGTGCCGCCTTGTCCAGGTCGGCCTTGCGGTGCTTGTGTTTGACGGCCCGCTCCTGTGCCGTGCGCAGAGCGGCCAGCCGCTCGCGCCGGCTGGCGGCGATGCCACGCGTACGTTCCACATCCAGCGCCGCCTGTGTGGCGACAGCATGGGGGTATCGCAGGAGGTCTGCCCGGGCGCTCCTGGCGTCGTGGATGCTCGCGCTCAGACGTTCCAGCCGAACGCTGGCGTGCTTGCGGACGCGTTCCAGTTCGTTGATGCCGAAGACGTGCCGCAGGATGTCGGTACGGTCGCCCTTGTTCGCCTTGAGGAGGGTGTCGAACTTCCCCTGCGGCAGCAGGACCGTACTGATGAAGCCCTTCCAGTCCAGCCCGATGAGCTGGGTGACGGCGTCTGTCACCGCGCGCATGTTGTCGACCCGCAGGTCGGTGCTGCCTTCGGTCATGGACTCCAGAAAGGCCTGCGGCTTCTTACGGTTTGCATACAGGGTGCGGCGCACCCGCCACGGGCGGCCGTTCACTGAGAACTCGAACGTCACGTGCATGCTGGGGCAGCCGTTGCTGATCAGCTCGTAGGCTTCCTCGGGTTTGTTCGACCACGAGTTCGCCCCGTACAGGGCGAAGATGATCGCCTCGAGGAGAGTGGACTTGCCGGCGCCGGTAGGTCCCAGGACGCCGAACAGGCGCTTCCCGGTGAAGTCGATGGTGCAGGTGCCGGGGTAGCTGCGCAGTCCGCTGACGATGAGCCGGTTGGGCTTCACGACGCCTCCGTCCAGGTGTTTTCCAGCGCAGCGCGGAGCATTTCCTCGGCGGGGACCGGGGGCAGCGTCTCGTCGTCGAGCTCGTTGAGAAGGTCGGTGAATGCGGTGACGGCGGATTCCGCGGCAGCGCCGCTCAGCCCCTCGGATGCCAGGTAGGCGCGGAAGGCGTCGGGGAGCTCCGGCTCCTCACCGGGGTCACCGTCCATGACAGCGTCGGCGGTCGCCTCCCGTGCCGGTGCAGGGTTGATGAGGAAGGCGTGCGGGACGATCTCGGCGATCTTGTGGCTGAGGAGTGCGTCGGGTTCCTCGCCGGTGATCACCGGTTTGAGGAAGGTCCCGTCGTACTGGGCAGCTGAGGCCCTGAGTTCGTCGAGGGTTCCGGTGAAGCGCGTCAGGCGCCGTCCGCTCGAGAGCCGGCGAGGCAGGGCCCTGACCGGTCGTCCGGGGTCGGCGTCGACGATCACGACGCTCTTGGATTCGTCAGCTTCGCCGAAGTCCATGGCGAGCGGACTCCCGGCGTAGCGGGCGGTGTACTTGGCGCCCCGCACCGTTTGCGGGCGATGGATGTGCCCGAGGGCAGCGTAGGAGATCTCCGGAAGGTTCTCGGGGCCGGTTTCGAAGTCGTCGTCCACGGCCCGTTCGCTCGGGGAGCGTGTGGCGCCGGTGACGTACACGTGGGCCGCGAACAGCAGGATGTCCCGGTCGGGGTCGTACCCCTCGTGCATGGCCCCCATCAGCTCCGCCTGCAGCTCGCGCATCCCCTCGGCGTAGTCGGCGTATGACGTGCTGGTCGCGGAGCGCGGCCAGAAACGGTTCGGATGCACGAACGGCAGGACTGCCAGGCGGATTCGCTGCTCACCGCCGCAGGCGTCGAAGGTGAGGACGCCCCCCTCGTGCGCGGGGCGGAACCGGTCGGCGAAGAACAGGCCCCGACCCCGGGAGGGGCCATTCATGGAGCCGAAGAACTCGAAGTACGCGGGGGAGTCGTGGTTGCCGGCCAGGACCACGGTGGGGGCGATGGCGGCGAGTTTGCTCAGGGTGCCCATGGCGCGCGTCATGGCCCGGATGGTGGGGCGGGAGTGGTGGAACAGATCGCCGCTGTGGACGATCAGGTCCGGCCGGCTTTCCTGGGCGATGGCCACGATCTCGGCCAGGACGGCGTCGAAGTCCTCGTCGCGTGGGTGCCCGTGAAAGACGTGGCCTAAATGCCAGTCGGAGGTGTGGAGGAGTCTCATGCCTTCATGCGCCCTTCTGGGAAGCGAGGCGTAGGAGGGCACCGGTGGTGCCTTACGAGCCCGGGACACTACACCAAAAACACAGGAAGAAAACTGGGCGCCATTGGTCCCTGCTAGCATGCGAGCATGGACGAGCATCTGGTCGCTCTCGAGAAACGCATGCAACAGCTGCAGGAAGCGATCCGGCAGGCGCTCACGCAACGCGACACCGCCCAAGTCAGCCTCCTGGGCGAGGAATTGACGCGTACCCAACGCGCCTGGAACGTTCTGTGCGGAATCAGCGACAGCGGCAGCCCGGACACGGCCCAGCCGGCGCCCGTCCCCACCGACGCCGAGCCTGTCCCAAGCGGCCTGACCGTACGCGACCAGGTCCACCAGGCACTGGCCCTGCTCACCGTCCCCGCCTCGCCCAAACTGCTCAGCCAGGTCCATCACGCGTTCTACTCCAGCCCGCTGAACACGGCACGCCTGACCACCCTGCGCCGCGACGAGGAGCGCTCCTTCCGCTCCGCCCCCTACGCCCGCGCCTACTACATCTGTCCCGCACTGACCTTCGACCTGCTCTCACCGGCCCGCGCACTGCTCGCCCTGAGCACCTGGCCCCTGGAGCAGCGCCTAGTGGGACCACTCACCCAACGTGTCCACTTCCTCACCTCGGCCCTGCGGCTCGCGGACGCCACGGAACACCTCGTCGGCGAAACCGAGTTGTCCCAGCCACTCCAGCAGCTCCTGCTGCACTACAGCCGCAACATTCACGGCGACACCACCCGAGGCACGCTCGACCTGGACGCGCTCCGCCGGGCCGCTGCAGCGGAACTGGAGATCCACGCCGACGACGACGCCGACACACGCGCCGAAGCGGCCCGGCGTGCGCGCCAGCAACTCGGCGACGCGGAGCAGATTTTCGGCAACATCCTGCGCAACGTCTCTCGCCTGCGCCGCACTTCGTAACCCCGCTCCTACGGCCTGCACGGCTGTGCCCTGCCCCTCCAAGGAAGAACAGTGAGTTCGCTCGACGCACGACTGGGCGTATTACGCGGAAGCGCCCCGCCCATCCCGCACAGTGCACGAACCCTGGCAGCGCTGACCGCCAACCCGACCTGCGACCGCCGCTCCCTGATAGACGCGGCCGGCATCGACAAAGCCGCCCTCGCCGCCCACCTGGACCTGCCGCAGCCGCTGAGAAAATCCCAGCTAGCCCTCGACTACGGCCTCGCCTTCGAACACAAGGTCACCGCCCAAGCCGGAGCCCCCCTCGTGCCGCTGCTACGCCAAGCCCTGGGCCTGACCCTGCCCGAGGCGTCCTACGAGGACATCAACAGCGTCGGCAGCGACGACGACAAGTCCCCCCTGCAACTACGCCACATCCACACCCGGTCCCGCATCCGCAGCGCAGCACGCCGCAGGCCAAGCCAGCACCGCACCCTGCTCAACCACCCCGTACTGCACCTGACCGTCGCCGGCCACCAGGCCTACCTAGAGCCCGACATCATCGCCTTCCACCGCGACGGCGTCTTCCACGTCGTCGAGATCAAATCCTTTCCCGTCATCCACGGGCAGCCCGACCCCATCAAGGTCGCCGCAGCGCTGACCCAGGCCGCCGCCTACGTCCTGGCCCTGCGTGAACTCCTCGCCGACGACGGCCTCCCACCAGACCATGTCTCCGACACCGTGATCCTGGTCAACCCGCGCAACTTCAGCCAGCACCCCACCGCCACGCCCTACAACGCCTACCAGCAGATCAAGTCCCTGAGCCGCCACCTCGGCAGACTGAGGCGCCTGCCCGAACTGCTGGACAAGCTCCCGTCCCACACCACCCTCGACCTGGCCCCCGGCCCCGACGGGACACCGACCCGGCCCCGCGGCGAACTCACTGCCGCACTCGCCACCGTGCCAGCCCGCTACACCCCAGGCTGCCGCCACCACTGCGACCTGGCCTTCCACTGCCGCACCGAGGCCCGCAACCAGCGCAGGGTCGATGCCCTGGGCACCAAAGTCCGCGACGACCTGGCAGGAATCGAAACCATCGACACGGCCCTGGCCCTCACCGACGGCCAACTGCACCCGGCACGGGACCAGAAGGACATCACTCAGGCCCTGCAGCAAGCACAGCGCATTTACGCAGAACTTCAGACAGACATCGTATGAGCCTGCTCACCTCACTGTTGAAGATGCGAGCTGCCGCCACCGGTAATGCTCTGCGCGCCAGCCAACTGCGCCACCTCCACCTCAGCGACCAGCCGCTGATGCTGCTGGCGCTGACGCGAACCGGGCCCGCCGCACGACCGCTGGCCGTCATGCTGGGCACCGACCCGCACCGCCCCCAGCTCTTCGTCGCGCCGCCCTCAGGCAGCACCACTTCTATGCTCGCCGCCCTGGCAGATGCCGTCACCGCATACATCGACGCCTGCCAGCGGCACAGCGAACACCTGCCGGCCATCTCAGGCAAGCCGGCCCGCCGCCGCTACACCGACGCCCCCCAGATCCTCGTTCCCAACCCCCAGACCGTGCAGCACCTGAAAATCCTCGGAGACGATCTGAGGTTCCGCAGCGTCGACGACCAGAATCCCGGCTCCCGAACCGTCCAACGCCTGGGCCACTGGCTCACCTACCTCACCGACCGCGCCGACCTCCCCGGCTCAGCCGCCCTCATCCCCATGACCAGCTTCCTCGGCATGCACTGGATCAGCGGCCAAAGCCCCCTGGAGGACGATGACCTCGCCACCTTGCTGGCCTGGATCGACCCGCCCCGCCACGCAGCCTCCGGACGCGACGCCGCACACACAGCAGAAGACCCGGCCACTCACCGCCCAGCGGGACCAGCCACCGACGCCGCCTTCGACAACGACCACCTGGCGCCCCTGTTCGACGCCTACGCCCGCGCCCGGCGCCAGGCCCTGGCCCTGGAGCAGACCCGCACCCTGCAAGAACTCGACCGCCTGCTGGCTACCTACATGCAGCCCACCTGGGACCTCATGTGGCAGGCATACGCACTCCTGCAAGCACTCCCTGAAGCCAAGGGCACCGCACGCCGCTGGGACCACGAGCGCACCGCCTTCACCGACGAATGCCTGCACCTGGTCCAGGACGGACGCCCCTGGCCGGCCCGCGACCAAGCCGTCGCCGCTGCCGTCCGCCTGGCCCACATGGAACTCGCGGCCACCGCCTTCGCTGCCGAATGCGCCGCCGACGACCCCTTCGCACGAGCGGAACTGCGCACCACCGGCGAAGCCTTCGGCGGCACCGTCACCACGATCGACTCGAAGCACACCCCTCGCGGGCCCACCGGACGGCCACAATGGCGGCCCCGGTTCACCGTGTCCACCCCCGACCTGTTGCGCATGGAACCCGGCCAGCCCCTGGCTTGCCACGCCTACCGCAAGGCCAGCTACAAGATCTGCGAGATCACTCCCGCCGACGACGACACTCTCGTCGAACTCGAGATCACCGCCGGCATGGGCCACGCCGACCGCCCCAACTACGACGTCCTGCCCGAAGCCGGCACTTTCCTTGTGTTCACCACTGCACCGGTCCTCTACCGGATGCCGGAATTCCCCTCACGAGCCCAGACACCCTGGACCCACGGCGGGCCTCCTGCCGACCAGCCGGACCACCACAACGCGGACGAGGGTGAGGAAGAGCAGTGACACCGCCCCACCAGCCATCGCCGCAGCAGCAGGTGGACATGGCCGCCCGCGCCGTCCTGGAGCAACTGTCCACGCTCACCCACCGGGGAATCGTCGTGGACTCCCCGCCCGGTGCCGGAAAATCCACCCTGGTCGCCCGAGCCGCCGACGCCCTCGCGCAGTCCAGCGCCCCATGCCCTGTCATCGCCCAGACCAACAGCCAGGTCGACCATCTCGTGCGGCGATTCGCCCGGGACCACCCGCATCTGCGCACCGCCCGGCTCACTGCAACGGATTACACAGTCCCGCACGACCTGCTGCAGGCACATCCCGGCATCCGGATCGGCACCCGTATCGAAGCCCTCGAAAAGACAGCCGACGTCATCGTGGGAACCGCCATGAAATGGGCCACGGTCACCGAGCGCCGATGGCCATGGGCGATCATCGACGAGGCCTACCAGATGCGTTCCGACATGCTTCTGTGGACCGCAGGCCTCTTCGACCGAGCCCTCTTTGTCGGAGATCCCGGCCAACTCGACCCCTTCTCCACGGTCGAAACCGACCGCTTCCAAGGCCTGTCCCACGACCCCATGAACAGCGCGGTCGCCGTCCTGCTCGCCAACAACCGCGACCTGCCCGTCCACTCCTTGCCCGTGTCCTGGCGCCTGCCGCCCTCAGCCGTCCCCCCCATCAGCAACGCCTTCTACCCCTTCACGCCCTTCCACGCCGGAAGCCGTGAAGCCGACCGCACCCTCACACTCTCCATCCGCGGTATGCGCACCCCCACCGACGAGGTCATCGAACACGCTGCCCGAACCGGGTGGGCCCTGTTCGAACTACCGGCCCGTATCACCGGCCAGCACGACATCGAAGCCTTCCAGGCTGTCCTCGGCATCGCCGAGCGGCTGCTGGTCCGTCAGGCCATCGCCATCTGCGAGGAAGATCCCGAAGACCACGTCCTAGCGCCGGGTGACATCGCCATCGGCACCGCCCACCGCAGCCAGGCCCACGACATCCGTACGCTCCTTGCCCGCCAGTACCCCCAACTCCAGGGCATCACCGTCGACACCGCCAACCGGCTCCAAGGCTGCGAATTCCGCGTCACCATCGTCCTGCACCCCCTCTCCGGCCGCGGCGACGCCTCCGCCTTCCACCTGGAAGCCGGCCGCCTGTGCGTCCTCACCTCACGACACCGCCACGCCTGCATCGTCGTCGCCCGCGCCGGCATCGCCGAACTCCTCGACGCCCACCCCTCCAACGACCCCGTACACCCCGGAGCCGCCTCCAAGGTTGCCGACGGCTGGGAGGCCAACCACACAGTCCTCGCCCACCTGACCGAGCACACCATCAACGCCCGGGCACAGCCCGGTCGCCGACGCGGATGAGCAGCACCCGCCCGCAACAGGGCAGGCCCACAGGTTCTTCCTGCGCCCACTCACCCACGGGGCGCCGTCGGGCTGGTGACCTCACTCGCGGCCGCGCACCACACCGCAAACGATCATGATCCGACGTGCCGACCAGTCGCTGTGGCAGGCGCCGCACACGCTCTTGCGCCACCCTCCCGGCCAGTCGTCGCGAGTGCGGATACGGCCGGGTGCGCCGCAGAACTCACAGGTGCACTCCGCCTCCTCCTCGGCAGTGGCGATCAGGCTCCTCAGGGCTTCGCCGCTGCCCGGCGGCCCTTCCACGTAGACGCGCAGGCCGCCGAGTTTCTCTTTGAGATTGAGGAGGCAGTAGCCGGGAAAGGCCGCACAGATCTGTTCATGCAGACGCTCCAGCAGCCCCCGCCAGCCCGGCCCCACCGCGTGAATCCGCGCGGGGATCTGTACCGGGCGCACATCAGGAGCAGCGGGGTCGTCGGCCATGGCCCCATCCTCGCGCACCGCGCGTTGCTGAGGCTCTGAGGCTCAGCCCACGCGGGGTCCGCTCAGCACCGCAGACGACGTGCACGGTCCCTGGGATGTCAGTGGGGTACTGGACACTGGTCGTGCGTAACTGCGGCAGTGAGACCAGGGGGAACGACGTGAGTGACGATGCCGTCCAGCTCGAGAAGCGTATCCGCTTCGCCTTGAGCACCCTCGGCGAGAGCAACAGCCACCACGAGTTCGAGGCCCTGTGCCTGGGCCTGGCCCGCCGGAGGATCACCAGCAATCTGCTGCCGGCGACCGGCCCTGTCAGTAGTGGCGGGGACCAGGGCCGGGATGCCGAAAGCCACTGGAGCAACATTCCCCGGGAGCTGCCCGAGACGTCTCTGTTCGCGTCCCTGGCCTCCACCCAGCGGGTGGTGATGGCCTGCACCATCCAGAGCACCGACATCCCGGGCAAGATCCGAAAGGACCTGGCATCGATCTGCGGGCAGGGCACCGCCGTTGACCGCGTCATCTACTTCACGGTGACCGCCGTGCCCACCAGGAAGCGGCACGACCTGATCGAAGAAGCCGCCCGGACACACCAGGTTGAACTGGAGATCTGGGACGCGGCCGCCCTCGCTCTCCACCTCGCTGACTACGACCTGTTCTACCTCGCCGTCCAGTACCTCCACCTGCCCTCCGATCTCGCACCACCGCGCCCGGACGGAGCCGGCCACCTGCCCGACTGGTATACCGAAGCCCGTCGGCGATGGCAGGCAAACGACGAGCCGCCCCACACCCTGGGCGACCTGGTGGACCTACGCGGCCCGCTGCGCCACGCCACCTTCCACGACGAGGCCCGGGCCGATCTACCGGAATGGATCAGCCACGCACGAGCTCTGCTGATCGCCGCGGCGGGGGAGCACACCGCTCTGCTGGCCCGCTACGAGATCGTCGTGGCCACCCTGCGCGGCCTCGGCGACATGCGCCCGGCGGACCAACTGGCCCGCGACTTCTTCGACACGGTCACCGCCGACGACACCCTCACCGACCCGGGAATCCTCGAGGACGCCGTCGTGCTCCTCGGATACGGATTCGGGGCACTGATCCGCAATCTCACCGCCCTGAATGCAGACGACCTGTGCGGCTGGCAGCGCCTGCTGGCCGACAAGATCGACCGCCTGCTGGACGCGGACCCGCCCGCCAACGCCATGGCTCATCTGCTGGCCATGCGGGCCCGCCTGGCCCTGCACACCGACATGACCGCCGACCTCGAATCCGTGCCCGAGGACCTGCCGACCGTCGCGGAGGTCACCGCATCCGTCGTCGAAGCGGTGGAAGCCGGTGAACCGATACCTGCCCTGCAGACGGGGCCGCCGCTCACGGACCTCGACACCGGCATGCGTATCCTGCTGCGGCTGGGCCGCCACCTGGACAATGCGCCACTGTTCCCCATCGAGCACACTGCCGACCTCTTCGACTACCTCACCCCCGTGCTGGTGGACCACCCGCTGTACCGGGAGGTCCGTGACCTGATCGATCAGGCAACCGACCGGGTCACCGGCCAGACCGCACGAGGCGAACGCGCCCAGTCCCGGGGCCACGCCCTGATCAAGAGCGGTCGCATTCCGCACGCACTTCAGGAGATTCACGAAGCCAAGGCCAACTGGCTGCGCGGCGACACCCTCGAGGGCGGCCTGATCATGCTGCTGCTGTGCGCGCGCCTCTACAGCGAACTCGGCCTGCCCATCGCCGCCAAGCAGTACGCGCTCGCAGCCGCCACCGCCGCAAAGTCCGCACCCGCCCCGGAGCTCAGCCGATTCATCCCTCGCGGCATCATCCTCGCCGCCCAGTACGACCGCCAGGCCGGGAACTGGATCTCCGCCACCCGCCTGTTCTGCATCGGCCTCATGGCACAGAACGCCTACTGCGACGAGCCGTACAACAACGAACGCTACCCGTACGTCTGGGAGATGATGGCCGACCAGGCGCTCACCCTGCGCATAGCTGGCGCAGTGCGGCCCGGCTTCGTCCCCCTGCTCCGCGAGATTACCGCCTCGGTGGGTATCGACACCGTCATCGACGACCTGCTCGCCCCGACCGCCGACGACCCCACAGCAACCGAAGAGGCGTACGCCGAGGAGGCCGACACCCACGGCGTGGGACGGCCCTTTAGCGACGCAGGCCGCACACGCCGCTATGTCTGGAACGCGCTCGGCGTCGACTGGGAGATCATCTGCCCGAACGAACGGCTGTCGGTGCTGGCCGCGGAACGCTACACCGCAGCACTCCAGGTGTTCCTCGGCGAACTCGCCGTAGGGGACCCGCTGTTCCTGCCCGGCAGCCTGAGCGTCGAGATCCGCGCAGACGCCACCCTGCCCCACGACCAGCCCGCCGTCTGCGACCAGAGCGCCGACCGTGACACCAACCGGTGGAGGCTGCGCCTGCCCACAACCGCCCCCGCGGACCTGGAAACAGAACCGTCCCGTCTGCTCACCGCCCTGGTCAAGGTGGTGCTCTCCCAGTCGCTGCTCTCCGACGAGGCATTCATGCACCTCGTCGAGCAGGCGCTCGCCGGCGGCTTCTGGCACAAGCTCTTCGTCGGCCGCCCCTACGACGAACTGGCCGACTTCCTGAGAGTCGACGACTACCAGACGATGGCTGCGCTCGCCGACCCGGCCGTCGGAGCAGGCACGCCGCGCGGCCAGGCGAAACCGGCTGCCCTGCCAGCCCGGACCGGGCCTGGGCCCGGCTACGAGCACGAGACAGCCCTCGACACCGTCCGCAACCGCTATGCCAACCTGCTCCCCATCGTGCGCTACACCCTTCCCCGCCTGGCCGCGGACCCCGGCTTCCGGCGTACAGCCACGCAGTTGAGGCAGGAAGGGTGGCGCGACTGGCACCTGCTGACCGCCATCGCTAACGCCGCCGGAAACCATCGCGCCCAGCAGCAGGGCCTGCGCCCCTCCCCGGGGGATTCCCCGGAACACCGAGCCCGCATCCTCGCCGCCATGCAGGCCCCCGAGCACCCCGACGACCCGCCTGTTCCTGCCCAGGCATTCACCGAACAAGCTCTGCGCTCACACCTGTCCGTGGCAGCGGTGAGCACCGCGCGCGGCCTAGGCCTCGCCATCCGCCCCGGCGCGCTCGACCCTCAGGCACTGCTGTCGGTACTCGGCGACCGGTACGGCTACTGGACGGACGACATCGAGCACACGGATCCGTTCGGCTGGCAGGCCGCGGAGGGCGACACGATCTGACCGGCCGGTGCGTGTGTGCAGGTATTGCGCGCCGGCCACCTTGAGACGCTGGTGCTGTTCTCCGGAGCGCGGGCGGGGGCTGCCGGTCGCCTCAGCGGCGGTCCGTGAGGTTCTCCAGGGACCAAGGCACACCGCCGCGAGGAGGGCGCGTGGTGGTGCGTGCCGTCTCCACGCCAGGGACGGCTGACTAGCACGGGTGGGTCCACCCAACCCCGGGGGGCCGGCGGTTCATCAGGGCGCTGGGATGCGCCTGCGGAGCGGGGCGACGTTCTTGGTGTCCCGGCAGATGTCGGCAACGAATGCGTCTGTTGCTGTTGTTGAGGGGGATTCGAGAGTTATCGTGTGCGTTCGCTGCACATTTGAGATCAGTCGGGTGCGTGGTGATTTGGCAAGAGGACTGACTGCGACGAAGAGGTCGCAGGCTGGGGGATGGCATGAGCGGTGTGTCTTCACGGCTGTGGTCGGACGAGCCGACACGCCTGGATCTGCTGTCCTTCGACGCGGTGGCCAAGACCGTGGTCCAGGCTGTGCTCGACGACGCCCTTGATCCGGTGACCGTGGGGGTATCGGGTGCCTGGGGGAGCGGCAAGACCACGGTGCTCCGCCTGATCGAGGATGCGCTTGCCCCGCAGCCCCCCGAGACAGACACGACCGTTCTCGTGATCAGTACGGATCCGTGGCGCTACGACCCTGGGGTCGGCGCCAAGGAAACGCTGATCGGCGAGGTGCTCACCGCCGTCGCCGCCGAACTCGCCAGCAGAGAAGAACCGGACCAGCCCCCGAGCCGCACCAGGGTACTACTGACCAAGCTGAGGAAGCGGGTCGACTGGGCCAAGGCGCTCCAACTGGCGGCGAAGACGTCACTGACCCTGCAACTGCCGTCCGTCGACGATCTCACCAGCCTGATCAACACCGAGCCGGACAACCAGGACGCCGACGCAACAGACCCTCCTTCACGCGGACTCGAGGAATTCCGCACCGAATTCCGCACACTGATGGAGTCTGCGGAGCTCAGCCACCTCAGGCGGGTGGTCGTGCTCGTCGACGACCTCGACCGCTGCCTGCCCGAAACGGTCGTGGACACACTGGAGACCATCCGGCTGTTTCTGGCGGTGCCGAAGATGGCGTTCGTCGTTGCCGCCGACGAGCACCGGGTGGCCGATGCTCTGCGGGTCCGCTTCCCCGATCCCGGCAACGGGCAGCAAGGTGCAGGCGAGCGGTACTTCGAGGAACCCGCCGGCCTCTACCTGCACAAGATCGTGCAGACCACAGTGCCGCTGCCCACCCTGAGCCGCTTCGACACCGAGGCGTTCCTCGTCCTGCTGCAGCTGTCCCAGCGCCTGCCTGTCGAGGGGCTCACCCCCTACATCGACGCCTGTGTACTCCTTCGGCGGGAGAAGGGTCTGCTGGACGACCTGGCCGCAGCCGTGGACGGCAATGACATCTCCGCCGAACTGGCCTTTGCCTCACGGATGACGCCCATCCTCTACGAGAAGCTCCAAGGCAGCCCCCGCCGCATCAAGCGCTTCCTCAACGACCTACGGGTACGTCAGTCCGTCGCCGGCCATCGCGGCATCGTGCTCGAACCGGACATCGTGGCCAAGCTCATGGTGCTGGAGAAGCTTCTGCCCGACGCCTTCACCACCGTCCTGGGCTGGCTGGCCCGCGGCGAACTGCGTTCACGTATGACCAAGCTGGAAGCAGCTGCCGGCCGGCCCGCGCCGGAGCCCTCCACACCCGATGACGCCGAATCCTCGGAGGAAGAGCAGAACCCGGCGCCGGATGCGGACGAGACCGAGCCGGTGGCCTTCGAGGACGAACTGATCCGATGGGCCAAACTTCCCCCGGGCCTCGACACCGTGGACCTGGCCCCCTACCTCTACCTGGCGGCAGCGTTCTCCGGCGAGCAACTCCTCGACGCCGGGCTGCCGGGCAGGCTGCGGGACATCGCGGCCAACCTGCTGTCCACGGTGCGCTTTGACCAACGCCGGGTGACCGACGCCGACATCACCGCGCTCGGTGAGGACGACGCCCTGAGCCTGGTCGAGTACCTCGGCCGGGCAGGCCGGGACCGCCCAACCGAACAGACCGCAGCCGTACGCGGCCTGGTCCGCATCGCCACCGCCTACCCGGCCACCACCGACCGGGCCGCCCTGCTCCTGCAGTCCATCCCGGCCGGTGAACTGGAACCGGCCACCATCCTGGCCCTCCCGTCCGACGCCGCCTTCCGCAGTGTGCTGGAACACTGGAAGAGTCATGCCCCGGCCGACCCGGACCGGATCAAGCGCACCCTAGAGATGGCCCTGGACACAGAAAGCCGTCCCTGATGGGCACCAAAGGCTCCTACACCGGAAACGGCACACCGGCCAGCAAACAACTGCAGCACAACATCACACAGTGGCTCGACGCCCTGGCCGGCTCCGGCCCCGGTGCACCCCCGCACAACCTCAACCCGGATCAACTGGTGCCTGCCCTCGGCCTGTTCAGGCCCTCCGGCGGGCGCGCAGACGGCCCCGGCGGCGGAGCAGGCGGCGCCGGGGGCGTCGGAGGAGGCCGCACCGGGGGAGGAGCACAGCGCACCATCGCCCAGTCCTCCCGCACGGCGGGCCGCGCCGCGGCTGCGGCCTACGCCTACCGCACCGGCAACGTGCAGGCGCTGCAGGAACTCGGCCTCAACTACGCAGAACTGCAGGCCGCAGCCGGCGACCCGATCGACTGGACCCGCCGGATCGTGGAGGCCGCCTGCGGGCCGCTGTCCGACGGCACCATCGAGGACCAGGAACGCCGCTTCGTCGCCAGCGAGGTGGCCCAATGGGTCCTGGAAGCCGGCACCGACAGCACACCCCCCAGCTCCGAAGAAGTCGTCCGGGAAACCCTGGCTCTGATCATCTTCGAGGCGGTCATCAGCGAGACCGCAGCGAAGATGAACGACGGCTCCCGTCCCGCCTGGGCCACCGCCGACGGCGAACGCCAACTGCGCGAGACCGCGCGCGCCCTGGCCGGCCGGGCCTCCCTCACGATCACCGGCCCCAGCACCGCCGAGATCACCCGAGCCGTCGAAGAGGGCATCGACGCGATGCGGTCCATCTGGATGGAGCCCTGATGCCCGCCTACACCCTGTGCCTGGACGCCGCGGACCCCTCACAGCCTGAGCCCGCCGACCTCACCCCGTTCTGGTGGCCCCCCGGCCCGGGCGGCTCCTTCGTCTCCACCCTCGGACCATGCCTGGGAGCACTGGGCCCCGTCCCCGAGCCCAACATCGAACTGGTCCGCCTGGCCGCCCTGGTCTATGCCGCCGACCGCACCACACCCCGCCGCGCCGCCCGCTCGAACTGGACACAACGCACCTTTGAACTGGACGTACCCGTCTACGCTCCGACCCGCTGGGATGTGCTCCGCGAACGGCTCGAAACCCTCCTGGGATTCCTGTCCGGCGACCGGTGGTCGATCCGCTTCCGCCGCGCCGACACCCCGCAAGAAACGGTCCGCGACACACCACATCCCGGGGTGCGGCGCGTGGTCCTGCTCAGCGGCGGCGCCGACTCGGCGATCGGAGCCCTGCTCTCCCGCCACGACCTCGGCCCGGGCCAGCATCTGCTGCTCTCCCACGTCGGCGCCACCACCCTCGCGCCGATCCAGCGGAACATCGCCGCCGACATCGCCCACCTCATCGACGGACCCCCACAGCTCCATCAGGCCCTGCGGTTCTCCCGCAAAAACCGTCAGCCCACCGGCGCGAAACTGCCCAACGAGTACTCCACCCGCACCCGCTCCCTGCTCTTCCTCGCCCTGGGCCTGGCCGCCGCAGCGGTGGAGAAGGTACCGCTGTGGATCCCGGAGAACGGCTTCGCATCCCTCAACGTGCCGCTCACCGCCGACCAGCGCGGCGCCCTGTCCACCCGCACCACCCACCCCTTCTTCCTGCAGACCCTGGCCGCCATCGCCAGCGATGCCGGAGCCCACGCCGTCATCCACAACCCCTTCGCCACCCACACCAAAGGCGAGATGTTCACCCAGGCCGCCGAACTGGTCGGCACCGCCCCAGCCGCCCGGCTGCTCAGCCGCACCCACTCCTGCGCCCACACCGGACACCGCAGCCACCACATCCCCGTGCGGACCCACTGCGGAGTGTGCTTCGGCTGCCTGCTGCGCCGGGCCTCCTTCCGCGCGGCACAGCTCGACGACTCGACCGACTACCTCCACACCCGCCACGACGAGAACCTCAACACATACCTGCACAGCAAGTCGGTCGAACCATCACTGCGCACCTTCCTCGCCCGCGGCCTGCGCCCAGCCGACATCACCACCCTGAACCTGCCCCCCGACTACCCCACCCGCCAGGCCTACGAGCTGTGCAGGCGGGGCGTCGCGGAACTGGAGCTGCTGTACCCATGAGGACGAGCGCACTGCCGCCGCTGGACCTGCACGCGCACATCGACACCAGCGTTCCGGCCGACGACCTCGCCGGCCTGAGCGCAGTCGTCTTCGCCGCCACCCGCTCCCTGACCGAGGCCGCCCAAGCCATCCAGCGGCACGACGAGCGGATCATCTGGGGAGTCGGCATCCACCCCGGACTCGCCCGCAGCCACACCGGCTTCGACCCCGACACCTTCACCCAGCTGATCGACCGCACCCCACTGGTCAGCGAGATCGGGCTCGACGGCAAGAGCCGCGTCCCGATGGACCGCCAACAGGCCACACTCCGCCGCGTCCTCGACATCCTCGCCCGCACCCCGCGCATCGCCAGCATCCACAGCTACGCCGCCTGCGAGCAGGTCCTCCACGAGCTGGAACGGACCCCGGCACCCGGCATGGTCCTCCACTGGTGGCTCGGCGACCTGGCTCAGACTGCCCGTGCCGTCAGCCTCGGCTGCTACTTCTCCCTCAACGCCTCCGCCGTACGCAAAACCGCACTGCTGGAAGCCATCCCCCTCGACCGCGTCCTGACCGAGACCGACCACCCTTTCGGCGACCGCAGCTCCGACCAACCGCTGCCCGGCAACGTCACACTCGTGGAGCAGGCACTCGCACGCCACCACCGGACGACACCCGAGAACATCCGCCAGATCGTGTGGCACAACCTGGCCGCGCTCGTGCGCGACACCCGTTGCGCAGCTCAGCTCAGCCGACGCGTCCGGTCTCATCTCGCCTCCCTTCCGCCGCGGTGAGCCCAACGCGTGGCGCCTCGCGTGACTCGTTTCGTCCCGGCAGCATTACACCGGAGGTGGCGTCACAAGCTTCGTAGCGCGGGAGTCGGCGTCTGCTGCATAGCTCAGGACTGGCAGGTCGTGGTCGGGCAGGCCGGTCAATTCGACGGCGGCCCGGCTGAGGAGGTGAGCGGCCTGGACGGACTGGCCATCAGCGATGGCGGCGTAGAACCGGGCGGTGTAGGTGATGGCGTCGCCGTCACCGATGGAGTCGGACATGCCGATGACGAACGGGACTGTGTCGACGAGGCGGGTGATCTGGGCTGCGGAGTAGGAGGTGTTGAGCAGCACGATCAGCGGCTTGTCGTCGACGGTCGCGACGGTCCGTGCGAAGGCGTCGGCGCTGAGGACGGCTTGGTCGTGGAAGCCGTCCTCGTCCTGCTCGTAGGCGGTCGGGTCCTGTGTGTGGTGGCCGGTGAAGTGCACGACGTGCGGGCGGAACCGGCTCAGTGCGTCCAGGAACACGTCGGTGGTTGCAGCCGTGTGGGCTTCGAGCTCGATCAGGTCGCGGTGCGTGGCACTTTTCACGGCCGCATGGATCCTCTGCTGCTCCCGCTCGACTCGCAGGTCGTCGTCAGAGGCGGCGCTCAGCAGCAGTACTCGCAGTTTCTCCGGTTTTGGGGCCCGAACCTCCGTGAGCACGGTGCGTACGTTTCCCTTGGCCGTCGGCAGACGGTTCTCGATCGCGGCCTCACTGGCAGCAGTGCGCCGTGCGGCCTGTTCCGCCTTGGTGAGCTTGGCCGCCAGGTCCGCCGCCTCCTTGGCGTACCGGGCCACCTTCGCGCTCCAAGTGCCCGCCTCGCGGCTGGCCTTGTTCGCTTCGTCCTCGTGCCGCTGCGCGCTGCGCAGTCTGTTCGACCGGGTGTTGGCGTTGTTCGTCCTGTCCGCGGACGCCCGCTCTCTTGAGGCCAATGCTCGTCGGTTGGCTTCCTTTCTTCGGAATTCGCCTGCCTTCTTCTCCGCATCGTCGCGGCCCTTATTCTTCTTGTCCAGCTGGCTCCGGTGGTAACTGACCGTGTTGGGCATACTCTTCGGTGTCGAAACAGCGGCGAGCGCTCCACCCAGCTGCTCAGTGGAACCCTCGTACAGCCAGCCGGCTTCGGGATCCGGTTGGGAAGTCGGTTCGAGCGGCACAAACCGGCCCTCCACGGCCGGGTCCAGCCTTCCCGCCGTCAGGGCACGCAGGGCGTTGGACATGGCGAAGTGCACGGGTGAGTCGGTGAAGCGCGCCGCCTGGTGCAACTGCTCCCTCAAATATGTGTTGCTCGCAAGCCGAACCGCCTCCGACACGGCTCCACCGGTAAGACCAAGGTGAGTGTCCGTCACCTCACCCACAGAGGCCCCGACCCCGAGCGTCACATCATGATGGCCGGCGACAGCGGTCTGCAGTTCGGCGAGCACTCGGCCCATGTCCTGCACGGCCGTCGGGCCGTCCAGTGTCACCAGCAGGTCTGCTCTCGTATCAGCCGCCGCTTCCTCGGCGACTACCCCGTCAATACCTGCGCGGCGCATGAGCGTGGTCAGAGAATCCCTGATGGCGTGCGCCAACTCGAGTCCTGTGCGGGGAGCATGGGTACTCCTGCGGCCACTGACAATGTGCGCTTCAACGGCAAGGCATACGGTAGAGGGCCTCATTGAGGAATCGGCAGGCGGCTCGCTTCCTATGTCCTCCAGCTCATACGGCGTGGTCATGAATGCCGCCAGTGTCCGGCGAAATCCCTCGTCCTGGAGGAGGAAACCCGCGTTCACTGCCATGAGCTGCGGGCGTTGTAGATGCCGCAGGACGACCATTCCCACGAAGAAGTCGTCGCAGGAGACCAGTGCACCGGACGTTACAGCCAACACCCCTGCTGTGACGGGCTCTGTGACTTCGATGGTGAGCATCACTGCGGGGGGCTGTGCCTGCCCACGTAGCTCAGTCCGTTTGCCGGACCGCCCGAAGCTGGTGATGCGCACGGGTGACATAACCCCCCTGGGCATACGCCCCCACTTCAGCCTGGATGGCAGGAGACGTTCCCAATCCTCGCTATCGAGGATGTCTTCGTCCGTGACTACCAGGGCGGCGTCCAGGGCCCCCGTCCCCTTCCACACGGTTCGGCAGGTGATCTCCGTGCCGTCCGTGCGTGCGATTCGCAACCCCGCGGCATTCGCCATGTGGGCGCACGTCAGCACGAGACGGGGGGTCAGCATGATGCCGGCGGTGTGTGTGTCCGTGCCGTTCGCCCCTCTCACTATGACGACACGCGGGGACTGATCGAAAGCCCGTGATCGGTTCGTGGCCGGGGGGTCGGATGCCGTCTCGGTGTCCGTCGGCAGATCCGGGACCGGCTGTTCCTCACCCACCCGGCGGCTGCCATCTGCCGCGTCGGTGACGCTGCTCCGCATCTGCTCCCTGAGGCTGTCGATGACGAGAATCTTGGCCGTCTCATCAAGGGTGATCATGGAATCGGAGCCGAGCCGCGGGAAGCCGTGCTCAAGATGGTCGAGCAGCTGCCTGCCCGTCAGATCCGTCATGGCCCGGAACTGGTAGTCGAGGCGGACCTCCTTACGGTGGCGCCCGATGAAGTCGAGCACGGTGAGTACGGGCTTGCCCGGAAAGCGTGGAAGGCCGGCACTCAGTTGCCGCACGAACCGAATGGTGCTCCGCGTCGGGTGCAGCAGGAGCAGTGTGTCCACCTCGGGAATGTGGACGCCTTCGCTGAGCACGTCCACACAGAAGATGGCCTGCAAGCCGCCTCTTCTGAGAGACGAAAGCGTCTCCTGACGTGTTGCCAGGCGATCCCTCGCAGTGAGAGTAGCGGCAGGGAAGCCGGCGTCACGGAAGCACCGAGTCATGAATTCGGCGTGTGCCACGGACTCACAAAAGCCCACGGCGCGCATGGCCCTCACGTCGGGAACTGTGTCCCGGACAGCGCGGATGACCAGCCCTGCCCGCGCGTCGTCAGCAATCAGCAGGGCGTTCAGCGAAGCCCGGTCGTACCATCCCTGCTTCCAGTCCAGCCTTTGAAGGTCGGTGCCGTCCGCAAAGCCAAAGTAGTGGAGGGGAGACAGCAGACCACTTGCCAGGGCGTCCGGAAGACGCATCTCCGCAGCGATACGACCTTCGAAGAATTCCTCATGGATGCCGGGGCCGTTCGTCCGCTCGGGAGCCGCCGAGAGGACGAGCAACTCCCTCGGCGCGAAGCGCCCCAGGATGTTGGCGAACGTCCGCGTTCCTGCTCCGTGGGACTCGTCGATGACGATCACATCGAAGTGATCAGGTGGCAGCTTGTCCATGACTCGTTCGAGGGACGGCCACGTGGCGAAGACGTGATGCCCACGCTTGAGGGTCCCCGCGCCGTGCAGGGTCTCTCCGAACTGTGGGGTTGTGAGGACGTCTTGGTAGGTCTGGCGCGCCTGGTGCACTGCTTCTACCGAGCCCGCGACGAAGAGCAGACGCAGGTCTTGCTGGTGCTGCTCGCACAGGTGCTGGTAGTCGAAGGCGGCCATGACGGTCTTGCCGGTGCCGGGGGGAGCGACGAGGAGATTACGGTGCTGGTCGTGGAGTTCGCGCTTGGCGTTCAGACGGTCAAGCATGTTGCGCTGGTGGGCATGCAACATGACCGCCCCGTCGAACTGGGGGCCGTGCGGGGCGACTTCCACATCGGGTGCAGGCTCGGGGGGATCGTCCGGCACCGCTGGGGCGGGGGTCTGCTGGGCGTCGCCCTTCTCGTCATCGCCGGACCGAGCCGCGAGGCCGGAGTAAGGCTCGGTGGGCTCGACGCCCAGGAGACGCGCCGTTGCCGCAGCCGCTTGGGCGACAGGCCGGAGCCCGGTGGGCAGCATTTCCTGGCTTGTGGGTGAGTGAAGCGCAGCGACGATTCCGTGCGGGGCCTGAGGGTGAGCTTTGAGATGGTCGGTGAGGGCGAAGTGGGTGTCCCATGCCTGGTCGCGGCTCAGCAGCCCACGCAGGTGCTTCGCCGCAGCCGGGTGGAATCGGTACACGATGTCTGCCCTGTCGTGCCGTGTTGCCGTGAGCAGTCCGGCGGTGAGGAACTCTGCGGTGTCGGCCAGGGCGGCTTCGGGGACGATGCGCTCACGGAGGACGTCGAGAACGGGGAGCGTGAACACGTCGAGTGATGAGGCGGCGATCGCCAGTCGGACGGCGGGGGAGTGCAGGTTGTGCGTGAAGGCTTGGGCCGCGGCGGTGACGTGTGCGTCGGTCGCCAGCGCATCGGGCGGGGCGGCGCTGGGTCGTCGACTGCGGTTCCTGGGGGGCACTCGCCCGGAGGCCGGGACGAGGACGGCTTCGCAGCCACTGGGGTCGGTACGCATCACGGCGCGTGCCCAGGCGAGGATGTGCTGGGCATCCATCTGCAGCACGGGCAACGCCTGCCAGGGCTGCGTCCCTGGGGCGTCGTCGCGGAAGAGGCGGGGACGGCGGTAGGCGAGGAGCCGTCCGGGGGATGCCGGGACCGAGGCGGTTGCGGTGGTCCGGGGCAGGTCGAGGCCGGAGCGTTGCCACAGGCGTTTGGGAAGCGGGTTGATCAGGGCCACGGGGGCCGTCCGCCCCCACGTGTGGAGCGTCTGCCACAGCTTGCTTCGGCGCCAGGCGGGAGCCGCGCAGTCGGAGACGACGAGCAGGAGCCGGTGGGCGGGCTGGCTGTGGCGGGGATCAGACGGGTCCATGGGCAGAGGCCGGCCGTGGTGGTCGCGCAGTACGGGTTCGGCCTGCGGTGGATGCTCGAGGTGCCACACGCGGATGCTGCGGAAAGCGGACAGAGTGCACAGCATCTGGGTGAGGGCGAGTGAGGTCTCGTCCCAGACCGTCATGGAGGTGCCGCGGTCCACGACCAGGACGACCTCCAGCCAGGGCTCTCCGGCAGGCGCGAGCTGGGGGACGAGCACACCGGTTCGCGTGTAGTGGTCGACGGTGGCGTCCAGGTCGAGGCGCTGGTGAACCCGTGACGGCCGAAAGCGGCGCAGCGGGCGCAGGGCACGGCCGATGTCGAGAGCGTTCGGCAGGGCCGGGGCGCGGCCGATACTCAAGGGGCTGCCGGGGATCGAGTGGCTGCTGCTGTCGTCCTTCAGCCAGACCGAGGCGGCCCCCAGAACGCCTGCGTCCGAACCGGGTTCAGGGGCCGGACCAGCGCAGGAGTCGTCGGTGTCCGCTTCGGGCTGCAGGGGCGCATCTGCGGGTGACTCTTCGGCGGCCGAGGGCGGATCGGCGGGAATGTCCCCCATCCGGCTGGCGCCGGATCTGGCGGCGGCGAGAACAAGAGCGTCGAGAGCCTCCCGGATGTCCCCCTCCGCGCTGGCGTTGATGTCGTCCAGGCCGGCACGGGCCAGGGCGGCCAGCAGCTGTGCGGCCCGATTCTCAGCCACGCCCGAGCCCTTGGAAGAGCAGCTCCTGCAACCGCGTCCGCTGCCCGTCGTCCTGGATGCGGTCGCCACGCAGAAGGTGAACGGCGCTCAGCAACTGATCGACGGCGAGGTTCTCACCGCGGTTCAGCCGGTCCACGAAAGCGCTCACCAGGGTATGGGTGGTGTCTTCCTCGACCTTCTCCAGGTGGGCCTCGACGATGCCGGTGAGGGTCGAGACCGTGAGCGCGGGCATGTCGAAGCGCACACAGCGCCGCAGAAAGGGGGCGGGGAAGTCGCGCTCGCCGTTGCTGGTGAGGACAATGACCGGAAACTCCGCGCACTCCACCAGCCCGTTGTTGACGTCATGCCGGATACCGGGATCGGCGGTGCGGACGGTGACGTGACTCCTCGAATGCCGGGCCAGTTCGGGAATCTCGAAGCGCCCGCGTTCCAGAACGTCGAGGAGGTCGCTCGGCAGGTCCAGATCGCTCTTGTCGATCTCGTCGATCAGCAGGGCGCGGGGGAGAGGGCCGGGCAGCAAGGCAGTGCCGAGAGGGCCGAGTTGGACGAAGTCCCCAATGTCGTCGCGCGCGGACCGGGTGGCGCGGCGCGCAGCCCGCCCGTTCTTGGACGTGGCGGGACGGTCGATGGCGCGGAGGTTGTAGGCGTGGATGCGGCCCAGGGCGTCATAGCGGTAAAGCGCGTCGGCGAGGGTGCTGCGGGAGGTGATGTGCCAGCGCAGCACACTCCCGAGCCCGAGTTCGGCGGCGATCTGCTCGATGACGGAGGACTTCCCGGAGCCGGCCGGCCCGGTCAGCAGCAGAGGCCGACGCAGATGGAGCGCGGCGTTGACCGCGTCGACCAGTTCGGGGTCCGCCCGGTAGGTGCTCGCCGGGGACGGTGACTGCACTGCGTCTGCTGCGCCTGCCGTGCCCGTCGGCGCGCGCCACGGAGGCGGGGGAGGAAGCCTCTGAGGCTGCTCAGGAATGCTTCCCGTACCCGTGTAGTACGGAGTCCAGTTCATGCTTGCTCCTTCGGCGTCACGTCTTGCGGGGCGACGACCGCCCGGCCGGCGCGTCGTTGGCAGAAGTCCTGCCAGTGCGCGTCGTGCCATGTTGTGCGAATGTCAGCCAGATGACCGGGACTGCCCTCGCCAAGGCTGTTCTCTAACCGCTCCTGGAAGGCGCGGAGGAGTTTCTCCGGCAGCGACTGCCAGTGCTCCGCGACCGCATCCTGCAGCGCCCGTGTGTCGTAGACGCTCCCATGCCGGGGCCAGATCAAGGCCGGGGTGTGGATGAGGAGTTCCTCCAGCATGAGGTCGAAGTCGTTCTCCGGCAGGGTGCTCACTCCCCATACACAGCCGCCCATACGACGACGGCTGAGTAACTCCTGCAGCGTCTCAACGCTGCTGAGGTCATCGGAGTCGAGCCACGACGGTCCGGATTGGGCCTTGGTCTGCAAGGAGGACAGCAACTGGCTGCCAGCGTGCAGCATGTCATCGAGGCGCACGCCGGGCGGGGGTGTCAGCAGACCCGACCAGCGGGTCGTGACGTCGTAGTCGACGCCCAGCATGCGTCTGCCGCGGACCACCCGCCATTCCTCCGGAGGGGAATCCAGAAGCAGAAAGGTCGGGACCGACACATCAACCGGGACCAGCCGCTCGCCCGCGGCCGCCAGCCTGGACAACGCCCAGCCCAGGGCGTCATCCAGGGCGGACACCAGGGCACCCGGCCCCGGCCCGGACCCGCACGGGAACTCTGCGGTGTGTACCACGGCCGAGCCGAAGAGAAGCGACGCCTCCACACGGACGACGTCCTCACCGCCGTCGTCGGCGGCCACCAGGACCAGGCGGGGTGTTGCCCCGCTCAGTTCGATCAGCCGGCTGTTCAGAGCAGTGCCGACACCCGATTTGGCCGCCCAGACGGTCAGCTGCCGCGGAAGAACATCCCGGGGACTGATCAGGTGGGCAAGGGCGGCGACGAAATGCACCAGCGTCCGGCTCTGTCCCGCAGGGGCGACGGCCGACTGGCATAGGACCGCGTACTCCACCATGTCACGCAGGGAAGGGCAAGGCAGTTGGACCACCACCTCCAGCGGGAACCCGGCACGCGCCGCTGCCCTGCGGAGCAAGTCATCGGTCAGAGCGTCCCCGAAGGTCTCCTCAAGGACGGTGACGGCTAAAGCGCAGACACCCAGATCACGCTTGAACTCCACAACCCGTTGGACTGCGGTGTGGCCAAGGCGTTCTGGCTCCAGCCCGCCGAGCCAGCCCTCGAGCTGTTCCCGGCTGTTGATGCCTTGCGTGCCTTGCAGCGGATTCAGCAGCTTGTGCAACCTCTCGCATGCCAGGGAACTGAGAGAGTCGGCGGAGCGTCGCACGCCGGCTCGGACGTTGTGGGCCAGCCACAGCGATTCACCGGACGTAGGGGCGCCGTCGAACATGAAGCCGCCGGGCTCCTGGGTGCGGATACGGCTGCGTAGTTCCTTGATCAACTGGTCGTCGACGGCCAGGAACTCGCCGGCATTCGGCATCCCGTTCTCCAGCAGCTCGGCGAGCTGGACACTCAGGTTCATGTCCCAGGCCGGCAGGTGGGCGGAGGCGGCGAAGAGAAGCGACAGACGCAGGCTGCCCTGCTGGAGCCCGGCCGTCGCGGACTGTGGATTCACCAACGAGGCGGCCGCTTGGCAGGTGTCGACGACGGCTATCAGACCACTGGGTCCGGTCTCGTTCGTCGCCGTGCCGATCGCGGAGGGCACATCCAGCTGGTGGATCGCTCCATCCTGCGTGCTGCCCGATGTGACGAAGTACAGCGGGCCACCGCAGCCACCCATTCCATGGCCCAGCAACGCCAGGATCAGGGGACCGCCGTCGTCCTTGGCCCGGCCGACGGCGGTGGCGAGGGCCTTTTCGACAGCCGGTTTGCCCAGGGCGGTGCCCACGAGTAGGGAACCTGTTTCGCCCTCACCGCGGTCGAGGCAGGCACCGAGATCCGGGTCCACCAGTGCCCGGTGCAGGCGGCGCGCCGCGGCTTCCAGGCCCGGCAGTTCCTCCGCGCCGCTGCACTGAGCTCCGACCACCAGCACATGGCGCGATACCGCTGATGCGGCAACGCCTCTCACGGCAGAAGAGCCTTAACGATCGGCCCGGCCACCTCCGCGTGCTCCAGGTACTTGGTAGCCGTATGAGTCCACACCCCACCGGACTTCACGGGCGCTGTCTCCGCCTTCACTCCTCTGCTGCTCGCCGCGATCCAGTCCGCCAGCCGTGGACGTCCGACCACGACGTCGTTTCGGTCCCAGAAGTTGTGCCACGCCCCCACCTCTTCCGGGCAGGACGGCGGCCGCGGCACCAACCGCTGCAGGACCACGCCGCCGAGCGCGAGAGGGGAGCCGAGCGTCACCCACAGGGCCACCGAGCCCTCGTACTCGTGCAGGGCTTCGTAGGCCACGACGGTGCCCAGGGAGTGTGAGACCACGACGAGGGGACGAGCGGGATCCAGTCCCTCCAGCACCCGGGAGCGGATGGCCGAGCCCAGCGCGGCCCTGTCACCGTGCCGGTTCAAGTAGCGTGCGACTTGGGAGAGATGCAGCGCGAACGCCTGACCATTTGCCCATTGCGCACCTTGGCGAAGACCGGGCAGCTGGAGCAGCGTCGTGGTCACCCAGACCAGTCGCCGTGCGAACTCGCCCACGCCCTGCGCACGGCTGCCGGATGAGAGCGCCTCGACATGGTGCCGGGCCTGTTCGATGACCCTGGCGTCGCGTGTACCGGTATCCGGTGGATACTGCTCGGCGAGCTCATCCACCATCGCCTCCAACAAGCCGGAGAGCACCTGCTCTTCGGACGGGTCCAACTCACCGCCCGCCGCGCCTCCCTGGGCCCCTCGGATGTTGAACAGATCGCTGTAGTCGGCGAAACGCACATCCGCCAGCCAGCCTTGGGTGAGTGCCGAGACTAACTCCGCCCGTCCGGCGGCCCGCACGCCGGTGGCCAACGCCCGGAGCCATTGCCGTCGTTCCGCCTCCGCGTTCCGGAGTCCGCCGATCCCATGAACGAACACGAGCTGCGGATTCGCCGTCCCCACCACGAGCCTCCCCCGGCCTTACTGTGCGAAGGCCATCCTGCCTTGTGCGGGCCAAGGAAGGTACTTGAAGCGCCCAAGGAACACGCGTGAGAGTCGCCCAGGCGGCCAGGACGTGCTCAGTGATTGTCCGTGTGCGGGTACACGGGGCGTGGCAGCGGCTGACGCCAGTCGCCCAGCGTCGTGAAGAGAAACCGGCGGGCGAGGGAACGTATGTTGTCCCACGCCGGATCCGTGGCCAGGGTGGTGCCCCAGAGGCCGGCGCGACAGGCGGCATCGATCTCGCCGAGGCGACAGCCGACGGCCTGAAGATCGCGTTGATTCCGGCGTTCGAAGACTCCGCGCTCCGCGAGCCCTTCGGAGATGCGGCAGAGGAGCTCGACCTCTTCAACGACGGACTCCGTATCAAGCTCACGCTCGCCGATCCAGACAAGCTGATCCTGGGTGCTGGCTGCGAGGAGGGCCATCCAACGCAGCGTCCAGGTACGCATGTGCATGTCGCCGAGATGGTTCACACCTGCATGATCGCACTTGGCTCCCGCCGGATCGTGTTCGATGGCAAGGAAGGAGGACAATGGCCGGCGCGGTGCCCGCGGCGTTGAAGCGCGAGTGCTGCTGCCGCAATCGAAGACCGCCGAGCAGGCCGCCCTCCGCCCTCCGCGCTCAGCTGAAGGCCATGGCAGAACCTGTCACCCCGTCGCCGCTCGCGCCTGACGGCTCCCGAGCCGACGGCCTGCCGTCCTCCGCCACCGTCACCCTCCGGAGACACCGGTCCCGATCACCCGCGACTCTCCAACTCGGCGTTACATAACTCCGACCAATATTATGTACCGTCACCTATACTAGGTGGCAGCGTTACATTTTTTGATGGCGCGGTCGCTTCGCATCCGCTGGCGGCCGCTTCCGGCCGACTGCACTTCCCCTCGCAACCCGCTTGCCGCTTCTGCTCTTGGAGTCCCCGGGTGTCCTCCTCGCGTTCATCCCACACCGCCGGTGAGGCGTCTTCCGGCGCTGCCGTGCCGGACAACCCCGCCCACACTGCCCCGCCCGCAACCCCGGCGGAGCCGTCCGACCGGGCTCCGAGCTGGGCGGGCAACTGGCCCCTGAGTTTTCCGACGCCTCCCACTCCGTCCGCAGCGGCCAAGGCAGCCTCTGAAGACGCCGGCCGGCGACACGGTGAGGACAGTCAACCCGAGTCAGTTGAGGGCCCGTTGGATGAGCCGGGAACAACCTCCGCTGCCCCTGACGCGGAAACACGACGCGTCCTGGCGCGTACCGGCCCAGCGACGCTGCACGAGGCGCGCAGCACACTCCGGCAGATGATCGACGCTGCCGTCGAAGGGCAGCCCACGCCCCTGACTCGCGGCCCGCACCATGCGCTGCTCACCACCCCAACCCACGCAACCGAGCTGGGCTGGGACCTCACCCAAGCCATCACCCACAGCTTCGCGGACGCCCGCAAAAAGCTCGGGGATCTGATCCAGTACGGTGCCGAGGGCCACCCCCAGGTGCTGTGCCGTCACAAGACTCCCGTCGCCGTACTGCTCCCCGCAGCCGCGGACGGCACCCCCACCCTGCCCGCACCTCAAGCCGAGCCCGCACCCGACACAGCAGCTCCGGCTGCAACAGCAGCCCCGGACTCCGCCACAACACCCCCTGAGGGCCAGCAAGCAGTCCAGAACCCCCTTCCGACCACAGCAGCAGCCGAAGCCGTCAAAGACCTCGCACCCGCGCCGACAACTACCCCTGCCGAAGCGGCGGCTGCACCCACCACGTCCTCAGAACCACAGCCGGAACCGGCGCCAGCAGCCCAAGAAACGCCTGCACCTGCCAATACACCCCCCGCCTCACCCGGCACTTCCCCAACCACACCGGTCCCGCCGACCACCCCCATCGGCCCGCCAGCCGCTACCGCTCCAACCCCCGCCACCCCCACACCCAGCACTCCGACACCCCAGCACCCGGCCGCACCGCCGACCACCCTTCCGGCAGCCTCCTCGACCACGCCTGAGCCGGGCCCGTCGGCCCCCACTCCCGCCATGCCCGGTACCGGCCACGAGACGGCCACCCCGGCCAGCTGCCCACCAGCCATCACTGCGCCGCGCACCCCGCGGCGCCTGGCCGCACTCGCCCAAGCCCTCGACACGGTCCTCCCCACCACCGCCCCCACCGGTGAAACCACCACACCCGCACCCCTGATGGGCCTGTCGACCGGCATCCGCACCCTGGACGACGCCCTCGGCGGCCTCCAACCCGGCCGCTTCTATCTCGTTGCCGCCGCCCCAGGCGCCGGGTCCAGCCTGGTCGCTACCGCCGCCGCACGCACCAGCGCCCTCGACCAGCACCAACCCGTCCTGTACGCCGCCTCCGGACTCACCCGCGCCGACATCGCCGCACGCATCGTCGCCGCGCACTTGCCTGTCGACTACCGTCGCCTGCGAGCCGGCCGCCTCACTCCCACCGAGCAGGACGACACCGCGGCCCTCCACCACCACCTGGCCTCAGCCCCGCTGTACATCGACGACGGCACCGACCTGACCACCGACGCGATCGCCGAGAGCGTCCCGGACCTGCCCGGCCTAGCCCTCGTCGTGGTCGACCGCCTTCAGACCACCGAAGACCCCCGGCTGCCGCTGTCCGGCCCGGCCCAGATCACCGACGCCGCCCAGGCCCTCGCCCACCTGGCCCGCACCCACGAACTCCCCGTCCTCGCCGCCGTCGACACCGACGACCCCCAGCTGATCGCCGCGCTCAGCCTCGACATCACCATCACCCTGACCCGCGACGCCGACCAGATCCACACCACCATCACCGAACGCGACCTCGGCCCGCAGGCCACCCTCACCCTCCACGCCGACCTCGCCCACGCCCGCATCACCGACCCCACCCACCCCTACACCAGCCCAGCACCGCAGACACCCCCGGCCATGACCCCGCACACCCCCGCACAGACCCTGCAGGCGCCTCGCCAAGCCCCCACCAGCCCACCCCCGGACCCCGCGCCCACCCGGCCCGCCCCGACGGCCCACACTGCCGCCACACCCAGGCCATCGCCCCGCCGCGCCGCCTCACCCCCGCCCGAAGGCGGATACGCAAACCGGGACTACAGCTACTTCACCGGCATGATCACCCGCGCCGTCGACGAAGCCCTCCACGACCACGACGGTGACATCACCGCCGCAACCGAAGCCCTAGTGAAAAAGGCAGTCCCGAATGCAATGGCCCTATTCGAGGCAACCCGCGTCGGCGGAAATTACGAGCACACCGTCTACCCGGAAACCCTCGAATTCCTCCGAAAGAAAACCAAGGACGGCGCCGACGAAATCTGGGAAGGCCGCCACAACTGGACCAACACCCACCTCATGGACGCCCTCCAAAACGGCACCCACCCCCCGATCACCGTCAACGCCCTCGACACCAACGCCAGCTTCCTGTCCGCCTTCAAGACCCACCTGCCCATCGGCGCCCTGATCCACGACCCCAACGGCGGCTTCGACCCCAAACGCTCCGGCATCTACCGCCTCCCCACCCGCCCCACCTGGCACCACCCCCAACTGCCCGACCCCATCGGCAACCGCCGCGAAGACGGCCCCGTCCTCCTCGACGACGCCACCATCCGCCTGCTGATCCGCTGCGCGCGGCTCGGCATGTGCGAGGCCCCACACATCACTGAACGCTGGACCTCCGGCGCCAGCGAGGGCCTACTGGAAAAATTCCGCCGCGTCCTGACCGAGGCCCGCGAAAACGCCATCAAAGACGACGACACGGTGACCATCGAATACATCAAAGCCATGTATTCAAAATTCACCTCCACCATCGGAGAATCAAGCGTCAACCGCGACATCCGCCGACCCGACTGGATGCACATCATCCGCTCCCAGGCATTCGCAAACCTCTGGTATAAATCCCACCGCGCCCACAGCAACGGCCTGACCGTCGTCCGCGTCCGCGGCACCGACGAACTCCACGTAGCAGGCGACTGGCGCACCGTATTCACCGAAGGCCGCCTCACCACCCAGATGAAACAAAAAGACCAATACCACCTGCCGAGGAAGAGCACCCGATAGATGTCGACCGACGGATGGAAAAACTTCGGCAACTACGGCGCAGACCGCGACCCCGGAAACGTCCACGGCAAAATCGCCCTCGCCCGCGCCCTCGAAGACGCCCTCGAACGCATGATCATCGACGGCGGAATCAAATCCCCAGTCGACACCCGCCGCGGCCTGAAAGCCCGCATGCGCTACCTCACCACTACCAAAGGCGGCCCCCAAGCCCTGACCGACGCCGGCATCCACGCCACCCCCGCCACGATCCGCGCCTGGACCCGCGGCACCCAGCGCCCACGCCCAGCCAACCTCGAAGCGATCGACACCGCCTACTGGAACCTACGAGCCCACAACGTCCTCACCAACCCCGGCGCCCTCAAGCAACACCTCAACCGCAACGGCCGCGGCACCCGCATCGAGATCCACCCCGTCAACCAGACCGTCGTCGACGAACCACGCCGCCGCGACAACCTGAGGATCCAGCACCGCCAGGTCCGCTACATCTGGGACGACGCCGTCGACGCCCTCGTCGCCAGCGACCTGCACACCCTGGAAGACCTCTGGGACGACGTCATCGCCGAACTCGACTCCGACTGGGGCGCCTACACCTACGTCTCCTACATCGGCATCGGCGCCTAACACGACCGCCCGCCACTGGCCAGGCCGGCCCAGAGCGGCGCGCGGCGCCCCGTAAGACTGATGGTCTGCGGGGGAGCGCAAGTTGAACGTCGTTGTCTGAGCGTCAGTTGACACTGACGGGCGGTGCTCACTCGTTGCCGGCATGAGTGACGAAAGGCCATGTCATTCTCACGCCGACCACCACACCCTGGAGGAGGCCGCCCGCTGCGCACTCACCGCAGCCGACGTCGCCGCTCGCGCGGCCGCTTGACGAGGGCGCGCAGCTGCTCGATCGGCGCAGAGCGTGCGGTGGAGGGTGGGAACACAGACGAGGACCAGGTGTCGCTCCCTGTTCGCCGACCGCCGTCGTGGCTCAGCCTGCGCCGTGTACCCACTCGGCCTGGTGGTGTGGGAGGCGAAGGGGCGAGCGGACCTCGGGTCGGCCCGAGGCGGGCCCGGCCCGAGGTCGAACACCCATTGCTCTCAGGGAGTTGAGCAAGACGCTGGTCGACGACGTCGACCCGGCCCGGGCCTGAAGCGCCCACCAGTCCGTCGTACGCCGTGCCGGAACGGTCGGGCGGCTGGCTGTGGACACGGGAACGGGTGTCGTTTGTTGACGACTTCGGGAGTCGCTCGCGTATCGCCGCCGTGATCAATGTCGATGAGTTTGGGAGTCGCTCATGGGGGTCGGACACACTCACGGCTTGTCATGCTTTTGCATAGACATGCAAGCTGTGGAGAACGTGCGGTGTTGACCCGCCGAGCAGGGCGTTGTCCAGGTCAGTGACGGGTGGGTCGATGCTCCAATCTCTGCCCCCGACCGCAAGGTAGCTGTCCAGGGATAGGGGTTCCGAGCCTCTACAGCCGGTCCCGCCCAGTAACACCTGTGTACCTCTTCAATGATTGGAATGCCGCCTGGACGACGGGATCCGGTTCTGGGATGGGCTCCCCCCGCCGGTATGCCCCCAAGCACTCCAGTGCGTCGCTGCAGATACGCGCGTCGCGCCTGTGGCTGGCTGCAGCCGACGTTTCTGTGGGGAGGGTATAGATCATCCTGATGTCCACCAGGATGCGCAGCCGCAGGGGAGCGTCAGGAACTCGCAGCATCGCGAGCTCGATTCGCTCGCGGCGGTCCTGCATGAGATTGAAGCGTTTGATCTTCTTCTGCTTGGCGAGGGTCGTCGATCTCCAGAAGGCGCCTGGCGTTGTGCGGCGAGTGTCCTCCGCTGGCCAGTCGTAGCTGCCCGCTTTTAGGCGGATGACCTTCTGGATCTCCGCGAACTCGGTCATGACCAGGTCAACAGCTGCCATAGCCATCTCTGTCCGTGCAGTCTTCGCATGCTGATGGTGCTCCCAGACCGTGCCGACGAAGGTCGCGGCCCCGCCCACAAGAGCGCCGCCCACGGCGAAGATCCCTGCCGTCAGATCGCTCATGAGCTGCGTCCTGTCGCTGACCGCAGCCTGGCTTCCGCCCCGGCCTGGGCTGGCGGCTGGCCGGGATGACGGTCACGGTACGACGGCGATACGGCGACTGTGGGGGGCTGATATTCGGGGCTGTTTGGTGGGACGGGCAAAGGCTCGAAAGCGCCGGTTGCACGGTTCACCATGACCATCACGCTCAAGTGGGCCTCCGACGGCTGGAAGTTGCGCGACCTCTGGGATCCACACAGCACAGCGCGCTTGGTTGTCCGCCTTGCTCTGCGACACCCTCCCGGCGGCTTTCCGGGGGAGAACGACACCCGGATGCGCTCGGCAACGCCATTGTGTAGCTCGCGGCTGGGGACAGAGGTAGGAGTCCTGGTCCGACACAGCAGCTGAGCGAAGCTCGGGGTGGCTACCTCCCGTTCTCGTGAACACCACCTATTCGCGAGAGCGTACGACTCCCAATTTCAGGTCAAAACGACGTCGCTACTCACGTACAAACCAGGCGGCAATACGGGCCCTGGTCGACAGGCCGCTTCGTGGCTGCGTTGATGGCAGCTGCGGCTGGCCTCAGGGCGTGACGTGCGCGCCATCGAGCCGGCGGTGCACCATCGACAGCGTGGTCAGCAGTTCCAGCAACTCCTCGTCGGTGACCGTGCGGTGAAGCCGCGGCTCGTGCGCGGCTGGGTTGCGGTACATGCTGAACAAGCCCTTGACCAGGTTCGCGAGCCCCTTCTGCTCATCCAGCTCGGGGACGGTGGCATTCGTGTTCACGGCCACCCGGGCGGTGCCCTGGCCGGGCATGAGCACCGCGTCGACCAGCCGCGCCCCGTCCAGGCCCTGGCCGGTGAGCTTCTGCAGCCGGTCGCCCACCGACTTGACCGCCTCCAGGCTGGCGTGGAAGGGGTTCTTGGCCAAGATCTCCAGCGTGCAGTAGCGCAGCACTTCCGGATGTGTGGAGCGCCGGCGCAGCTCGGACCGCAGCGAACTGGCGTGCTGCGCGGCCTGGTTCAGGGTGGCCGCTGCCGCCCCCTTGGCGAGCTTGCCCTCGTCGTTCACCCGCAGCCCGACGTGGACGAGGACCTCGTTGAGGTCGTCCTGCCGGCGCGAGAACGTCTGCGGCTGCTGCGCGTAGCGCACCGGGGCCATCGCCGCGGTGATGAACGCGATCACGCAGTTCGACACCTGCTGGCGTGCCTGCTGCGCCAGCAGCGCCCCGGCCAGCCGGTCCCGCTTGTTGCCGCCCTCCACCTCCGGCACCCTCACGGCCGCCAGCAGCTGCCCGATCTCCCGCCCGGTCAGCCCCTGCGCGGTGTCGCCGAGCACACCCGCCACCGCCGTGACGACCGGTGCAGCCCAGGGCTCGTACGTACGTGCTGTCATATCGTCTTTGCTTTCTCTCGTCCCATGGCCAACCCGCCAGAATGACATGGGCGCGGGAACGACACCTGCCTCTTTCCCCACATGCATCCGCGGGGCCGCTCTGCCCGGCCGGGATTGACCTGCCCCGTGCCGCTGCGCCCCGCACAGCGGCCCCCTGGTGGCGTGGAACGGAGGGCCGCTGTGCGCCTCGATGACGGCTACGCCGGACCCCATAGCGCGCCGCCGGAGCGGATGAACTCCGTCTCCCGGGCGGGCCGGGAGACCAGCGCGGCGGGCGTCTGCGCGAGGTTGATACGCGGGTGAGCGGATCCGTCCACCGGGTTCAGCAGCCGGGCCGTCCACCCCTCAGCGTTGCGGACCACCTCCAGGGCGGCCTGGTCGGCCAGGGGGAGCACGGTCAGCAGGGACCAGGCCCCCCGCCGGAGCACTCCGGTCGTGGGGTGCGCGTAGTGCTCGGCCAGCCGGTCGCCGACCGCGCCCGCTCCCTGGCGGCACACGCTGCCCACATACCGGCACCCGCACCGGCTGTCCCATGCGACATACACCGCGCAGCTCGCCGTCACCCGGCGGCGCACCGCCGCCGGATGGGCCGGACACACCACCACCGGCGAGCCCCCGCGGCCGACTTGGGCCGCGCCGTAGTCGAGCACCGGGCCCATCAGCCGCAGGACCGGCCGCAGCGCCCGGCCGATTGCCGCAGGCAGCGCGAGAGGGGCGCTCACTCGGCACCCTCCTCGTCCTCGTCCTCGTCGATCACGATGATCGAGGTGTCGGCCGGCCCGAAGGCGACGAGTACCTCGTCGAGCTTCTTCAGCTGGTCACGCAGCGCCTGGACTCCGTCGAAGGTGCCGAAGACCCCCTTGCCGCGCTTCTGGCTCATGCGGGCCAGGGCCCGAGCGGCCTTGGACGCGGAGGCGATGCCCTGCTCGAGCTGTCGGCGCTGGCGCACGTCCTCCGCCTCGCGCTCCTGCGATCCGCCGCCCGTCTTGAGCGCCGCGCGGTTCTTGGCGATGGTGCGCTCGGCCTCGGCCGGGTCGGCGGCGTGGACGAGGTCCCACTCGTAGTCGATGATCACCTGCTCACCGGCCTGGTCGAGCACCGGCTCGCCGTCGAGGACCAGCACGCCGTCGACCTCGCGCTCCTGAGTGTGGAACAGCTTCGGCAGCACGGCCGGGTCGGCGGCGACGTGGGCGCAGGCGATGGAGTGCAGCATCCGCAAGCCCCCGGAGGTCTGCGACAGCAGATCCAGCAGCTTCACCGGCGTCGCCCGGAAGGGCGCCTTCCGGCTGTCGCGGTCGGTGCCCTCCTTCGAGCCGCGGTCCCGCGTGATGTAGCCATCGAGGATCGCCGCGCTCCCGCCCAGCACGGTCAACTCCGCCACGGCACCCGCCTCGCCGGCCAGTGCGCGCCCGAGGACGCCGTCGAGCACCTCGAACGCGTCGTCGCCCTTGGTCAGCTCCCACGGCTGCTTCCACACCCGGTCGGTGATCGTGCCGCCGTTGCCGAAGGCCCGCAGCGGCTGCTCGATGCCCTCCTGGCTGCGGTAGGCCGACAGCGCCATGGGCGCCAGCCGCTCACTGACCCGCTGCCGGTCGGCCTTGCCCATCCCGAACTCCTGCTTGATCAGCCGGTTCAGACCGTCCGCGTGCGGCCCGGCGAGCACCGCGTGCTGATGGACCGCAGCCGACCACAGACGGTGCGCCGGAACCCCGAGCAGCTCGTGCATGGCCTGCGCACCCACCGTGCCCGACAGCACCCGGTGCACGTCCGGGGCGATCAGACCCTCGCCCAGGCCATGCCGGTAGACCCGCTGCATGCCCTGCGTGTTCTGCGCCCCCGGCGTCCAGGCCGTGACGTGCACGTGCAGGTTGGCCAGCAGGTCGTCCCGGGCCGCCACCAGGTCCGCCAGCGGCTCACCCCCATCGGCCCGCGCCCCGACGACGACGGTCGCGGGAAAGGCGAGCGTGTGCCCCTCCCGCCGGGTCGCCTCTGTCAGCGTGGACGCCGCCAGGTTCTTACGGGTCCGCGCCGTCAGCTCGGCCACCCGTCGGCGCGCGACCGCCTGCTCCGCACGGCTGCGTCCCCCGGACTGTTCGGTCGAGCCGATGACGGAGCTGATGCAGGCCGAGATCGCCGCCTCGATGTCGCCGCCCGTGCGCGCCAGCCACATGCTCACCAGCCGGCTGTTGCCGTCGCCCGCGACCAGGAAGGTGTCCTCGGTGCCGTCCTCGTACACGATGCGCATCACGAACAGCGTCAGCGGCTCCTTCACGCCTTGCTGGAGCACGCTCTGCGTGTAGTCGTTCTCGCCCTTCTGGGCGTGGAACGTGTTGCGCATGCTCGCGGCGACCGCCTTGGCCAGGGCCTTGCGGTCACGCATACGGACCGTGAAGACCGCGATCGGCCTGGCGGTCTCGGCATCGGTGAGCGTCTCGTACGACGTGACCAGCGACGTGGAGGGCGCCACGTCCATGGCTGTACGCAGCTGGTCCGCCCACCGCTGGTTGATGAAGTCCGGCAGGACGTCGAGGTCTGGGTAGCGGTAGTGCGGCGCGGTCGCATACAGCGTGCCGCCCACGACCGGCTTGGCCGTGAGCAGGCTGACCGGCTCACCGGCGGAGAGCGCCTGCAGCCGCGCGGGGTCCACCGCACCCGAGGTGATGGCGTTCGCCGCCTGCTCGTCCAGCGAGGTCTCGGGGTTCGCAAGCAGCGCCTTGCGCGCCCCGCGGAGCTTGGTCACCGGCTGCGGGTCCGCCACCGGCTCGGGACGGCGCAGCAGGGGAGGCAGGCCGTCATCGGGCTCCTGCCCGTTCAGGCCGTCGAAACTTCCTGGGCGTCGCGCGCAGCAGGAAAGACCTGCGGCAGGGGCACTTGGGCCACTGCTTCCACTGCGCGCCGTCCACAGGGGGCGGCGAGCGCCGTCACGCTCCATCAGCGGCTCACATCTCCGCGACGTCCCGTGCCGACCGGCGTTCCATGGTCCTGGGTGAGCTGCTGGTCAGTCGGTCCACCAGGGACCGAACGCCCGTCGATGACGGATGCCAGCCGCTCTTCATGCCTCAGTTCGAACCCTGCGGCATGCAGTTCCATGTATCCAGAGCGGTGCGCGACCGGCAACGAGTGCCGGCACCCCGAGTGTACGCCCAACCTCCCGCGGAACCAGGCAGAACTGACGCAACCACACCGCGACGGACACAAGCACTGGTCAACCGACACGCAATGCCGGGTTCAACGGCAGCCTGATGCCCCCGGTTACGGCGCGGTCGGTGGCCGTCTGCCGTGTTCACGCGACGGTGAGCCCGAGGCGACGGGTCAGTTCGTCCACGGCGGCGCGTGGTCGGACAGCAGCTGTGTCACATCCTCATTTCGCAGGTTGGGGTGGTGACGTTTGGCGGGTTTGATGACGGTGCCGTTCTGAAGAGCGTCGTGACGACGCCTTCCCGCACGGATGCTCACTCCGGACGGACGTGCCGCATAAGCCGCGGCAGGGCTGTGTCGTCAAGGCGCCGATGGGGGCTGGGGATGCTGGCGTAGCCAGTGCTGGAGTTCACGGTGGCGGTACTGGTAGGCGGGCCCGCTGTAGCGCATGAGTCCTGCGGTGACGGCCCAGTCCAGGAACAGGCCGAGCCGGAACGGCAGGCGGCGGCGCGAGCAGAGCAGGAACATCGCATACCGCCGTGAAGCCCGCGCGCCGACCGTGAGCCCGAGCGCGAGCCCGAAGGTGACCCCGACTACCCCGACCATGAGCCCGAACGTGACCCCGTACGTGAGCCCGAGCGCGAGATCGCGGGCGAGTTGCCTGCGTCCTTGAGGGGTCCTGAACGGGTTCGCCGGACTGGTCGGGCTGCCGGTTGTGATGGCAACTACTCCGGACATGGCGGCAATTACGCTGACGATGGCGGCGCGCATGCCTGTCAGCTGCTGGGGGCTCGCTCGCCTATCCGCGGGGGTATTCATGCACGCGATGCCGTGCCCAACGACAGCGAGGCGCCCGGGTCACCCGCTCAGCGTGCGGGGCCGGGCAGGACGCCACGGATGACCAGCTGCCGCCCGTAGGGGGTGGGCATGGGCTCCATGTGGACGCCGGTGCGCAGCGGCTTCAGCGAGAAGCGAAAGCCCTCGATCGGGCCGTGGCAAATGAACCCCGCCGGTGTATGACGGTCTGCGGGGGAGTGCCAGTTGGACCTCGTCGTCTGGGCGTCAGTGGCGCAGGTGCGGTGCCCTCGTCGTTGGTGCGGACGTGGTGCTCACCCGTTGTGGCATGAGTGACGAAGAGCCATGTCATTCTCATGCCGACCACCACTTGGGCATCAGCGGCGCAGGCGCGGCTATCTGGTTGACACTGACGGGTGGTGCTTTTTTGTTGGTGTGGCATGAGTGACGAATGGTTATTCTCACGCTGACCACCAGAATTGGTACAGAATCCTCAACACTCCATCAGAAATAGATAAGTTATGTAACGCGAGTGGATGCACCAGAAATGTAAGCCACTTTCTTGGCGAGTTGCAGAATCCCTCTGGCAAGTTTTTTTTGATCATCCTTTCCGGGCGTCGAATGCTTCACGAGAGGACCAGACCACTAGTCTCAGTACAGAGAGTAGCCATTACATAAATTATGTACCGTGGCGAGAGCGTTACATAATGGGTACACATTAGGCGAGAGGGGCGGTCCGGAGGGCCTTCAACGGAAGTTAGGTCGACCTTGTTACTAGAACAGAGTGCCCTCCTATAAGATAAAGTCGCAGGTAAGAGATGTGGTACCAAAGCCATCGATGCCCGCGAGCTCCACACTTTATGTAACGGCCAAGCGAGAGGCTGGCTCATTCCTCCTAGCCAGCCATGTAATGCCGCGGAGCGGCGTTACATATTCGTCGCGGAGCGACGGGCAACGCTCCGTCACGTAGTGACGGCGCGTCATGTCTCCGGAGGAGACGGCGCGC